>NZ_AYZC01000024.1 GCF_001436775.1 Lactobacillus acetotolerans DSM 20749 = JCM 3825
TCGCAGAAAAACTCTAAACAAAGAGACCACCCATCTATTTGATGGGTGGTAGGTCATTTATTAATTGTTACAATTAACTTGGTTAAGTAAAGAAATGTAGTTATCATTAAGAGGATTTTTGATGAAAAAGTTATCAATCGTTGTTCCTTGTTATAATGAAGAAAAAACAATTCCTCTGTTTTATTCGGTAGTTGCAAGTGAAGTTAAAAAGTTAACCGCTTTAAAGATAGAATATTATTTTGTTGACGATGGTTCAGAAGATAATACTTTAAGTGTGCTTCGCAAATTACATACAAATAATAAGGAAGTACACTATATTTCCTTTTCACGCAATTTTGGTAAGGATGCTGCGCTTTATGCGGGACTACAAGCTTCAAGCGGAGATTATGTAGTTGATATGGATGCTGATTTACAGGATCCCCCAGCTCTTTTACCTAAAATGTATGCTTTACTTAAAACTGGTAAATATGATTGTATTGGAACCAGAAGAATTGATAGAAAAGGTGAAAGCAAAGTTAAATCTTTTCTTAGTAACCTTTTTTATAAATTTATCAATAAAATATCTAATACGCAGATAGTGCCTGGTGTACGTGACTACCGCATGATGACACGGCAAATGGTTAATGCATTCTTATCAATGAAAGAATACAGTCGTTTCTCAAAGGGTATTTTTAGTTGGGTTGGTTTTAGGACTAAATATCTTGATTATCATAATGTGCAGCGTGTGGCAGGAGAAAGTGATTGGACGACTTGGAAGTTATTTAAGTATGCGTTAAGAGGAATTGTCAATTTTTCTCAAGCCCCGCTTAATATTGCGGTTTGGATTGGCAGCTGTTCCTTCATTTTGGCGATAATTGGGTTAATCGCAGTTATCATTAGGCATATAATTAAACCGTCGGCTGCCGTATTGGGCTGGTCGTCGCTGGTTTGCATTATTCTTTTAATCGGTGGGCTACAACTTTTGTGTATAGGTATTATTGGTAGGTATGTTGGAAAGATATTTATCCAAGTTAAAAATAGGCCTATTTATATTATTCGAGAAAAAAAGTAAAACAAAAAAGCCAAGTTCAAACGAACTTGGCTTTTAGTATGGGTCCCCTGGGAGTCGAACCCAGATTTTAAGAACCGGAATCTTACGTGCGATCCATTACACTAAGGACCCATTGGACACACATGCTAGTATATCAGAAAGGGGTTTAAAATAAAAATTCTTTTTATTATTTACTAGCTTTAAAGTTAAATCTTTTTCTTGAATTGTAAAAAATACATTGTTATACTGAGATTGTCGAATGGGGAATGTGGAGACTAAAAAAGTTGAAAAACTACGTTTCCCTTATATTTTTAAACTTTCTGGGACAAAAAATGTCACAATAATGGACAATAAGTGTCCCAATAGGAAGGAGTAAGTTAATGGACGCGGACTTTACCGTGCTTCAAGCTCTCGTTCCTGATATCTTAAAAGTTTTTCGACAAAGATATCTTGTCCTTGAGCAGATTTCTTCAAGTGCCCCAATCGGACGAAGAAATGTTGCTCAACGGTTAGGACTTTCTGAAAGAAAGGTTCGAACAGAAACTGAGTATCTTCGAGAACTTGGCTTAATCGAAATTAAAAATTTTGGAATGTTCCTAACTGAAAAGGGTAAGAAAACATTGCAAGATGCAGCTCCGTTGCTTGACCGCTTATTTAACGCTGGTAAGACTGAAGTTGAATTAGCTAAAAAACTCGGGATCGAACGTACAATTATTGTTCCAGGGAACGGTGATTTGCAGGATCGAGTTTTTGAAGAAATGGGTGAAGAGTTAAGTTCAGCATTAGATTTGCTCTTGCCTTTAGGTCATTCAATAATTACAATTCTAGGTGGAGCGGCGTTAGCCAAATCGGCTAAATATTTGTCTAAAAGTTTAGGCGATAACCGTCAGCTAGAATTTATTCCGGGTCGTGGAGCCTTGGGTGAAAATGTTGCTACACAAAGTAACACGATTGTTCAGGAGATGGCTGCAAGGACTGCTGGTAAATATAAGACTTTATATTTACCTGAACAAGTTTCTGCCACAGCTTATCGATCTCTAATTAGAGAATCTTCGATTGCGGATTTGCTGCAGGATATCTCACAAAGTGACGCCGTTATCCATGGAATTGGTTTAGCCCAAGAAATGGCACGGCGTAGAGGATATGACTCAATTAAGTTATCTGAACTACGTGAGAAAAAAGCTGTCACCGAATGTTTTGGGTGTTTCTTCGATGACAAGGGTAAGATTGTCGACCGTATTACACAGGTTGGTTTACAGTTTGAGAGTCTAAAAAAAATACCTCACATATTTGCCTTTGCTTGTGGTGCTAGAAAAGCTGAAGCAATCAAAGCTTATATGCCTAATGCTCCCCATCAAACCTGGTTAATTACTGATGAGGGAGCCTCAGAGAAGATTTTAAAGGAGAATTAAGTTTCTCATTTAAAATAATTGTTGTTTATAGTTCTTAAATAGTTCTTAAGGAGGACTTTAGAATATGACAGTTAAAATTGGTATTAACGGTTTTGGCCGTATCGGTCGTTTAGCATTCCGTCGTATTATGGATTTAGGCTCAAAGAGTAAGGATATTGAAGTTGTTGCTATCAACGACTTGACTACCCCAGCACTTTTGGCACATTTACTTAAGTACGACTCAACTCATGGTACTTTCAACCACAAGGTATCTGCTACTGATGATTCAATCGTTGTTGACGGTAAGAAGTACCGTGTATACGCTGAACCACAAGCACAAAACATTCCTTGGGTTAAGAACGATGGCGTTGACTTTGTTCTTGAATGTACTGGTTTCTACACAAGCAAAGCTAAGGCACAAGCTCACCTTGACGCTGGTGCAAAGAGAGTCTTAATTTCAGCACCTGCTGGTAATGATTTAAAGACTATTGTTTACTCAGTAAACGATGATACTTTAACCCCAGATGACAAGATTGTTTCTGCTGGTTCATGTACTACTAACTCATTAGCACCAATGCTTAATGCTTTACAAAAAGAATTTGGTGTACAAGTTGGTACTATGACTACTATCCATGCTTACACTTCAACCCAAATGATTTTGGATGGTCCTGTACGTGGTGGTAACTTACGTTCAGCTCGTGCTGCCGCAGTTAACATTATTCCTCACTCAAGTGGTGCTGCTAAGGCTATTGGTCTTGTTGTTCCAGAATTGAACGGCAAGGTTAACGGTCATGCACAACGTGTTCCAGTTCCAGACGGTTCAGAAACTGAATTAGTTTCAATTTTGGACAAGAAGGTTACTGCTGACGAAGTTAACGCAGCTATGAAGAAGTACGAAAGTCCTTCATTCGCTTACAACGATGACAACATCGTTTCAAGTGATGTTATCGGTATGACTGCTGGCTCAATCTTTGACCCAACACAAACCATGGTAACCACTGCAGGTGACAAGCAATTAGTTAAGACTGTTGGCTGGTATGACAATGAATACTCATTCACTTGCCAAATGGTTCGTACTTTGTTGAAATTTGCTACTCTTTAATCATTAATTTTAATTAATTGATTATCGTTAAGTGGTAATGAGAAGGCGGAGGGAGATTCTTCCTTCCGCCTTTTTTTGAAGAAAAAAATAATTATATTATCGGAGGATATTGATGGCTAAATTAATCATTTCAGACCTCGATGTTAAAGGTAAAAAGGTTTTAGTCCGTGTAGACTTTAATGTTCCTATTAAAGATGGCGTTATTGGAGACGATAATCGAATCGTTGCTGCACTTCCTACTATTAAATACATCATTGAACATGGTGGTAAAGCTATTTTACTTAGTCACTTGGGTCGTGTTAAGTCAGATGCTGATAAGAAAGAATTATCATTAAAGCCAGTTGCTAAGCGTTTAAGTGAATTGTTAAAAAAGCCTGTAACTTTTGTACCTTCAAATGAAGGTAAAGATGTTGAAGACGCTATTAATAAGATGAACGATGGCGACGTTATTGTTCTTGAAAATACTAGGTTCCAAGATATTGATAACAGCTTTGGCAAGCGTGAATCAGGTAATGATCCTAAGCTTGGCGAATACTGGGCATCCCTTGGTGATGTCTTCGTAAACGATGCATTTGGTACTGCTCACAGAAACCACGCATCAAACGTAGGTATCGCTACTGCTATGAAGAAGGCTGGCAAGCCTGTAGCTGCTGGCTTCTTAATGCAAAAAGAAATTAAGTTCTTGGGTAACGCTGTTGCTCACCCAGTTCACCCATTTGTTACTATCTTGGGTGGTGCTAAGGTTTCAGATAAGATTGGTGTTATTTCTAACTTACTTCCTAAGTCAGACCACATTTTAATTGGTGGTGGTATGGCTTACACATTCTTGGCTGCACAAGGTCATAAGATTGGTAAATCATTATTTGAACCAGACAAGGTAGACTTAGCTAAGAAGCTTTTGAAGGAAGCTGGAGACAAGATTGTCCTTCCAGTTGATGACGTAGCTGCTACTGAGTTCTCAAATGATGCTTCACGTAAAGTTGTTGGCGATGACATTCCTGACAATATGATGGGGTTGGATATTGGTCCTAAGACTGTCGATAAATTTAAGGATGTCTTAAAGAGTGCCAAAACTGTTGTATGGAATGGCCCTATGGGTGCATTTGAAATGCCAAACTTTGCAAAGGGTACTTTGGAAGTTGGCCGTGCAATGGGTGACTTGAAGGATGCTACTACTATTATTGGTGGTGGTGACTCAACTGCTGCCGCTAAGCAATTAGGTATTGCACCTAAGATTACCCACATTTCTACTGGTGGTGGTGCCTCACTTCAATACCTTGAAGGTAAGACATTACCTGGTATTGCTTGCATTTCAGATAAGTAAAGTAGAAAAGAAAGGTCGTTACTTAAATGCGTACACCAATTATTGCAGGTAACTGGAAATTACACATGAATCCAGACCAAACTACTGAATTCGTTAATGCTGTTAAGGATAAGTTACCTGATCCAAATAAAGTTGAATCACTTATTTGTGCACCTGCTGTTGACCTTGATGCTTTGAGGAAAGCTGCTAAAGGCTCCAATTTACATATTGGTGCAGAAAATGCCTACTTCGAAAATGAAGGTGCTTTCACTGGTGAAACCTCACCAATGGTTTTAAAGCAAATGGGCATGGATTACTGTATTGTTGGTCACTCAGAGCGCCGTGGCTACTTCCACGAAACTGATGAGGATGTTAACAAGAAGGCCAAGGCTTTATTTGCTAACGGACTTAAGCCTATTATTTGTTGTGGTGAATCACTTGAAAAGCGTGAAGCTAATAAACAAGAAGAATGGGTTGTTGGCCAAATCAAAGCAGCTTTGAAGGGCTTAAGTGCAGAACAAGTTTCTGAACTTGTTCTTGCTTATGAACCTATCTGGGCTATTGGTACTGGTAAGACTGCTTCATCAGATCAAGCTGAGGAAATGTGCAAGACTATCCGTAACACGGTTAAAGACTTGTACAATGACGAAACTGCTGAAAATGTCCGTATCCAATACGGTGGTTCCGTAAAGCCAGCTAATGTTAAAGAATTAATGTCTAAGCCAGATATTGATGGTGGCTTAGTCGGTGGTGCTTCACTTAAGCCAGATTCATACTTAGCTTTAGTTAATTACCAAGATTAGTTCAACTGTTATATAGAAAAGATCCTGCGTTTGCAGGATCTTTTTGTGTTCTTCTTGTAAGATGGTTTAAATTTTCGTAACCTATAGGTAGTGAGGCAAAGAATTGATTAGAAAAGCAAAAAAGTCAGATTTTGAATTTATTTATCCAATTTTAAAGCAAATTTTTGATGAAATGGATATGGCTAGCATTAAGAAATTGCCAGAGAGTCAATTTTATGACTTAATGCGTTTAGGTTTTATTTCAGAATATTATCGTTATTCTTACCGTCGAACTTGGGTTTATGCGGATACAAAAGATAGACCAATAGGAATGGTTGCTATGTATTCCTATGAAGATCAAAAGGTTATTGATTTTGTTTTGAAGAAAGAATATGCCAAGGTCGACTTAGCAACTGACATGGTAATTTTTGATGATAAAGAAGCTTGGCCAAATGAATGGTATGTTGATTCACTGGCTGTTACTCCTAAATATTGGGGTGAGCATGTTGCCAGTAGTTTATTAGATTATGCGTTTAAGATTGCTGAACAAAAAAGATTTAACAAGGTTAGTTTAAATGTAGATAAAGAAAACCCTCGTGCACAAAAATTATATGTACATAAGGGTTTTAAAACCGTAGATAAAATGACAATTGGAGATCGTAACTACGATCATATGATTAAGAAAGTTTAATTTAAATTAATTCCATATTTTCTACCAATTGGTGGAAAAATAGGTAACTTGAGTGGGGTTACATGCCATTGCGTAAATAAAATAGAAATAAGTAAAATAAAGGGAATATCTTCAGGACGCTTAATTTCACAAACAAGCACCACACCTGAATTTCCCATAATAGTTTTGACATTTGCAACGTTTTTTATTCCAGACCGAAACGTGTAAGTGCCTTTTTTAATGCTTCCAGTTACTAAATAGTTGAGTCTAGTAACATAAAAGAGGTTGGTAAGAGGGCTGTTGACTTTTTTAACTTTAACAAGAGAATGATTAACGACGTCGACAGTAAAAGAAGCAATTACCCCTACACCATCAGAATATAACCTACCGATCTCTTCTTCCTCGATGGTGTTCAAGTACAAAGTATGGTTGGGATTATCTAAATTACCGCGGATAGTATATTGAACTTTGCCTTCAGGACCAATAACGGGTATTTGACCGTATTCCTTTTCCTGATTTAATTCTAGTAAGAACTTCATCATTCCCACCTCTAATTCTATTTTTTAGCATTATCAGCTAAGAATTTATTTAAAATGTTGGCAACACCATTGTCATTATTAGATTTTGTTTGGACTTGGGCTAACTTCTTGATTGCCGGGACCGCATTTCCCATAGCAACTCCTGTTCCAGCCTCGCGAATCATGCTTTCATCATTTAAATTATCCCCGATTGCGGCAATTTCTTCACGTTTAATGCCTTTCTTTTTGGCGTAATCTAATAAAGCTATACCTTTTTGGGCGTTAACATCGTTAATCTCGATGTTAGCGGCGGAACTTGATGTAATTGCAGGGTCACCGAGCTTAGAAATATCTTTTTTAACATCAATGAAAGCCTCGTAACCACGTGAATCAAATGCAATGATTTTCATTACCTCAATTTTGGGATCAGCTAATAGTTTTTTAAAACTGTTAACGTGGACCATATTTAATATAGCTTTGCTACCAGCAGAGATGGCAACCGCTTGTTTGAAGGTTATATTTGGGTTTAAGATTGCTAAAGAATGAGCAAAATTGGCTATTCTTTTCTCGATACTTTCAGAATAAGTATGGTTGGCAGTAATTATTTCAAAGTAGAAATGATTTTGGTGCAATATGTCAACTATTTTTTTGGCTTTTGCGGTTGGCAAAGCGTGTTTGACAATTAAATTATCATTTGTATCAAAAACAAGGGCGCCGTTTAAGTTAATAAAACCAGTTTTTAAATTAGAATTTCTAATTATTGCCCGTGACTGTTTTGGAGCCCTTCCCGTAGCGATTAAAAATTCTATTCCACTTTTTTGTGCTTTGTGGATAGCTCGCACATTTTCTTCGGAGACTTCCATATTACTGTTAAATAAAGTGCCATCAAGGTCACAAGCCACTAATTTGATCACGATAAACCTCCCATATTTTACTAATTTCATGATACCATAAAGAGGATTGAAAGAGAGGTCGGAGATATATAATGAAAGAGTTGATCGGTAACGACTGGGATCAGGTTTTAAACCCAGTTTTTGAGAGTAGTGAATATGAAAAATTACATTCTTTTTTAAGAAAAGAATATGCAACCAAAAGGATTTTTCCTGATATGAACCATATCTTTACTGCTTTTAAATTAACGCCATTTGTAAAAACTAAAGTAGTTATTTTAGGGCAGGATCCGTATCATAATCCTGGTCAAGCGACAGGAATGAGTTTTTCTGTTATGCCAGGTGTTAAATTGCCGCCATCCTTACAAAATATTTATAAAGAGCTTTATGATGATGTTGGTGCTATTCCCGTTAAACATGGTTATTTGAAGAAATGGGCTGATCAAGGCGTGCTTTTACTAAATGCCGTCTTAACCGTTCCTTATGGTCATGCAAACGGGCACCAGGGAAAAGGCTGGGAAGCAGTTACTGATGCGGCAATCAAGGCTCTTAGCAAACGAGGTAAGGTTGTCTTTATCCTGTGGGGTCGCTTTGCACAAAATAAAATTCCATTAATTGACCAAGAGAAGAACTTTATAATTAAATCTCCCCACCCAAGTCCGTTTTCAGTTGATAGAGGATTCTTTGGCTCACGACCATTTTCACGGTGTAATACCGCATTGAAGAATTTTGGTGAAACGCCGATTGACTGGCAATTGCCAATGACTGTCACTAAAGCTGATTTAGCATAAAGGGGTAAATAGATGAGTGTTTTTGACTTATTAAAAACTAAAGTAAAAAACGGAAAGAAAACGAAAATTGTCTTTCCGGAAGGATACGATCAACGAATTCTCACGGCTGTAGCAAATTTAAATAATGACGGTTTAATTGAACCGGTTGTTTTAGGTAAGCCAGCTAAGATTCAGGCCATAGCTTCCAAAAGTAATTTGAACCTTTCAAACGTTACAGTAATTGACTTTGAACATTATTCCAAAATTGAGCAAATGGCAAAGCAATTTATTGTAGCTAGAAGAAAAGATATCAGTTTAGAGGATGCCAAAGATAAATTAAAAACAGCAAATTATTTTGGCACGATGCTGGTGCAAATGGGGCAGGCAGATGGTATGGTTTCTGGTGCGGCTCATTCAACTGCCGCAACTGTTTTACCTGCACTGCAATTAATCCACACTGCCAAAGGGATGCACCGGGTTTCAGGTAGCTTTATTATGGAACGTGGTAAAGAAAAGTATGTCTTTGCCGACTGTGCAATTAATATTGATCCGGACGCCGCTACTCTAACTGAAATTGCTTATCAATCAGCACAAACGGCTAAAATGATTGATATTGATCCTAAAATTGCCTTCCTAAGTTTTTCAACTAAAGGTTCAGCTAAGGGTGATATGGTTGATAAAGTTGCCCAGGCGACGAAATTATTTCAAGAACAGTATCCCAAAATTCCAGCCGATGGTGAATTGCAATTTGATGCAGCCTTTGTTCCTAGCGTAAGCAAAAGCAAGGCGCCAAATTCTAAAATTGCTGGGCAGGCTAATGTTTTCATTTTTCCTGAATTACAATCAGGAAATATTGCTTATAAGATGGTCCAACGGTTGGCTAATTTTACTGCTGTGGGGCCAATTCTACAAGGTCTAGCTGCACCAATTAATGACCTGTCTCGAGGGGCTACTAGTCAAGATGTATACGATATGGCAATTTTGACGGCCGCTCAGTCAATTGTGAGGGATGATTAATAATGAAACTTGAAATTAACTCAGCAGCTGATATGAAAAAGTTAGGTGCATTCTTAGGTGAGACGGCCAAACCGCATGATTTATTGCTTTTAAACGGTGACCTTGGAGCAGGGAAAACTACCATGACCCAAGGTTTAGGACGAGTATTAGGCATCCGTCGTCCCATTAAGAGCCCAACTTTTACAATTGTCCGTGAATACCGAGAAGCAAAATTGCCTCTTTTTCATATGGATTTTTATCGTTTAGAAAATGATGATTTGTCCTCAATCGATTTAAATGGTTACCTTGCTGAACCGGGTTTAGTGGTGATTGAATGGCCACAGTTGATTATGAAAGATTTACCAGATAATTATTTACAATTGATTATTACCAGAGTAGATGATAGTTGGGAATCAACTAAACGAGTAGTTGAGCTTAAGCCGAAAGGTGAACGCAATGAAAAGTGGATCAAGGATGCTTTGAAAAAATTTAGAGAATAAAAGACACATTAGTTGTGAAGCTAATGTGTTTTTGTTCGTTCAAAAATTATTTTAAATTTGGTAAATTAAATTTTTAATTGCATCGTCACCGAATTTTTTATTTTGTGCGATTAAAATACCTGCACAGGCCTCGCTGTCGCTTAAAGCGTTATGGTGGTGCCATAATTCTACGTTTAATGCTTTCGAAACGGTATCTAGCTTATGATTTGGTAAGTTAGGTTCGAATAATTTGCTGCTTTGTAAGGTATCGACTACTAAATAATGTGGTTCTTGAATGTCATAGCGTGCCAAGCTTTGCCGCATGACGTTTGTATCAAAACGGGCATTGTGGGCGGTAACTAGCATTCCAGGCTTATATAAGTCCTTGATTTTTGGCCAAACCTCTGCCATTGTTGGTGCGTCTTTAACGTCATTTGCAGTAATGTCGTGTACCTGGATGTTACGCGCATCAAAGGGCATTTGTGGGTTGATTACTGTATAGAAACGATCAACAATTTTATTTTTCCTAACCATTACAAGGGCAAGCGAACAAGCACTTTCTGGATAATGGTTAGCTGTTTCGAAGTCCATTGCTACAAAATTCATTTTTTCTCCCTCTAAAAACAAATTCAGTATAACATAGGGTGAAGCAAAAGCATGAATGCGGTAAAATATAGAAAGATATTGCAAGGGAGATTTTAATTTTGGAGTTGCTTGATTTAAAAAAAGATGGAATTGACATACAAAAACAAATTCCACTAAGTAAGTATACTTTTACGAAGACAGGTGGCCCTGCAGAATATTTGGCCTTTCCTAAGAATTTAGATGAATTAAAAAAATTAGTTCAGGTAACGCAGGAGAAGGATATTCCTTTAACGGTTATTGGCAACGCATCTAATTTAATTATTCGGGATAGCGGTATTGCCGGCCTTGTCATTATTTTAACTGAAATGAAAAAGATTACTGTTAAAGTAAATACGGTTACCGCAGAAGCAGGCGCACGAATTATTGATACTGCTTTTACAGCGGCACGAGCCGGCCTTAGTGGTTTAGAATTTGCTGCCGGCATTCCAGGCAGTGTTGGTGGTGCGATCTTTATGAATGCAGGTGCTTATGGCGGTGAAACTCAAAATGTTGTTCAAAGTGTCAAAGTTTTAACCAGGAACGGTGAATTTAAAACTTATAGCAATAAAGAGATGAATTTCTCTTATCGACATTCATTAGTTCAAGATAATAAGGCAATTGTAGTTTCAGCTACTTTTGGCTTAAAGCATGGTGATAAACTTAAAATTTTGGATGAAATGCATTATTTAAATGCGTTGCGCCGTTACAAACAGCCGCTTGAATATCCTTCTTGTGGCAGTGTCTTTAAGCGTCCTACCGGCCATTTTGTTGGCCCGATGATTATTAAGGCGGGCCTGCAAGGAAAGCAGATTGGCGGTGCACAAAATTCAACCAAACATGCTGGATTTATCGTTAATAAAGGCGGAGCGACTGCTACAGATTATTTGAATTTAATTCATTTAATTCAAAAGGTAATTAAAGAAAAATTCGGGATCGATTTGCATACAGAAGTACGGATTATCGGTAAAAATTAATCAAGTCAAAGATAGGTTATGAGATAAAAAACTTGTAGCCTATTTTTTACTATAGGTTAAATTTAAAATATGTGCGCGCTAAGCTTCAGTCTTATGTATAATTGATAAGTAGGAAGGAGAGGCTATGCATTTTAACATATCGAATATCCTTACATGGAATAATCTCTCAGTAGTCTTGGATGTACTGATTATCTGGTACCTTGTTTATCATTTGATCATGTTAATTCGGGGTACTAAGGCAGTTCAGCTTGCTAAAGGAATTGTTTTAATCTTTTTGGTAAGAATTGTTGCTGGCTTCCTGCAATTACATGCAGTTACCTGGATTGTTGATCAGATTGTTTCATGGTCAGTTGTGGGTATTATAGTTATTTTCCAGCCAGAAATCAGGCGTGGACTTGAACGTTTGGGTCGGATGCCTTTATTTGGTGGCCGTGGAAATAATGCTCATGATGAATCAATTAAATTTGTCAAAGAATTAGATAAAGCAATTCAGTATATGTCTAAAAGACGGATTGGCGCTTTGATCACCATTCAAAAAGAAACCGGCCTTGAGGATTATATTGAAACGGGAATTAAACTTGATGCTGATGTAACAGGTGAATTATTAATCAATATCTTTATTCCTAACACACCACTTCATGATGGGGCTGTAATTATTGATAGAAATCACCGAATTGCGGTAGCTGCAGCGTATTTACCTTTATCTGACAATAAGATGATTCCTAAACGGTTAGGTACGAGGCACCGTGCTGCTGTGGGTATTTCAGAAGTTACCGACGCAGTCACAATTGTTGTTTCTGAAGAAACAGGTGGTGTAACCATTACGCGTAATGGACGCTTCTTGCTTGATATGACCCGTGATGAATATATGAAATATTTGACCTCTGAGTTTGTTCCGAAGAAAGAAAAGAACACAAAGTGGTACCAAAAAATATTTAATAAGATTTGGAAATGGGGTGCAGGTCGATGAAGAATTTCTGGAGAAAATCATGGTTTATCCGGCTTGTCTCCTTATTAATTGCTGTTTTGTTAGTAATTTACATTGATTCTTCTCAACCTGGCTTTATGACACAGGGTGAGCCGAACAAGACCAAGCAGACGGCCAACGAAACCCAAACTATTAAGGTGCCTTTGCAAGTTTCAGTTGATACTGATAAGTATTACGTTGTTGGCTATCCCGAGAAGGTAAGTTTAACTTTGGAGGGATCTAATGCATTGGTTACTTCAACTGTGAATACGCAGAATTTCCGTGCCTATATCGATTTAACCAATAAAGGAATTGGCAAGCAGAGCGTTAAAGTTCATGTTAGTGGCTTAAGTAGCCAGCTGTCGTATTCAATCAACCCTAAGACGGTGAAGGTTGATATTGAACGCAGGAAGTCTACGACTATGCCAGTTCAAATAGAGTATAATAAAAATGCGATTGCACGGGGATATAAAGTCGGCAAGGCTAATATTAACCCCCAACAAGTTGAGGTTACAGGTGCCCGTGGTGAAGTTGATCAGATTGATCAAATCGTTGCCAAAGCGGTTTTACCTAACGGACTTGATCATAGTTATGAACGGCAAGTGATTTTAACTGCAAGGGATAAAAACGGTCGCCAATTGAATGCCGTGATTGAACCGTCAACGGCTGAATTAACAATTCCTGTTTCAATTGCTAAAAAGAATGTAAAGATCGATTTGGATTCTAAAAATGAGCAGAGTGGGAAAGTTTACTCATTAACTGCTAAAAAGGATGAGGTTACTCTCTATGGTAATAAATCTGCTTTAGATAAAATAAAGAAGTTAAAAGTCGATGTTGATCTAAGTAATGTTAATTCTTCAACGTCTAAAGTAGTTGATTTTGCTTTACCCAAAGGTGTTGTAAAGTCTGATCCTACTAAAGTAATGGTTCAGATTAAAACTAAGAATGCTGCAGGCGCAGGTAATACCAAAAATGATTAGAGAAAAATAAGTTAGAGAAAGGTTGTTTTTGTAATGTTGAAATATTTTGGAACCGATGGTGTTCGCGGTATCGCTAACCAAGGTTTAACCCCGGAAATGGCATTTAAATTAGGCCGTGATGGTGGTTATGTTTTAACCAAAAATAAAAAAGATGATGAACAGGCTAAGGTTTTAGTTTCTCGTGATACTCGTATTTCGGGGCAAATGCTGGAATATGCCTTTATTTCCGGTTTGCTTTCAGTTGGAATTGAAGTATTAGAGGTAGGAGTTATCACAACCCCGGGGCTTTCATACTTAGTTCGTGCCCAAGGTGCTGATGCTGGTGTGCAGATTTCTGCATCCCACAACCCAGTGGAAGATAACGGAATTAAATTCTTTGGTAGTGATGGTTTGAAGCTGTCAGATACCATGGAAGGCGAGATTGAAAAATTAATTGACGCTAAGGAAGATACTTTACCACGTCCAGCGGCTAAGGGATTAGGTACTGTAACCGATTTTCATGAGGGTAGTTCTAAGTATTTACAATTCATTGAGAATACTATCCCCGAAGAGCTAGATGGAATTAAAGTTGTAATCGATGGTGCTAACGGTGCTGCCAGTGCACTTATTTCCAGATTATTTGCTGATTGCGGGGTTGATTTCACTACAATTGCTACTCATCCCGATGGTTTAAATATTAATGACCACGTTGGCGCAACTCATACGGAAAAATTGCAAAAAGAAGTTGTTAAACAGGGAGCCCAAATGGGATTAGCTTTCGATGGGGATGCTGACCGCTGTATTGCCGTTGATGAAAATGGTAAGCAAGTAGATGGTGACCACATTATGTACATTATCGGTACTTATTTAGCTGATCATGGCCGTTTAAAGAAGAATACAATTGTTACCACGGTAATGAGTAACCTCGGGTTCACCAAAGCTTTGGAAAAGAAGGGGCTTAAAAATGTCCGTACCCAAGTTGGTGACCGTTATGTTTCTGAAGAAATGCGTGCTCACGGCTATAACCTTGGTGGTGAACAATCTGGACACGTCATTATGAGCGACTACCATAATACGGGTGACGGTATGCTCACAGGCTTGCATTTGATGTTGGTTATGAAGAGAACTGGCAAGTCTTTGACGGAATTACTGAAAGATTTCAAAGAATATCCACAATGCTTAATTAATGTACCAGTTAAAGATAAGAAGAGCTGGAAAGAGCACCAACCAATTCTTGATGTGATCAAGAAAGTTGAGGATGACATGGGTGGCGAAGGCAGAGTTTTAGTCCGTCCTTCAGGTACCCAACCTCTTCTTAGGGTAATGGCTGAAGGTCCAACCCAAGAAGAAACGAATGCTTACGTAAAGCAAATTGTGGATGTCGTTAAAAAAGAAATGACGGAATAAATTCGTAGTTTCTTTTATAAATAAGGATACATAAAAAGTCTCTGTTTGGCAGAGGCTTTTTATTATACCAATTATATTGATTTTCACTTGACCAATTTTTATAAAAGGGATATCATTTCAGCTGTATCAATAATAATTAATTAATCCATTTTATAAGAATTGAACTAGACCAAAGGAGAAAATTATGTGTGGAATTGTTGGAGTCGTTGGTAAACCGGCTAGAGATATTATTTTAAAGGGTTTAACTAATCTGGAATATCGTGGTTACGATTCAGCTGGTATTTATTTAAATGACTTAAAAGGACACGAATATTTAACTAAGGCAGTTGGTCGAATTAGGGACTTAAAGAATAAGATGACACCTGACGAGCAAGGCTTGGTAGGAATTGGTCATACACGTTGGGCAACTCACGGCAAACCAACTGTGGCTAATGCTCATCCACAATTTGATGAAACTCACCGCTTTTACTTAGTTCACAATGGTGTGATTGAAAACTATACCCAATTAAGAGAAAAATATTTAAAGGGTGTAGATTTCAAATCTGAAACCGATACTGAGGTTGCCGTTCAATTAATTAGTAAGATTGCCCGTGACAAGAACATAGATGGTTTTACCGCATTTAAAGAAGCTTTGAAATTAATCAAAGGTTCATATGCCTTTCTTTTAATCGATAACACTAAACCAGACCATGTTTACATTGCTAAGAATAAGTCACCAATGAGATTAGGTTTAGGCAGGGGCTTTAATATTATCGCTTCTGACGCTGTTTCCGTCTTAGACCAAACTAAGACTTTCGTTGATTTAAACGACGGTGATGTTGGTGATATTACTAAAGATAATTACACCATTGAAACAATCGATGGCAAAAAAGTTACCCGTAAGCCTTATGTACTGCACATGGATGCCAATGCTGCTTCTAAAGGCGGTTATGAATTCTATATGTTAAAGGAAATTGATGAGCAACCAGCTGTTATGCGTCGTCTTTCTCAAGATTATTTAGATGAAGATGGTGAACCAACAGTAGATCCTAAGATTGTAAATGCTATTTCTAAAGCAGATCATCTTTATATTTTTGCTGCAGGTACTAGTTACCATGCAGGATTAGTTGGTAAAGCATTATTTGAAAATTTTGCAAATATTCCAACAGAAGTCGGTTATGCTTCTGAAGCAGGCTATCACTTCCCAATGATGTCCAAGCATCCGTTTTTCATCTTTTTGACCCAATCAGGTGAAACGGCTGATTCACGGGTTGTTTTGCAACAAGCTATTAAGCGTCATATTCCAAGTTTAACTATGACCAACGTTGAGGGTTCAACTTTATCTCGTGAAGCTGACTACACGATGTTGTTAAACGCCGGTCCAGAAATTGCCGTTGCCTCAACTAAAGCTTATACAGCTCAAATTGCTCTGCAGGCAATCCTAGCCAAGGCTTTGGGTGAAAAGTTAAACGTCAAAGCCGCTAAAGATTTCCAGCTCAAGCATGAATTAGCAATTGCCGCTGAGGGTATGCAACAAATTGTTGATGGTAAAGAAAAGATGGAGAAGATCTCTAAAAAGTACCTGGTCCCATCACGCAACGCATTCTATATTGGTCGGGGTATTGACCATGCCGTTGCCCTTGAAGGAGCTCTTAAGTTAAAGGAAGTTTCCTATATTCAAACTGAAGGATTTGCCGCTGCAGAACTTAAGCATGGTACTATTTCCTTAATTGAAAAAGGGACTCCAGTTATTGCTTTAATTAATGATCCAGTAACTGCAGACTTAACCCGTGGTAATATTGAAGAAGTTGCTTCTCGTGGTGCCAGTGTAATTACCATTGTTAGCAAAAAGCTTGCTAATAAGAATGACGATATTGTATTACCAAATATCGATTACTATTTGTCACCACTCCTGACAATTGTACCAGCACAGTTGTTAGCTTACTATGCTTCTAAGGACAAGGGCTTAGATGTTGATAAGCCACGTAACTTGGCTAAGAGTGTAACTGTTGAATAATTAACTGATAAAATTAATTACTACTTATTTTAAGAGAACAGATCGTATCATAAATCTGTTCTCTTTTTTTGTAATTTTGTATAATTAATTTAGTAATTAAGCTTTGTGAGGATAAATGAATGGTTATTTTAACTGAAAGACAGAAGCAAATTTTGTCATTGCTTTTAACTAACTCTGAGGGCTTTAGCGTAAAAGAATTGGAAGATCATCTCCATGTTAGCCGGCGAACGGTATACCGTGAATTTAATAATTTGCGTTCCATTCTTGCACGTGCAGATTTGGAATTGGTTAATGAAAAGCATAAATATAGTATTCAAGGCGGGCAGCTAGCTTTGAATAAACTTAAAGAGGAGGTCCAGACGACAAAAGAACAGTCTTCGATGACGATGGAACAAAGGGAGAATGCTTTGGTAGTTCTTTTGCTTCTGGCGGATGAGCCGCAAAAAATTATTCAATTGGCATTAGAATTGCAAGTCAGTGAAGCCACTGTCCAAAATGATCTTAATGTAGTTGCACAATCTTTAAATAGGTATGGCATCCAATTAAAACGCAAAAAGGGTGTGGGTATTTTTATAGAAACCGTTGAAAGCACCCGCAGGCAGATATTAGTAGGAATACTTCTGAGTGAAATTAATGACTATGATTTTTTCCGTTATGCAAATAAAATTGATATTAAAACGGATAATTTCTTTTTGGATGTCTTGCCCCATAAATTATTATTGCAGGTAAAAGAAGCATTAAAGCAAAGCATTTTTTCTAATATTCGGCTTAATGCCGATCACCAGATAATTGAATTAATATTAATTTTTACTGTTTCAATGATGCGAATTGAGAAAGGCTTTGCAATTGAAAAAGTTTTTTCTGGCAAAGCTACTCTTAAATACCAAGGTTTTGTTTTTCACTTTATGGCTTTGATGACGCAGAAAAATGACTTACATATTAGTAAAAATGACGTTTCTTATTTAGCCGATAAAGTAATGGATTGTGATTCAGAGCAGACCAATTTTTCTTATGATAATGATTATGAATTGGCAATTTCAATTAAGGTGAAAAATTTCGTTCAGATTGTTTCAGAAAAAATGCACTGGGATTTTCAGAAAAATCCGGATTTTGTTAATCGTTTAACAAAACATATCTTGGCTTTGATTCAACACAGTGTGACGCCATTACCGAATACCAAAATAAAGACTTTGGCTAATTTGAGTAAAAAATTCAATAAACTTTACCGGGTGATTGAACAGGCATGGAAGCAAAAATTTCCTCACGAAAATATTCCAGCCTCGGAACTACAACTATTGCTTTTATACTTTGCAAATGAATATACCAGCAAACAAAATTATAAAAATATCAGTGTGTTAATTATTTGTGAGAATGGTATTGGCACCTCAGCAATTCTGGGTGAACGTCTTAAACAAGAAATCCCTGAGATCAAGCATATTAAGTTGAGCAAAGTATCTGATTTACCTAATTTAAATTTACGTGATTATGATTTGATTTTATCGACTTTGGAGTTAAAGGGCTTTCCCCGTGATTACCAATTAGTTAGTCCACTTTTATTAGATGACGAAGTGGAACGCGTGAAGAATTATTTGCGGGCATATACTAAGAAATTCCCGGTTACAAAAAATAGCAAGCTAGTTAATGCAAACAAGCAAAGACATGCCGCTACGAAGTTAACCCAGGCAGCTGTTGAAACGCTTTTTTGCAGTGAGATTGTTAATGCCGTTAAGGTTAAGCTGCTAAAGCATAATTCTTCTAGAATTGAAGACGTGATTAAACAATGTTTAGACAATTGTGATTCCGATATTGTTAAAGATAAGAAAATCGTAGCCGATAAATTGTTTAAACGAATTAAATTAACCCCAGTCGGAATTCCTGGTAGTAATCTTGCTCTTTTTCATACCAGTAGCAAGGGGATTAGCCGCTGTTCCTTTACCATTTTTGATTTAGAAAATGATTTAACTTTGCAAGCAATGGATCATATTGATATCCAAGTTAAGCGAATATTGTTAATGCTGGGGCCGGCAATGTTGTCTACTGCAGAGCAGAAAGTTATGAGTCTGGTTAGCAGCATGATTATTACTAATGACGATAACCTGCACTTATTTAGTGTGGGTCAGCAGGAGCAAATTAAAAACGCCATAGCGGTTCAATATTTGCACGAATTGAAGAATAAATTGTAATTTCTGTGAATCATTGAACAAATATTGGCACTAATAGTAGTGTCAGACTTCTATCTTGATTTTATTGTAAACGCTTACCATTTAATTTAGGATAAAAATGTAAGATAAATTTAAGTCAATAGAGGGGAAAATCAATGGCTCAAGAAAAGAAAAAATCTTCAATTAAAGTGGGGATTCAAAAATTTGGTACTTTCCTGTCTGGTATGATCATGCCAAACATTGGTGCCATTATTGCTTGGGGGCTAACTGCCGCAATCTTTATGACGCCTAACGGCTGGTTTCCAAACGCACAAATTAATAATTTAATTAAACCAATGTTGAACTACCTGTTACCATTACTTATTGGTTATACGGGTGGTAAAATGGTTGATGATGATCGTGGTGCCGTTATCGGTGCAGTCGCTACCTTAGGTGTAATTGTCGGTACCGACGCTCCAATGTTTTTAGGCGCTATGATCATGGGACCGTTCAGTGCCTGGCTTTTGAAGAAGCTTGACAATGCATTTCAAGATAAGATTAAATCTGGTTTTGAAATGATTTATAACAACTTCTCATTGGGTATCTTAGGTATGATCTTAGCAATCTTTGCTTACTTCATCGTTAACCCAATCATGGTTACTGGTAGTCGCTGGGCAAGTATTGGTGTTGACGCGATTATTCGTGTTCACTTATTACCACTTGCCAACATTATTATTGAACCGGCCAAGGTATTGTTCTTAAACAATGCTATTGGTAATGGTATTTTGGTTCCATTGGGAATTCAACAGGCTGCCAAAGTTGGTAAGTCAGTTCTGTTCTTAATGGAGTCAAATCCAGGTCCAGGTCTTGGAATTTTACTTGCCTTTATGTTATTTGGTAAAGGTAGTTCTAAGAGTTCTGCCCCTGGTGCCGCAATTATTGAATTCTTTGGTGGTGTCCACGAAATTTACTTCCCATACGTTTTGATGAAGCCATCTTTGATCCTTGCCGCTATGGCCGGTGGTGTAACCGGTACCTTCTTATTCTCCGTTCTTGGCGGGGGTTTGAAGGCTGCAGCTTCACCCGGTTCAATTTTAGCTATTTTGCTTGTTGCCGCTAAGGGTTCCTACTTTGGCAACTTGGTGGGTGTCCTTGGTGCCGCAATCGTTTCGTTTGTTGTTGCCGCAATTATCTTGAAGAGAGATAAGGGCACTGGCGATGAATTAGCCGAAAAGCAAAAGCAAATGAAATCAATGAAGTCTGAATCTAAAGGGCAAGAAATGCCTTCAGCCCAAAATGCTCAAAGTTCAGTTAAATCATACGCTGATATTAAGAAAGTTATCTTTGCTTGTGATGCTGGAATGGGCTCATCTGCTATGGGTGCATCCTTACTTCGTGATAAGTTCAAGAAGGCAGGTATTAAATTACCGGTAACTAACACTGCTGTTAGAAACTTGAAAGATGAAGATGGGTTATTAGTAATTACTCAGGAAGAATTAACCGACCGTGCTCGTCAAAAGGCACCGAATGCAATGCAAGTTTCGGTGGGTAACTTCTTAAGCAGTCCTAAATATGACCAAATTGTTGCTAACTTTAAGGCTTTAACCCAAGTAGAAGATAAGCCTGAAAAAGCAGCTAAACCTGCTGAAAAGCCTGGTTTAATTATAGGAATAGACTTCAGTAAAGTTAAAGAAGTAAACTTTATCCGTCACGATGAGCACCTTGGTTCAGCTACAATGGCAACCAGCTTGTTCAGCGATGCCATGAAGAAAGCCGGCAAGAAGACGCCTGTTAAGGCAGTCAAGATTAATGAATTAGATGACGATCCTAGTCATTTGGTAATTGTTACTCCGGCAGCTAAGAAGAACTTAAAGCTTCGGTATGCTGACATTCAGATCATTACCGTTGATGATTTGCTTCAGGACAAGAAACTTAAGCAGATTGTGGATAAGTTGAATTAGGAAGGGATGAGATAAATGAAACTAGAAAAAAGCATGATTAAACTTAATCAGGATGTCCCTACACGGGATCAGGCTATTAGAATGGCTGGTCAACTACTAGTTGATGGTGGTTGTGTTGAACCAGAGTATATCGATTCAATGATCGCGCGTAACAATGACGTTTCAACTTATATGGGTAACTTTATCGCTATTCCC
Organism: Lactobacillus acetotolerans DSM 20749 = JCM 3825; assembly: GCF_001436775.1. Classification (GTDB taxonomy): domain Bacteria; phylum Bacillota; class Bacilli; order Lactobacillales; family Lactobacillaceae; genus Lactobacillus; species Lactobacillus acetotolerans. The sequence goes on from NZ_AYZC01000024.1 coordinate 21,156, forward strand.
CACGGAACTGATGATGGCAAGAAATATATTAAAAAGACGGGCATCTCAGTTGTGCAAATTCCAATGGGGGTTGATTTTAGTAACCCGGATGATGACACTGAACAATTAGTCACCGTTGTCTTTGGGATCGCCGGCTTGAATAATGAACACTTGAATATTTTGTCGCAGATTGCCATTTTCTGTAGCGATGTTTCAAATGTTGCTAAGTTAGCTGACGCTCAGTCGCCGCAAGAAGTTATTGATTTATTAAAGAAAGTAGGAAAGTAAATATGAGAGCAGTACACTTTGGCGCAGGTAATATTGGTCGAGGTTTTATCGGAGAAACTTTAGCAGATAATGGCTTTAGCATTGACTTTGTTGATGTTAATAGCACCATTATTGATGCATTAAATGAGCGCGGCGAATATGATATTGAATTAGCCGCACCTGGTAAGAAGAAGATCCATGTATCTAATGTCGATGGTATTAATAATGCTAAGGACCCAGATAAGGTAGTCGATGCAATTAAAGCTACTGATACGATTACCACGGCTATTGGTCCTAAGATTTTACCGATTATTGCTCCATTGATTGCGAAGGGCTTAACTGCAAGAATTAATTCTGGTAATACCACTCCTTTAGACGTTATTGCCTGTGAAAACATGATCGGTGGTTCACAACACTTAAAGGATTATGTATACAGCCATTTAGATGCTGATATGAAGCCTAAGGTTGATAAGTATATTGGTTTTCCAAACGCAGCCGTAGATAGAATTGTTCCTATTCAACACAATGATGATCCGTTGTTTGTCTCAGTTGAAGACTTTAAGGAATGGATCATTGACGAAAGTCAAATGAAGAATAAGGATATTAAGTTAAAGGGCGTTGGTTATGCTAAGGACCTTGAACCGTATATTGAAAGAAAGTTATTCTCAGTAAATACTGGTCACGCAACAGTTGCCTATACTGGTAAAAATTTGGGATATAACACTATTGGGGATGCAATTAAGGATCCGTTTGTTTTAAAGCAAGTTAAGAGGGTTTTGAGTGAAACCCGTTCACTTCTATACAACAAGTGGAACAAGGAATTTACTGAAAAGAGTTTGGAAGATTATCATAGCAAAGTCTTAAAGAGATTCCAAAACCCGTATATTTCTGATGATATTGCCCGTGTAGGCAGAACTCCTATCCGTAAGTTAGGTTATGATGAAAGGTTCATCCGTCCAATTAGGGAATTGAAGGAGAGAAACTTAGATTACAGCGCATTGATGGAAACAGTTGGCCGAATTTATCACTTTGATGAGCCTAAGGATGCTGAAAGTCAAAAGTTGCAAAAGATGCTTAAAACTGAAGACTTGAAGCAAGTTATCGTTGAGACTACTGGTCTTAAAGATGATCCGGATCTGGTTGACCAAATTGCTAAGTCATATCATGACGCTGATAATGATAAGAAAAATTAAGTTATTAATAGGTTAATTAATAAAGCAAAGGGCCGTGAGTTTTCACTCACGGCCCTTTTTGTTCCTGTTGATTAGTGTTACAAGGATTTTTGGTGTTAAATTTCCCTTACTTTTTGTATAATAAATAAAAGTATGGCTTAATAATCAGGTCACAGGAGGCAGTATTATGGCAGTTAAGTTAATTGCGGTTGATTTAGATGAAACTTTGCTTTCAAGTTCTAATACTATTTTGCCTGAAACTGAAAGAACATTAAAAGAAGCCAGCATGCAGGGAATTAAAGTTGTCTTGGCAACAGGACGGCCATTGTCTGGTGTTATGTCTTATAACAAACAGTTAGGACTTTCTGGTGCTGAACAATATGATATTGTCTTTAATGGTGCGGTTATTCAAAATTTAGCTGGTCGGGTCTTGATGAATCAAGAGATGAACTACCGCGATTTTAATGCAATGCTGCGTTTGCAAAGATTAAGCCATGTTGACGTGCACTTTGAAACTACCAAGTGTTTTTGGACTTGTGACCGTGATTTGTCAGTGCAAATGCAAATTAATGCTGCTACAACCAATAATGTAATGAAAGTTCGTCGGCGTGAGGAAATTCCTCAGAATTTTACCTTTAATAAGGTAAGTTTTACTTCTACTCAAGGTAACGATCAGATTAATAAGCTGTGGAATACCATTCCTGATTGGGCTTTTGATAAATACGATATTGTCCGCAGTTTTTCCAACACAATTGAATTAAATGCCAAGGGCGCTTCGAAGGGTAATGCCTTGACCGAATTAGCTGATCGTCTGAAGATTGATCAGGGTAAGGTGATGGTCTTTGGCGATCAAGGTAATGATATTTCAATGTTTGAAAACCCTAACTTTAAGAAAGTTGCTATGGGCAACGCAATTGAAATAATAAAAAATAATGCAGATTACGTAACTGATGACAACGACCATAATGGCATTGCGAAAGCAGTTAAAAAATTTGTTTTATAGCACAGAATAATAAGATCGAGTTGAGATTAAAATGGCAGAAATGACAAAGTTAAAAAATAAAACTCAGGGTAACGTTTCTGAAGCTGAGTGGGAAGTCATGCGGATTGTGTGGACACTCGGTGAAGTACATACCGGTGAAATTATTGAACAACTGCAGATTAAGAAGGATTGGTCTGAATCTACAATTAAAACTTTAATGCGTCGTTTAGTTAAGAAAGGTCTTTTGCGTACCAGAAAAGAAGGCCGGCGCTTTTTGTATTCAGCTACTGTTAGTCAAAGTCAAATGATGATTAAGGTAACTACCGAAATGATGAATCATATGTGTGATATGCACAAAGGACAACTATTGATTGCAATTATGAAAGATGTTCCTTTGTCTAAAAGTGATATTGCAACTTTGGAAAATGAATTGAAAGCAAAAGAGGATACTGCGCCAGATGAGGTAGATTGCAATTGTTTGGCTACTGGTGATTGCTAAGGAAAGGAATAAAAAGTGTGTTTGAACAGGTAAAAAATTATTTGAGTGTTGCTGTTTTTGCTTTTCTTTTTGAGTGTTGCTGTTTTTGCTTTTCTTGGAGGAATTGCACGGGCAGGATTAAATGCAAGCTTTAATTTTTATGGAACATTTTGGGGTAATATTATAGGCTGCTTTCTGTTGGCTTTCTTTACGTATTTCTTCTTTGAATTTAAAGATTTTTATGAATGGATCACTGTGGGGATTGGTACCGGCTTTATTGGTGCCTTCACTACTTTTTCTACTTTTAATTTAGAAGTATTGAAGAATTTTCAGTCTGGGAAGCCAAGCATAGCTCTGCTTTATTTTTTTAGCTCAATTATTTTTGGTTTTGCTTTTGCCTTTTTGGGTTCAAGGATAGGAACTAATCTAGGTAAAAGTTTAACCAGGGAGAACTAAAATATGAATTTATTGCTAGCAGGGCTAGGCGCATCGCTAGGTGCCATGTTACGTTATTTCTTTACTAATTATGGCAAAAAGCACTGGGAAAAGATTGGCAATAAGTATTCCAATTTACCTTTCCCAACGCTTTTTATTAATCTGACTGGTGCTTTTACCTTAGGATTTATATTTGGTATTGGTGTGCCACCATTCTTTTACGCATTAGTAGGTACAGGTGTATTAGGCGGATATACTACCTTTTCAACTTTAAACACAGAATTGGTTTCATTGTTTCATGATCGGGATTACCGCATTTTTATCCTTTATGCCTTAACCTCATATTTAGGTGGTTTGTTTTTAGTTTACGTAGGTTTTTATTTAGGGAAGTTATTTTAAATGAAAAAAGTATGGACGATTTTAGTACGTTTATTTTTTGTACTATTTGTAGGTATAACTGCTTATTTGATGTTTACTAGCACGGTTAGGGTAAATGTCCACGATACACATGAAATAGCAAGAGAAGTAGTTCGGAGAGCCGCTAATGAATTAAAGAATAAAGAATTAAAGAATTCTGTTAAAATTGTGCAAAAATCTGGTTTAGATAATGAATTGTTAAAATCTTTACCTAAAAGTTATCACCGTAACTTTTCATATGTGACTTTGTATGATTTAAGTGTTAGTTATCAACAAAACGGTGAATTAACCGCTAAGAACCTTGGGTTACATAGTGATAATCGTTTAGAAAAGTTGGTTAACTATTTTATGGTAAAAGAAATCAACCAAGAGCTGAAAGGGAATTCTAAAGAAGTAAACCATGCAATTAATTTATTTCATTATTTTATGTTTGGTGTTGCCTTGTGCTTTATCCTTGCAGTTTTATTGATTTTATTTGGTAAGTATTGGGTTTCGTTAGCATTATTAATTGCTACAAGTGGTGGTTTCTTTTTCTTACAATACTTTGCAAATGGGGCAGTGAACAGATTAGAAAGCCAGCTGTATACTGAGATGTCGTTAACAACTTCAAATTATTTATGGTTTAGTTTAATCATTGGCATTGTAATAACAATTGTTTGGCCGATTTGTTTAGCGGTAGGCAGAAATAAAATGCGTAAAAAATAGCTTGAGAACAATTAAAAAGTACAATATCATAATGTTTAAAAACCCATGTTACTATTAGAAATTGATATATAAGAAAAGTCGATTTTAATCATTAATTGTGGTTCTTTAAATTTTATTAAATAACTGAAACTTGAAAGCCAGATACCATGCTCTTAGTGTATGATACCTGGCTTTCC
>NZ_AYZC01000025.1 GCF_001436775.1 Lactobacillus acetotolerans DSM 20749 = JCM 3825
AATGGATGCCTTTTAAAAGCCTAGCGATTGTCAATGTCTTAACTTAATGACATTGACCTGATTTAAAACCATATTTTTTTAAATTGATTATATCGCTAGAAGTTATAATCGATTCTGGAAGTATTCCAATAGCAGTATTAGGTGTATCCAAACCGATTAATTTAGCAAATCTGGAAGCAACCACCTCATTAAAAAGTGCTTTACCAGTTGGTACATTCTTGTTTATCCCTTTCAAAATATATTGTTTAAAATCAGAGCAAGTAACTCGTAACGGGATTGTAGACCCAACTTTCATTATTTCATTAATGACAGTTACTTTTAACACAACATAGACTCCTCTTTTTACAATCTTCGCTACTAAATACTATTTTTAGAGAATAAATATCATATAATACTAAACAATAATAATGTTACCACACAAAGTGATCATCTCAGAACAAAATTGCAAAAGCAATTATGCGAGCACTTTCCCTATCACCCTATGAAATATTAGGTATTAAAGCAAAATAAATAAGCATGAAGAAAATTTTCATGCTTATTATTCTTTTTATTCCCACTCAATTGTGGAAGGTGGTTTACTGGTAATATCATAAACTATTCGGTTAACGTGATCTACTTTGTCTACAATTCTAGTAGAAATCTTTTGCAAAATATCCCACGGAATGCGAGCAAAATCAGCTGTCATCCCATCAATTGATGTTACTGCACGAATGCCGATAGTGTAATCATAGGTTCGACCATCACCCATAACACCAACAGATTTAATACCCGGTAAAACGGTAAAGTATTGCCAAATGCTTTCTTGTAAACCAGCTTTCTTGATTTCATCACGTAAAATTGCGTCACTTTCACGAACAATATGCAATTTATCTTTCGTAACTTCACCTAAGACACGAATACCGAGACCAGGGCCTGGGAATGGTTGCCGCCACACTAAATCATGTGGAATCCCAAGCTTTTCACCAATCTCACGCACCTCATCTTTAAACAATTTACGAAGCGGTTCAATCAACTTAAAGTGCATGTCCTTAGGCAATCCACCAACGTTATGGTGTGACTTAATCGTTCTGGCTGTGTTGGTCCCACTTTCAATTACATCAGTATACAAAGTGCCTTGAGCTAAGAAATCAACGTCTTTAATTTTTTTAGCTTCTTGATTGAAAACTTCAATAAATTCTTTACCGATAATTTTACGTTTCTTCTCAGGATCAGTGACACCTTTTAACTTACTCAAGAAAAGATCTTGAGCATTAACCCGAATAATATTTACACCTAAATCACGATTTAAGGCTTTCATGACATCGTCACCTTCGTTTTTACGAAGCATGCCATGGTCAACAAAGATCGCGGTTAATTGGTTACCAATTGCCTTGTGCAAAAGTGTAGCCGTCACACTGGAATCAACACCACCAGAGAGACCTAAGATAACTTTCTTATCGCCAACTTCATCCCGAATTTGTTCAACCTTCATGTCAATAAAGTCGTCTATCGTCCAGTTATTTTTGGCACCACAAACTTTAAAGGCAAAGTTCTTCAAAATATTCAAACCATATTCGGTATTTCTTACTTCGGTATGGAATTGAACGCCATAGAATTTATTCTTATCATCAGCAATCGCAGAAATTGGACAATACTTACTTGAAGCAACAACCTTAAATCCTTTTGGCACTTTAGTTACTAAATCTCCATGGCTCATCCAAACATATTGTTTGCTAGGTAAGCCTTTAAATAATACACAGTTAGAATCTTCTACTTTAATATCAGCACGGCCATATTCAGAATTTTGTGCTTTTTCTACCTTACCACCTAAGTAGTAAGCTAAAATCTGCATCCCATAACAGACACCCAAAATTGGGATTCCCAACTTGAAAATATCCGGATTAACTTTCAAAGCATTGGGATCATAAACACTATTAGGACCTCCGGAAAAGATAATTCCTTTTGGATTTATTTTCTTAATCTTTTCCATACTTATATTATGAGGTAAAAGTTCGGAATAAATGCCAAAATCACGCAGACGTCGTGTAATCAACTGGTTATATTGACTCCCAAAATCTAAAACGATGATCTTGTCAAAATCATTAATGTTCTTCTTAGCCACTTCGGTACTCCTTCTTTAAACTTTCAAATCATATTAACTTTACCTATAATTCACAATTTGGTCAATTTATTTATACTTTTAACTGATTCATACTACGAATAATATTTGCTTTATTTTCTAATTAATTCGTCTTTTAGATAGTTTTATCTTGTCCCACTTTAAATTTTCTGCTAGAATGCAATTAACATTTAAATATATCTATATATTGTCGTGATAAGGACGGCAGTCTCTACTCAGAACCGTAAATTCTGAACTATAGGTAATCGTAAGTTGCAATGAAATAAAATTTTATGGGGCTTCTTTTACCTTAAATTCAAGGTAGAGGAAGCCCTTATTTTTTTACTCAGGAGGAAAAAGTGAAATTATTAGAAGATCGTATTCGTAAAGATGGCGAAGTTTTACCAGGTGACGTTTTAAAAATTAATTCATTTTTGAACCACCAAGTAGACCCGCAACTCATGATGGAAGTCGGTGAAGAATTTACCCGCCGTTTCAAAGACGCTGGGATAACTAAAGTCCTCACCTGTGAAGCATCCGGAATCGCCCCAGGAGTTATGACCGCTTATCAATTACACGTTCCCATGGTTTTTGCGAGGAAGAAAAAGCCATCTACTTTAAATGATGCCGTTTATTGGGCTAACGTCTTCTCCTATACCAAAAAAGTTACTAACAAAATTTGTGTTGAAGAAAAGTTCTTAGGTGTAGATGACACACTTTTAATCCTAGATGATTTTTTGGCTCACGGTGAGGCAGTCAAGGGCATGGTTAATATTGCTAACCAGGCTCACGCTAAAATTGCCGGGATTGCCATCGTAGTTGCCAAAACTTTTCAAGGTGGGAGCAGTTGGGTGAAAGACCACGGCTACCGCTTAGAGTCACTTGCTAACATTGATAGTTTTAAAAATGGTCAAGTACATTTTTTAGGAGAAGAATAAAATGCCCAAGGAAGTTAGCCAGCAAAAAGCCGCTGTTTTAGGATTACAACATTTACTTGCAATGTATTCCGGTGCCGTCGCTGTCCCCCTTTTAATTGGTGGCGCGCTCAAATTCAATTCCACGCAGATGACCTACCTAGTCTCAATTGACATTTTCATGTGTGGGCTCGCAACACTACTGCAATTAATGCGCAACAAATATTTTGGGATCGGTTTACCAGTTGTTTTAGGTTGCGCCATTCAAGCAGTTGCACCATTGGTAATGATTGGTAAAAAATTCTCAATCAACACTATGTATGGTGCCATCATTGTAGCTGGAATTTTTGTTTTTCTGATTGCTGGATTCTTCTCGAAAATCAAAAAATTGTTTCCTCCTGTAGTCACGGGAACCTTGATAACTACTATTGGATTAACTTTAATTCCTGTCGCTTTTCAAAATATGGGTGGCGGTAACAGTAACGCCAAGAACTTTGGCGATAGTAAAAACTTAATCGTTAGTTTTATAACAATTGCTATTATTATTGCCCTTGAAATTTGGGCTAAAGGATTCTTAAAATCCATTTCTGTTTTGGTCGGTTTAATCCTTGGAACTATCATCGCCAGTTTTATGGGATTAGTTTCTTTAAAACCAGTTATTCAAGCTTCATGGTTCCATTTACCACAATTCTTCTACTTTGGTGTTCCCAAGTTTGAATGGTCTTCATCATTAACGATGATCATTATTGCCTTAGTTTCGATGGTCGAATCCACCGGTGTGTTCTTTGCTACAGGTGACCTGCTTCATAAAAATATTTCTGAAGATGATTTAAAAAGAGGCTATCGGGCTGAAGGCCTCGCTCAAATCTTGGGAGGTTTATTCAATACTTTCCCGTACACTACTTTTTCACAAAATGTTGGCCTACTACAATTATCTGGAATTAAAACCAAACGTCCTATTTATTGGGCAGCAAGTTTATTAATGCTCATGGGTTTACTTCCTAAAGTTGGTGCATTGGTTACCATCATCCCTACTCCCGTTTTAGGTGGAGCCATGCTAGTTATGTTTACTATGATTGCCGTTCAAGGAATAAAAATGTTACTCCAAACTAACCTTAACGATAATCGGAATGTCTTAACCATTGCAATTTCAATTGGCTTAGGTTTAGGCGTTACCATTTATCCTAAAATTTTTCAAAATTTACCACAGACTGTCCAACTCTTTCTTAGTAACGGAATCGTGGTTGCCAGTTTATCGGCCACATTATTGAACCTCTTATTTAAAAAAGGAAGTGGTGAAAAATAAGATTGTAGATTGTAAGCCCTCTAAATCTAATTTGCTTATATGCAAAATCACGCAAAAAAGCGTTATCTATTCCCCTAGATAGCGCTTTTTATGCGGTATTTTCTAACCAATACCTATTGCTTCAATATATAAAATTTACAAAAACATATTTTCTTAATAATACGCAAACACCTAATCAGGTAATTTGCCAATCGTTAATTCTTCGTGATCCGTAATTGTAATCATTCGAATACGATTTTTTCGATCAACTTTATAATAAACTACTAATAAATCACTAAATACATGAAATTCATGATAACCAATCCAAGGTTCTTTTTCTAAAATGCGATCATTATAACCTTCTGGCAATTCTTTGCCATCAGCTAGATTGGCTATAGCATCAATAATGGTTTCACGAGCATCAGCTGTATCTGCATTGGATAAATGAAATAATTTACCGAGATTATCCATTCTCTTAATAAATGGTTTTTCCATTTTTATTTTATATCTCATTTACCCCACCGTTGACGTAGATCATCAATATTTTTAACATCTTCACTGGTGTCTTTTACTAAGCCATACTCTTCTGCTTTTGCAAGTACCATTACTTTTTCAACCTCTGCAGGTAATTTATCAACCTTATCTAGGCTATCCATACGGTTAACTGGATATCTGAAGCCTTTATCATGATTAAACTGTGAAATCATCATTTTCACGGCTGAAGAGGCACTAAGCCCTAAAGCATGGGCATTCTTTTCAAGTTCACTTTTTTCTTTATCATCTAATCGAATTCCAAGTTGTGATGTTGGCATAACTGCCACCTCCATTTATTATAAATAAACCATAACAAATAGCTTCAAATGTTAGTAATGCAAGTGACCATGATTTTGTGGTAAATTTTTAGAATCTCTTAGACAAAGTCTTAAAAATTATTCACCTTTAGGTTGCCCGTAATTCTGAAATTTTTTAGTTACGGCAGCCATCTCTTCTTTAGATAAAATCACGGGTTTACCCACAATCGAAGCATAAGTATACAACTTGCACATCAATTCAATATTTCTAGCAATTCCCATAGCAGAATCAATGTCACTGCCAATAGCCAACAAGCCATGATTAGCTAAAAGGATACCCTTATTGTCACCCATAACACGGTAAGCTTCCTTAGCAATCTCCGGGGAACCATAAATTTTATAATTAGTGCAACGTAATTCATCACCGATATCAGCCATAATGTAATGAAGTGGTGGGATATTAATCCGTAAGCAAGACATTGCCGTCGCAAAATCAGCATGTGCATGAACAACAGAATGAATACCTGCTTTATTTTTATAAAAAATACTGTGTAATTCATATTCACTAGATGGTTTGCGCTTGCCTTCAAGGACATGACCATCCAAATCCATGACAACGACGTCTTCCAACTTAGTTTTGTAATAATCAATCCCACTTGGGCTGATTAACATAATCTTCTTTTCAGGGATATAAATACTTAAATTACCACCAGTCCCCGTAGTGAGATGATTAGTAATCATCTGTTTGCCATATTCAACGATTTGTTTTCGCTCTTTAATGTAATCCATCTTTTGTCCTTTTATTTTTAATAAAAATTCTCTGCGCCTAATTTAGCATAAGCTTGCAAATTATACGGTGAATAAACACCCTTATCGGTCACAATCGCCCCTATTAATTCTGGTGGCGTAACATCAAATGCTGGATAAACGGAGTGCACACCCTGCATCGCTACTCTTTGACCGTTAAACTGTAAAGCTTGTGCCGGATCGCGATATTCAATTTTAATCGCGTCTTTATTCGCTTTATCTTGATCAGGAATTCCAGTTACAAAATAAGGAACCCCAACGCGGTTAGCTAAAATAGCGATTTGCTTAGTACCGATTTTATTAGCAATATGGCCATCCATAGCGATGGTATCAGCAGCAGAAGTATAAAAATCAATGTCTCCACGTTCCAAAACAAAATTAGTCATATTATCAGTTACAACGGTCGTATCAAAACCTGCCTCTTCAAAACAGCTTGCGGTTAATCTAGTACCCTGCATAAATGGCCTTGTTTCAGCGTCATATGCCTTAAGAGTTTTACCAGTTTCTTTAGCTCTTCTAATAATGGCTCCAATAATTGTCTCGCCATAACACTGGGTTAAAAAGCTAGAATTGTTCGGCATCAAATCAACCAAATAGTTGCCTACTTTTTGCATGGTTGCATACCGCCTATTCAATGAATCTAAAGTATCATTGAAAGCCGCATCAATCGCTGACTTGCCTTCTTTGAGTGCTTGCTTTTGCAACTTTAAAGCCCTGTTGGTGATTGCTGAATAACGGTTAGCTGTAGTTGGTCGGGCGTTACCCAATTCTTTAGCAGCTTTGGTTAAGAAAATTACCTGTTCCTGTTCAGATTTATCTTTGCATTGGTAGGCAGCTAAGGCCATGCCCATACCTACAGCGGTAAACGGACCCGCACTTTGCGTCACCATATCCTGAATGGCTTTAATAATTTGGTGATAATCCTTACAATAAACAAACTTCTTTTGCATTGGGAAAACACGCCGATCCAAGATCCGAACCTTGCCATCTTCATACCAAGCAACATTTTCATATTTAAGAAGGAATGGCATCCCTTTATCTTGTCTTTGCATTAACTTTGCCTCCCTAATTATTTAGTCATTTCATTAAAAATACTATCGATATCCGTAACAATCTCAGAACCATTGTTATAAACTTTGCGATTTAAAATTAACTTGATTCCTATTTTAACTAAAATTTGCATAACTAAATTTTGCAATTTTTGATCTTTAATATCAGTAATCTCAATTACCTTTGAGTCACCAACGGTACGGCGAATGATTTCTGTGCCAGCATAGCCCAAAGTATCATTTTTAATTGAACGTAAATATTGATTTTTAAAATGACGTTCACGATAAAACGAGAACTTAACGATCTGATCATATTTACCTGCCATCTTAGCAAAAGTTTGATCAAAAATTACTTGAATCGTGGTACCTAACCACTTAATAAATTGCTCATTACCCTTTTTATCTTTCTTCAAATATGCTTTCTGCACAATATACGGAAAGACTAAGTTACCGATAACGTTGCCAATATCGTAACCCATCGGTCCATAAAAAGAGAATTCACTATCGAAGACCCTAATATCCGAATCATTGATAAAAATAGAGCCACTATGCAAATCACCATGAAGCAAAGACTGTGCATTATTCATAAAATTATTACGCAACTCAGCAACATTAGCCTTGAGAATATCATTGTCATATAAGTTTTGTTTTACAAATGGAAGCAAACTTTTATCAAAAACATTTCTCCCCCTGTAATCATAATATGGCTCAGTCAAAACCAGATTTTCCGTAATATCACATGGGCCCGGATTGATAAAATCCTTAACTAATGCTTTCTTTTTCTTACGGTCTAATACCAAATCAGTAGTTGGGAGCAATACATTCACCATGAAACTGGAAATTTGATCAGCAAATTTAGGAAAAATATGTTCTTTCTTTAGTTCATAGCGTAAATTCTTAAATTCAGAAACATCTTCCATCAGAATAACATGCATCGTTTCATTGTAATCGTAGACCTTAGGAACCTGTCCGCCGCTTAATTTACGCTGAATTTCCAGGCACTTATCTTCAATATGACCACGGTGTTGGTCAAGAGGATTACCAGACGTCCTAATTGTTTTACCAGTTTGCTTAAGAATTAGCGATTTTCTACCATCGTCAATTTTATAAACGTGGTTGATATTCCCGTCGCTAACTTCTTTGACATTAAGCTTATTAGCTTGTTCGTCACCAAAGAAATCAGTATGAGCAACCGTATATTGTTTCGCTTGTTCAAGATTTAGATCAAAATAATTGTTATAATCCATTTTTTACCTCATTATTGTATGAAATTCGTTTCAATCATCCTTAATTATCCAGCATTAAAAGTTAACAATCAATCTAAGATAATTTTCCTAAAAGCATAAAAAACAAATAAAACTTCTGTATTTTTTGCTATCCTTATACTATTTCTAATACAATAAGAATTAAGGAAAGCAGAAAGGATGAACTTAATGAAACAAACAGAATGTACAACAATCTTAGTTGGCAAAAATGCCAGCCTTGATGGTTCAACTATAATTGCCAGAAGTGAAGATGGCGGCAGAAACATCATCCCCGAAAAATTCGAAGTTGTTATGCCTGACAAACAGCCTAAGCATTATCAAAGTGTTATCAGTCACCAAAAAATTGACGATGATGACCTGTTAGATAATCCACTTCGTTACACCAGTGCACCAGAAGCATCCGGAGATAACGGTGTTTGGGGCGCCGCAGGTATTAACTCAGAAAACGTTGCTATGACGGCTACTGAAACTATTACCACTAATCCCAGAATTCAAGGAATCGATCCACTTTTAACTAAAGGTGGTATCGGTGAAGAAGACTTCGTTACCTTAACTTTACCGTACTTACATAGTGCCCTTGATGGGGTTAAACGTGTGGGTTACCTACTTGAAAAGTATGGTACATACGAAATGAACGGTATGGCTTTTGCTGATAAGAACGAGATCTGGTACCTTGAATCTATTGGCGGCCACCATTGGATCGCACGTCGCATCCCAGATGATGCTTATGTTGTAGCTCCAAACCGCTTAAACATCGATGAATTCCACTTTGATTCTGATGGCTTCATGTCTGACCAAAACCTTAAAGAATTAATTGATGAATACCACTTAAATCCAGATCCTGATGGTTATAATATGCGGCACATTTTTGGTAGTTCTACCATCAAAGATGCCCACTATAACAACCCACGTGCTTGGTACGTCCACAACTTCTTTAACCCTGAATTTGGTGGCAAGCCTGGCGATCAGAACCAACCATTCATTTGTCACGCAAACCGCAAAATCAGTATTGAAGATATTAAATGGGTAGAAAGTTCACACTACCAAGACACCCCATATGATGCATACGGTGATCAAGGTACTCCTGCACAGAAGAAGACTTTCCGTCCAATTGGTATCAACAGAAACTTTGAAACCCATATCTTACAAATTAGAAATGATGTTCCAGCTAAGTTTGCTGGTGTGCAATGGTTGGCATTTGGACCTAATACCTTTAACAGTATGGTTCCATTCTACACAAACGTAACCACCACCCCAGCAAGTTTCCAAACTACACCTAAATTCAACTTGAATAAGATTTTCTGGTTGAATAAGTTAGCAGCCCAATTAGGAGATACTAACTTCCGTGTGTATGGCGAACTCGAAACTGACTTTGAGCAAAAATCTTTAGCACAATGCCATAAGATTCAACATGATACTGACAAGAGGGCTACCAACTTTGCCGGTAAAGACTTGCAAAAAGAACTTGAAGCTGCCAACCAAAAGATGGCCGATCAAGTTTACGACAATACCGTTGAACTTTTAGGCAATATGGTTGATGAAGGTCATGGTTTAATGACTTTGAAGTATGATTTACTCGACTAATAACTAAGTTTTATAATCTATAACAAAAAGGCTGTTACCCATAATTTTAGGTAACAGCCTTTTTCATATATTAAAAATTATAATTAAATCTATTTTTTAACAGTTTTACCACAAGATTTATAACCATTTAGCAATCCTAATTTCTGAAAAACTGCTTGTTTATAAGCAATTTCTGCATTCCATTCTGTAGTTTCTAGGATCATTGCGGCACGGTGTAAATCATTAGATGTAATAAGTACACCATGACTATTTAAAAGTAATATATTATCAACTTGATCTTTTCTATCTTTTAATTCTTGCGAAACTAAATCAGCTAAACTCTTAGTACAAGTTTCGCGGTAAGGCAAACATTTAATTTTACCCAATTTAAGCTGTACCTTAGTAATTTCAGTAATATTTGGTTCATCTAAACCGCTAGTACCCCAAAACATTGATTTCGGTGCATGAGAATGATAAACCACACTGATTTTAGGATTCACTTTATACGCTTCTTCATGCATATTAATTTCACGAGTTAATCTACCAGATCCATCAAGCTTTTTACCTGTCTCAAGATCTACTACTAAAATTTGTGCAGCTTCAAGATTACCAAACCAAGCTTCTGACATCATAGTCGGGGTTATGATAATGTACGGATGATTTTTTTCGATATGAATATCACCATAATCAAAACTCTTTTCTGGTACAATCTTTTCTGAAATGTTACCTCCAGCTACATTAGTCCTTGACCGATCAAAGAACTTTTTAGCTACCATTGCCATATCACGTCTCTCATCCTCAAAGATGAATTTTTCAGTCATTTTATTATTTCCTTTCTTGTGCTCTTTGCTTGCGTATTTTAAATATTTCTTTTTTACGTTCTTCATACTTAGCTTTTCGTTTACGATCAAATTCACCAAACATAACTTCATTTCCTTTAAAATGAATAATCGTTGCTACAATAATAACAACAAAAATAGAAGGAAAGTTTGAAGTATAAATAGCAAAAATGAAAAGGCAAATATCTGAAAACAGCAATAAAAACCATAAAAATTTTTGTATATCTTTACTCATCATTTATATCTCAAAGTAGAATTTATCTATGTTTACTATTAAAATCATGACCATCTAAATCATTAAGATTCATTTTTTTATAATCTTGGCTATCTGTATCTAAGACAGATTTGACAGCATTAGCTTTATTAAAAGTTTGATGGGAAACGCTACCAAAGTCTTGACCATCCAAGTCATCTAAATTTAATTTCTTATAATCATCAATCAAAGTAGGTGTAGAAACGGCAGCTTTTTCATGATTTGCCGAAGTATCTGAAGTCTTGTCTTGAACGTATCTTTTACTTGGAAGTGGAGCCCTATTTACAGTTCGATAAAGCCACATAAAACCTAAAATCCACAGAATAGCACAAATAATTGCCCACCATTTACCGGCAAAAGCTTGTCCAAAGAACAAACGGAAATCAGGACCTTCAAAGGTTGACCAAGAAATTTCTGTACCTGCAGGCACATGTACTGCGTGGGTAGTTTTAGCTAATCTAGTAATCATTGGTGCAAAATATGTACCACCATAAAGAAAGATTGGGGTGGTAATAATACCTAACACAAGCATTCTAAGTAAATTTGCACCTGTTAAAAGCAATGCAGCAACACCAAATGATAAATTAATAATTCCAGCAAATGGTAAAATTCTATTTCCAGGTAAAATCATAGCGAAAATCAGTTCAACGGGTACTAAGATAATCAAAGTAACCCAAAATTCACTTCTACCAGCCAAAATAGGCCAATCAACACCAATATAAACTTCACGATTCTTAAAGTGACGCTTCATGAAATTGCCCATGGCTGTTGCAATTGGGTTCAAAGCTTCCATAAATAATTTAGAAATCATTGGGAACAAGGTCATAGCTGCAGCGGCTTCAACACCTAACGTTAATGATTTGGATAAACCATAGCCAGCACCAAAGCCAAGTAGGACACCGATTATGAATCCCATAACATCATTACGGCCCCAAATACCTAGTTTTTCTTGAATATGCTTAGCATCAAATGGTTTATTAAAAATCGGAATATAATCCAATAATTTATTCAACGGATTAAGAATCACGGCAAACAATGTAATAAAATGTGGAACTGTCACTCCAGGCATTCCTGTTAAATCTTGAATGTGCCTTTGCCACATATCACCTGACTTTAATTCAAATACAATTTGAATTGTGGCTACAACGAAGCCAGCTAACATACTGCCAGTCATATAATAAACAAGAACATAAGTAAAAATCTTATTCCAAACATTCCACATATCAACATTCAAAGTTTTTGTCCAATTCAAAGCCAACATAATAAAATTAACTATTAATAATAGTGGAAAGAACAAGAAAGCCACCTTGGAAGTCCAAGTAATAGCTGCAACTCCAGTCCAACCTAAATCAGTAGCAGTTAATGATACATGCATAGCTTTAGACATGGCTTTACCAGCAGGGGTTATGATGCTCTGCATATAATTAACTACTAAAGTCATGCCACTAAAAGCAACTCCCAATGTTAATGCAGCAACAAAGGATTTTTTAAACCTTAACCCAGCGATCATACCAATGATAAACATAATTAATGGTACAAAAACGTTAGATCCAAGGTTTAAAACCCATTGAACAATACTTTGTAAAATTTGCATTTTAATTCCTCCGATCTAAGCATCAACCTATCAATGCAGACGTTTAAGTCCCCATAAAATTTTCTCATATGAATCCTCATCATTATTACCTGTTAAAATATTGACGCCATTAACATCAACAATGCCGTTTTTCTTACAAATAGATTTAATCTCCGGTGTTGGTTTAGCAATCCAAACATAAATATCAAATTTTGGTAATGCCTGTGCTAACTGCTTAAAATCCGTAGCCTCTACATCAACACCAGTAATATGATGATCATCAAGAAAACTTTTAATAGTACCAACTACTGTCTCACTGGTGGCAACACCACTGCCACATGCAACAACTATACTAGCCATAATTACAAAACTCCTTTCATTGAATTCTTTAACTTAAAAAAGCCTTTTTCAAAAATTCAAACATCTTTTTTGGATCAGTCTGAGAAGTTAATTCATCAGTAAAATTTTTATTTCGTAGAAGCAGCATAAATTTTTGTAATAAAACAACTTGATGACTTGAATCAGTAATCCCTAAAAAGAAGAAATACTGAGCTTTCATATCTTCGTTACTACCCATTTGAAGCATATGAATCGGCTTAGCATTCTTAACCGCTGCAATAAATGGTTTGTTGATATTTTCAGGATCAACATGTGGAAGAGCAATTGACAAATATTTGGTTACTAATCCAGTTGGAAATTCATCTTCACGTTTCTTCAGAGCTTCTGCATAAGAATCTTTGACATAGCCCAACTTATTCAATCGTTCAGCTATTTGTTCAAATAGATCATCTCTATCATTTGCATCAATAGTCAGAAAAATTGTATCTTCATGCAACATTTCTTTATAATTAATATCAGTCATAACTTTCCTCCTAAAAAGCTTATATTTGTAATAGCTTGCAAACGCTTACTCATACGCTACATTTATACAGTAACAGAATCTTTTACTACTTGAATGTAATTTCATTTACATTGAAACTCATTCTTTTTTTGCTTTAAAATAGAGTTCAAACGTTCAGAAAAAATGAACATTTAGTTTTTGATAGGAAATATTTATGTCTAGAAAAAAAGATAGAATTGAAAAATTACTCAAAATTTTAAAAGCTAATCCGTCTATACATATCAACCGCTTAAGACAATTTATGCAGTGCTCGATCTCTACATTAAGACGGGATTTATTAGTCTTAGAAAAGAATGGACTAATTGAACGATCTTTTGGTGCAGTTCGATTATTAAACAAAAATAATATTGAATACACTTGGACTTATCGCTCAAGCCAAAATGCTAATTTAAAAAAAGATTTGTGCAGAAAAGCATCTAAATTAATCTCAAATAATGATGCGATTTTCATTGATTCCTCTACAACTTGTATTTACTTAATAAACTATATTAGCTGACCGTTCTAGAGTGAAAATTATTACCAATAATTTAAAAGTGGCCAGCATCGCACAAAGCAAACTAAATCTCGATGTTTTTTTAACCGGAGGAGCAGTTCGTAATCTTTCTCAATCAATAGTAAGAACGGAAGCCATAGAATTTTTACAACAATTTAGTACTCTTTATGCTTTTATTTCTTGTAGTTCTCTTGATACAAAAGGACTTTATATGGCAGATTTAATGCAGACCCAAACAAAACAAATGATGATATCTCATACACAAAAGGTCGTTGCTTTGGTTGATCATACTAAATTTTTAAAAGAGCATAATTTTATAAAAATGTGCCCGTTAGACGCAATCGATTACTTGATAACAGATCAAAAAATTAACGATCCAAAGCTAGCCAAAGCTTTGGAACAAAACCAAGTAAAAGTAATTTATAGTTAAATTAGAGAAAAAAAGGCTGTTACCCACAATTTTAGGTAACAGCCTTTTTCATATATTAAATTTAAACTTTTTCTTCTTCATCTTTATTGTCTGGTGCATCCTGAATCTTTACATCAGCACCTAATTGCCGTAATTTTTCTTGTACACGGTCATAACCACGTAAAATGTTATCGGCATTATTAATGACAGTTTTACCCTTTGCCATTAAACCAGCAATCATCAAACAGGCTCCTGCTCGAATTTCTCCAGCAGAAACAACTGCTCCATGCAATTGCTTAGTTGGATGTACCAAAATAATATTATCCTCAACTTTAATATTGGCACCCATTTTACGTAACTGTGCAATATGTCCGGTCCGCTTAGGATAAATCTGATCAATAATGACACCTTCACCTTTTTTGGCAGTTAGCAAAAGCGGGGTGATCGGTTGTTGCAAATCAGTTGCAAAACCAGGATAAGCTGCCGTCTTAATCTGGATCATTTTCAAAGCTCCAGCAGGATAAACATAAAGTGAATCCTCATCAGCATCAATTACGACACCCATTTCCTCAACTTTAGCTAAGTACGAATCCAAGTGTTCCTCAATAATATTATGAATCCGAATACCATTTCCAATACAAGCAGCCAAAGAAATATACGTGCCAGCTTCAATGCGATCTGGGATGATCGTATGTGGAGCCTGAGCCCGTAGTTCTTTAACACCTTCAATTCTGATTGAATCAGTACCGGCACCACGAATCGTGGCTCCCATATTATTTAAGAAAGTTGCTAAATCAATTATTTCTGGTTCTTTAGCAGCATCATCAATAATAGTCTGCCCTTTAGCAGTGACACTAGCCATAATAATATTCATGGTCGCACCAACCGATGGCATTTTCAGATGAATCGTTGCACCATGTAAACCATCTTCTGGTGCCGTAATAATTATTTGATCATTTTTATTTTTTACACATGCGCCTAAGGCTTCAAAGCCTTTAATATGTTGGTCAATGGGACGTGGTCCTATATCGTCCCCACCAGGGAAGCCCACTATAGCCTTACCAAAACGACCAAGAAGTGCCCCCATAAAATAATAGGAGGCACGTAAACTCTTAATCTTACCTGTTGGCAGCGGGCTCATCTTAATGTGTTCTGGATTAATACGTAACGTGGTTTCATGAAAATCACTTTCTACGTCCATTTCATTCAAAAGATCCATTAAGTTGTCAACATCAGCAATTCTTGGGACGCCTTCCAAGGTTACTGGCGTTCTTGACAAGATTGATGCAGGTATAAGCGCAACAGCTGAATTCTTTGCTCCGCCAATCCAAACATCACCCTGTAGGGGCTTTCCACCATGAATTATCATTTGCTTCATTGGCGAAAAAATCCTTTTCTATTTTTAATAGTCATAAATAATGTTAAAGGAAATCCATGAAAAAAACAAGAGGAGAAACACCGTCTCCCCTCTTGAAATCTTTAGCTTTTGTATAATTCAACTCATTTATAAAATTGTTCTTCTGGAAGACCACTGGCGGCACCAATAAATGCCTTATATAATCCTTCAGGTCTTTGTGGACGACTCAAAAATTCTGGGTGGTATTGAGCAGCAATGAAGAACTTATTCTTTGGCAACTCAATGATTTCTACTAAACGGTTATCCGGTGAAACACCTGAGAAGACCATTCCAGCTTTTTCAAAGGCCTCACGGTACTTATTATTAAATTCAAAACGGTGACGGTGACGTTCTTGGATAACATCTTGATTATCATATGCCTTAGCTGTCTTGGTGCCCTTCTTAAGAGTGGCAGGATATAGGCCTAAACGTAAAGTACCACCGATATTATTCTCATCACGCTTGTCAGCCATAATGTCAATCACGTTATTCTTAGTGTGCGGATCAGCTTCAGTGGTGTTTGCATCCTTTAAACCAAGGACGTCACGAGCAAATTCAACACTAGCCATCTGCATCCCTAAACAAACGCCTAAGAATGGAATGTCATTTTCACGGGCATACTTAATTGCGGTGATCATACCTTCAAGGCCACGAGTACCGAAACCACCAGGTACAATTAAACCATCTGAACCTTCCATGATGTCTGCAATATTATCTTCGGTAATGTCTTCCGCTTGGACTTTATTAACTTCAATCTTGCTATTGTAAAGATAACCTGCATGCTGTAAAGCATCAGTAACAGAAATATAAGCATCCTCAAGCTCAACGTACTTACCAACTAAGGTAATCTTAGTGGTATGCTTCAAATTCTTAGCACGCTCATCTAATCGTTTCCATGATTCCATATCAGCTTTAGGCTTTGGACTCTTCAAATGTAAGAAATCACAGACCTTTTGGTCCATACCCTGCTTTTGAAAAGCAAGTGGCAAATCAAAAATTGACGGTACATCAATTGATTCAATAATTCGATCAACCGGAACATCAGTAAAGGTAGAGATTTTGTCTTTATGTTCTTGGTCTACTGGTTTTTCAGCACGAATGACAAGCATATTAGGTTGAATACCTAAACTACGAAGTTCAGATACAGAATGTTGCGTCGGCTTGGTCTTCATTTCGTGCGCTGCATGTAAATATGGAACCAAAGTACAGTGAATGTACATAACATTTTCGTCACCCACTTCACGGCGCATTTGCCGAATAGCTTCCATAAATGGAGTTGATTCAATATCACCAACAGTACCACCAATTTCAGAAATAATTACGTCTGAATCGGTAGTTAAGGCTGCACGCATAATCTTCTGCTTGATCATATCGGTAATATGAGGAATTACCTGAACTGTGGCACCATGATAGTCACCCCGACGCTCTTTTTCTAAGACTTCTTTGTAAATCTTACCAGTAGTAACGTTTGAGTACTTGCTAGTTCTAACATCAACGATTCTCTCATAGTGACCTAGGTCGAGGTCGGCTTCCGTACCATCATCGGTAACATAGACTTCACCATGTTGATATGGGTTCATAGTACCAGGATCGATATTAATATACGGGTCAAACTTTTGCATTGTAACCTTTAAACCACGGTTTTTAAGTAAACGGCCTAAACATGAAGCCGTAATACCCTTACCAAGTGAAGATACGACACCGCCAGTAACGAAGATGTATTTTGTCATTAGCCCAAACTCCTTTTTACTTTAAATTATTAAACAAATAAAAAAGCTCCCTCAATTCGGGGGAGCTTAAACACACTTATGGTGCCCAACAAAAATACTATCTGCTTTTTTAATCTAAGTCAAGCAAATTAATCGTCTTCGTCGTCATCATCGTCATTTTTTAATTGTGATAATTGCCCTTCAATACCATCAGGCAAGTCATCATCACTAGATTCATTTTCTTCATCATAATCTGAATCATTATCGCCGTAATCGTCATCACTA
Organism: Lactobacillus acetotolerans DSM 20749 = JCM 3825; assembly: GCF_001436775.1. Classification (GTDB taxonomy): domain Bacteria; phylum Bacillota; class Bacilli; order Lactobacillales; family Lactobacillaceae; genus Lactobacillus; species Lactobacillus acetotolerans. The sequence continues at coordinate 17,631 of NZ_AYZC01000025.1, forward strand.
TCATCGCTTGCGTCTAAATCATCATCTTCTGGATCATCATTATCGTAATCGATAATATCATCACTACCAGTTGCATCGGCTAAGAAAGCATTAACCTTCTTATGGTGCTTACGAGTATCATCGTCATCATCCTCGTCTTCTGGGTGGTTAACCTCTTCATCAACTGACTCATATGGGAACCATGAGCGAAGTGCCCAAACATTTTCACCCATTGAAATGAAATCACCATTGGTGTTCATATCAGTATAGAATTGTGGCAAACGTTTACGAATATCTTCATCACTCTTATGTAAATATTTTTGAACGGCATTAACAATATCAGCAAAAGCCATTCTCTTGCCATGATCTTCCAAAATTGCGCGAGCAACTTCAATCATTGATAATTCATTACGATTTTTATCTTTTAAGTCGTTTAATCCCACAATTGTACGTCCTCTCTTTTTACAATCTTTACTATTTTACTAGGCATTTAAGTAAAAATCAACGTGACTGTATAGTTACCTATCAAGTATAGTCCACTAAAGAGGTCATATTCAATACGAAGTTTTTGTGAACCATCTTCTTGCGTTTCGAATTCAAGTAAATTAGCCGCGCTGGTTAAGTCCATTTGTCGGCCTTCTACTACATACCGACAAGCTTCTTTTTCACCTGGGACAAAGCGCATAAAAGAATAATTATTTTCATCAACGCCACGTTTAATAAGTAATTCATTTTCTTTCAGAAGCATTTTAACAGGAATAACGCCATCTTCCAAATAAGACAGCCTAGTAATATCCCCAATTGTTTTTAGTTCTCCATCTGTACTTTTCTTAAAAGTTTCTGTTTCTTTTTTTTGAGTAATTGTGCTTGTTAAATTCACTTTTACTTTACTCATTCATTTAAGCACCACCTGTTTTACTTATATTCGTAACTTTGCACTTTACATGTCTGTTTTTTACAGAATTATTAACTAATTCAGAAAGTCTACCGCCACAATCTACTGTAACAAACCCATTAACACCAAGCTTTAAAAAAGTTTGCAGATTTTTATCCAAATTACTAGTAGAAGTATCTTGTTTTACTAACTTATTAAGCCAATTTTTTGAAGAATTCCACCTATTATCTAAATCGCTAATAAACGGAATCTGCGGTTCTTTTGGTGCTAAATTTAGATTATTAATTATCTTACTAATCTTTGGCTCAATCTTTTTAAGTAAAATTGTATGAAACGCTGGCATATTTAAAAAATCACACTTAGCACCCCAAGTTCTTAACTTTACCGCAAATTTTTTCAATTCATCAATATCCCCACCAAAAATAAAATTGATTGGCGAATTAATTGTTGCAAAATAGATATCCTTTAATCCAGATCGGTTTAATAACTTATTAGCTACCTTAATGTTTAAATTAGCACAGGTTAAAAGACGAGTTTTAGAAAGCGGGATATCCTCCTCAACTTTAGCAATTTCATACGTAAGTTGTACTGCTTCATCAAAAGTTAGCATCCCACTGACCAAAGCCCCAGTTAGTTGTCCAGAACTTTGCCCCGCAACGTAGGAAATTGGAGCCCTCTTATTTACTTCATTAAAGGAAGCATAGCCCGTTAACATTAAAATGACTTCCGCTAATGGTGAATTATCTTGGTATATAGATTTATCTTCATTAAATTGTAATAGATCAGTATTTAATACCCTGCTAGCCTGATCCAATATTTCTGAAAAGCCATCTAATTCCTTTCCCATAAAGAAATGCTGCGCACCTGATCCAGGGAATATAATCGCTCGTTTATTTAACATAAAATTGATTTTTAAACTTCCTAAATAACTGCGTTACAATCATCGGAACAATCACTGCTGCAAGGATAGTTTCAGGAATTGCATTTGTCACAACCACCGTTCCAATTACTTTAGCAAAAGAATTATTAAAGTTGACACCAAAAGCTGCTTCAACTTTAGGTGTCGCATAAAAGAAATAAATCTGCCCTAAAGTCAAAGCATCTGCTATAATCTCAGTTAAAATTATCGAAACAACCATGCTTGCATATGTTTTAAAATGTACCCTTAATTTTAAAAATAGCCAAGGACAAAGCCAGCCCATTATAATTTTAGGTAAAATTGAAATTAACGGATTAGTAAATACAAGCGGTGCAATCGGGCTGGAGGGAAAAGTAAATGCTCTAATAAAAGTAATCAATCCCCAGAATCCACCAACAATTGCTCCACCAAGTGATCCCATCATCAAGGATGCTGTATACACGGTAATTCCAATTATAGTTAAACTAAATGGTCCGATTGGTATGTTACCTAAAAATGGTACAAATTCCTGAATTAATAAAATAGCAAAAAATAAACTATATAAAACTAATCTTTTTATTTTTGTATGTTGCAAAATCTTCATCTCTACACTATTAAAGCATTTTCACCACTTATTTGCTATAATTCTAAGTAGTTGCTTTATATTTTAAACTATAATTCACAAAGAAATTAATATTTCAACCTGAGGAAATTTTATGCCAAGATTTCAAAGTAAAAAATTAGAAAAAGAGGTCGTATTACGCGACCCCGTCCACGAATACATTCATATTGAAGATAAAGTTATCCTGGACGTTTTAAAAACTAAAGAATTTCAACGTATGCGCCGCATTAAACAACTGGGGCCCATTTCTTATGTTTTCCCAGGTGCTACCCACACTAGATTTGAACATAACCTAGGTGTCTACGAATTAACAAGACGTATCTGCAATATCTTTGATAAAAAGTATCGTTCACAAAGCCCTGGAGATGGACTATGGAATCCTGATAACCGTTTATTAGTAGAATGTGCCGGCCTTCTTCACGATGTTGGTCATGGTCCATATTCACATACCTTTGAACATCTATTTGGTACTAATCATGAAAAACTTGGGCAAAAGATTATTACTGATCCAAATACCGAAATTAATCATGCTCTAAAACAAGTGGCACCAAACTTCCCTGAGTTAGTGGCAAGTGTAATTGCCAAAACTTACCCCAATCCTCAGGTAGTTAAAATGATTTCTAGCCAGGCGGACGCCGACAGAATGGACTACTTAGAACGGGATGCGTACTTTACGGGGGTCACTTATGGTGAATTTGATTTATCCCGAATTTTGCGAGAAATCCGTCCTTTTAGTGGTGGTATTTGCTTCACTAGCGATGGAATGCACGCTGTTGAAGATTATATCGTGGCCCGTTATCAAATGTACCAACAGGTATACTTTCACCGCGTAGGTCGCTCAATGGAAGTAATTCTGCGCCACCTACTCAAACGGGCTAAATTAGTCTATAAAGAAGGACAATTAGAAGTAACACCAAGCCTAGCTAAATTTTTAGACGATAACTGGACTTTAGATGATTACCTAAAGCTAGATGACGGTGTTATGGAAAGCAACTTTTCGATGTGGACTAACTCAGCCGATCCAATTTTAGCTGATCTATCTGTACGTTACTTATATAGGAAACCATTTGCCAGTGTCAAAATTAACAAAGAAACTCAAAATTTACTTCCTAAGTTGAGAAATTTAATCAAACAAGCTGGTTTTGACCCTGAATATTATACTGATACAAATTCAGCTTTCGATGAACCATACGACGCATATAAACCAACAGGAAAAAATGCCAACAGTCAGATCGAAATTATGCAGGATGACGGCAATTTAATTGAGTTATCACAACTTAGTCCATTAATTCGTGCGTTGAATGGCACAATGCAAGGGGATGAACGATTCTTCTTCCCTAAGATGATGCTTTCTAATGATGATGAACCACAAATCTTTGACCCACTTTACCAAGAATTTCAAAAATATGTTAAAAATGGTGAGCTTAGATACATAAGACGACCAAAGAAAACAGAAAAATAAAGAAAATAAAAGCGACGCCTAAAAAGGCGTCGTTTTTGCGGTCAAACTGTGTGATTAAGCTATTATTTTTAGAATAAATAATTTAAATCCGGAGCCATAGTATTATCACGCTTCTCCAAATTTATAACATTTTGCTGTGCCTTTGTGAGTATCCAAGAAGCCTCTTTAACTTCTGCAACAGTAGATTTATTTGAACTGTTAACAGATTTAGCCGTTCTTAAAATATCATTATAAGTTGATAAATTATCAAGATAAATTTCTTTATTTGTACCTGTATAAGTATCACCGCTAGCTTTAACTGCGCTTTCTTGATCAATCAATTTTTGTAAGGCTTGCTTATCAGTTGAACTAGCAATTTTAGCATCAGCTTTTGCTTCTTCAGGCGTATTTTCAGGCTTTGTTATTCTTGGACCAGAAAGATATTTAACATCGGAAGCTTTAACATAATTAACATAATTAACATAACCAAAAGTACGGCTTGATATTTCATAGAATAACTCAGCCTTATTTTCACTTGGTACCCAAATATAAAGTTCTTTATATGCGGGAACATTTTCACCATTACGATAATTTGTTTGAGAAGCATTTTTACTAGTTTGAAGTTCCCCATTAATACTATAAGCTTTAGCATCATTTACAAAAGTAACATATGAATCTTTTGTATAAATCGTTAGTGGTTGTCTAGGCTGACTTGTAATATCCCTTGAATCAAGAAATTCATCAGTTGTACCTTTAATCCGGTAATATATATCAGCACTATTGCCCATGTACATCGAAGTTACACGATCAACTTTAACTTTTTGACCAACTTTTAAATAAGGGCTTCCCTCTCCATAATCTGAGGCACTTCTAGTAGGTACTTCATTTTTGTGCGACTTTATATAATTGCGAAGAGCTTTTGTAGTAACGGTAGCCTCATTTGTATAAACCGTTTTACCATCAATTTGATCAACATTGGCAGCCTTAATATAACCACCATTGCCAATACTGTAATATTGACTACCATTAATCGTTTGATATGGTAGGCAATTTTGGCTGTAATTATCATCATTCAAATAATAATATTGTTTACTATCATTAGTAATTGCTTCAGGCGTAGCAGTATATTTAACTGTATGACCCCAACGTAAAAATGTATTCTTTTTACTTCCCTTATAGGACTTTAAACGCTTACCATTTTTATCATAAACGTAAGTATTGTAATTCAAGTGCAATGTACCCGTCTGTGCTTGATTATCAATTGGTGTAGCATTAGCAGCTTTAATATAACCATTTCGACCGATAAAGTAATATTTACCACCAGCATTTGTCACAGATGTTCCACCTGGATAATTAAGCGTAGCACCTTTAGTAAATACTAACTTCTTGCTACCTTGATACTTACTCAAACGTTTACCATTGCTACCATAAACATAAGAGTTATGCTTTAATAACAAAGTTTTTTGATTTGAATCAGCAGCGGCTTGAACCGTTCTAGTAGGATTTTGTGCCAAGCTGATCACTGGGCTAATAGCCATTAACGCTGCAATTGAACTAGCAGCAATTTTTTTATTTATTTTCAATTTTTCACCTCAACTTAAAGAATCATTTAATTTTCTATAATTCTTTCTTGTACTAAGCAGTTTAACATACCCCCCATTTTAAAAGTAAACTTAAGGTATTAATAAAAGAAGAAAAGACGCCTTTTAGGTGTCAATTTTACAAGTAAATTACTCGATTAATCAGAATCAATATTATTTTTAATCCTTTACTGTACCTTTTCACCATTTAACTCCAGCAATAATGCGTACAACGCACCATATAAATTAGCGTCATTCTTAAACTTTGCAGCCACAATTTTTGGTGGATTGATTTGATTATTAATCATTTGGTTATCAGTCAATATATGTTTAAATTGCTTTCTAACTTCTTTAATCAAAATTGGTTGTGCACTAATGCCACCACCAATTACTACTTTTTCACCATTAACTATAACTTGAATATTCAGAATAACGGCAGCGAGATTTAAGCAAAATTCTTTAAAAATCTTTACAGCCGTCTTATTACCAGACCTAATTGCATCAAATGCTGCAATACCATCTTTCAAATTTGAATTACCAACTGCCCTATTAATCATGTAAATCATTCTTACGGCAGAACAAATATAACCAGAATAGGCTTCCAGATTATTGCTGCCCTTACTTATATTGGTAATCATCCAGCTTATTTCGCCTGCTTGAAAATCTTTACCGTGTAAAACATGACCATCTAATAAAATACCGCCACCAAGAGCAGTACCCAAAGTCATAGCAAAACCACTGTTTACATCTTGCAATTCGCCAAGCCATAATTCTGCCAAAGCTGCGGCTTTACCATCATTTTCTACACCAACTGGAACATTATATCTTTTACCAAGTGTTTCATTTAAATCTAAGCCATCTAAAAAAGTAAGTGCACCACCATAGTGAATAACTTTATTCTTAGAATCTATCTTGCCAGGTGCACATAAGGCTATCCCTTCGAACTTTCCTTTATATGCATCCGCAATTTTATAAATAGATGACATAAAACTTGCTAAACTTTCGGTATTGGTATTAACACGATTCTTTTCAATAATATGCCCTTCATGATTGAGCAAAGCATATTTTAAGTTGGTTCCACCTATATCAAAAGATAAATACTGCGTCATATTAATGTTCCTCATATTCTTTAAGAGACTGTAAAATAGTTTGTGTAAGGATGAATGATTCCTTAAATTAATTTCTTAAAATATTAGAAAAAGGAGTTCCTTTCTCGTATGATTGGGTTGAACAAAAAACACATACAGAAAGAAGAACTCCTTCATGAATGATTTTACCAAAAATATTGCTCAAGCACTCCAATAATCAAGACAAAATTAATGATTTATTGCGCAAAGAATTACAACAAGCAGTTAATGACTTGTTAGAAGCTGAATTAACTGCCTTTTTAGGTTATAATCCTTATGCAAGAGACGGCTGGAATACCGGCAATTCTAGGAACGGTGCCTACTTTCGCAAGGTGGATACGCAGTTTGGCAAAATTGAAATCCAGGTGCCA
>NZ_AYZC01000026.1 GCF_001436775.1 Lactobacillus acetotolerans DSM 20749 = JCM 3825
CATATAAAAAGACCTCCTGGATTAGACTCTTCGTCTAGTTCAGGGGGTTAACTTCAGGCAGTTCAATTGAACTGCTTTTTTAGTTGTCATTTTCTTTTAGAAAACTTTGAATGATTCTTTCACGTGCTGCTAAAAATACTAAATTATGGCCAGTTGGGTGTACTCTGTTGGTCAAAAGAACCAGACCAGATTTCTTCAATCGATCTAGAATGATCAGGGTACCTGTGTACCCCGTATGAAGAATGATTGGGTAGTGGTATTGCGGATCGAAGCGGAGGTCCCATCCCCATGATCGGGGCTTAATACCGGGTAAATTTTTATTTTCATATAATTTGCTAACGGTATCTTGGCTATAGGGCAGAATATGTTGATTTAATCCAAGATAGCCTTTACCAATTGCTATTAGATCATCCATTGTTGAAAATAAGCCTGCAGAACCGCAATCACTGCCTAATTGGCGTGCTTTAGGATCATGTGGGATACCTTGTAGCACATGACCATTAATAATGGCTGTGGGGACACAATCAGCTTTCTTGGGATGGAAAGTTGTGTGTTTAAGTCCCATAGGATTAAATACTTCTTTTGTAGCTACTTCTTGAACAGGTTCGCCAAAAATTTTTTTAATTACGAGCCCCAATAAAACGAAATTTGTGTCAGCATAACGCATCTTTTTTTCAAATTCATCGGTAACGGGTAAATGAATAATCGCATTAATTAGTTGATCATGGCTTAGTTCATCACGGTGGGGAATCCAGCCACGGATACCGCTAGTATGGGTAAATAAATGATAAAGCCTAACCCGTTCATCTTTGAATTCGGGTATAAAACTATGTAATGGTTCTGTGAAATTTATTTTACCTTGATCGTATAGTTTTAAAAGTACATTTTCGGTTGCCAGAACTTTGGTTAGGCTGGCTAGGTCATATTCAGCAAATGGACTTAATTGGGTAACTTTAGGATAAATGCTGGCAAAGCCGATTGTTGAGGTAAAAGTTTGTTTACCTTTGATAAAAGCATAATTAACTCCTGGAACGATTCGTTCAGAAACCATAGATTCAATTAGAGTTTGTGTTGTTGAATAATCAATCATTATTAATATCTATCTTTCATAATTGTTTGTGCTACGTTTTATTATAAACAAAACAACTTGACAATGATATTTTTAACAAGCATAATATTAAATGTTGATTTTGCCCGTTGGTCAAATGGTTAAGACGCCACCCTCTCAAGATGGAGTTACGAGTTCAATTCTCGTACGGGCGATTTTATTAGTGGGATATAGCCAAATGGTAAGGCGCAGGTTTCTGGTTCCTGGATGTTTCGGTTCGAGCCCGGATATCCCAATAAATAGGATTTCACCTTTATGTCAATTGCTTTGAAGCTTGATATAAAGGTGTTTTTGATTTTGGAAGTTTTTTAAAATTAGCTGAAAACGGCTAAAAAAACTTCATGTAAAACTTCATATTTCAATTTTGACGTACAAGTGGGCTAATCTTAGATATTTAACTAAATTGGGATAAAAATATTTAATTTTATTGTATAATATTAAATATTTAGAGAGGATCTAAAATGAAAGAAAAGATACTATCTTTAATTACAACTATATTTAAGAAACCATTTAGTAATTTTATATATGTAATATTATTTACTATTATTACTGGTATATTTTCTATTATATTAGATGAAGTAAAAAATATACCGATATGGTTATTATGCATTATGCTTTTTGTAATACTTATAATGTTTATTATTATGATTTTGGATGTTCTTAAATTTCTTACTGAATCTGCTGAAACCTTTTTTAAAAAAAAGAGGCTAAAAAATCATTTATTTGATGTAATAACAATTAGTATCTTCACCGTATGGAGTATAGTTTTCATTTGTAGTGTTAGCATAACTATTGTTGATGGTGATAATATTGGATTTTTTATACACAAAATTTCTAATTTCCTTATTCTTTTTTTATCTGCTATTACGATATGGATATATTATTTTTGCTTTGTTTGGGAAAATATTTTAAAACGAAAAGATACTATATTTATTGTTGAAACCCTTAAAAGTATATTAGAAGCAGCAGTAGTATGTGTAGGGATGCTTAAAATAGGTAATTATACATTGCTTATAATATATTTTACGTATTTTGCAACGATTTTGTATCCTATACTTGATATGTATAAATATGCTTTAAAAAAGATAAAAGAAAAAGAAAGGCAGCAAAAGAAAGAAAAATTAGAATTAATGCATTATGATATATTTCAGTAAAAATAAGCCATAGATACTAATTCAATAGTATTTATGACTTTTTTGATCTTTTAAATTTTATTAATTACATTCCAGCTTTAATGATCTTCTTTTCGGCCATTGCTTTACGAAGTGATAATAGAGCAGTGTAAGTAGACAAGATATAAACCTTCTTAGTAGGCAATTTATCAAGTTCTTCTATTAAACTGTCATCATCAGTTGTAGTGACCATTTTACCTGGATCGAAACCAGCTACCTCTAATCTAAAGCCCATATCGTGCCAACGTTGACCTCCGACTAAAAGCCGCTTAACTTTTTTCTTATCTAATCCTTCAAAGTCTGCATCCCATATCCATGACGTATCGATTCCATCGGCATGGTTGGCATTAAGCAAAGCGACTAAAGAATAGTTATCTTTTTCAGTATTAAGCATGTGTAAAACTTCGTCTAATCCAACCGGATTCTTGACTAAGATTAAATCGATTTGTTTACCATTATATTTAATTAATTCTTGCCGACCGAAAATTCTCTTGTTTTCTTCGAAAGCTTGTGCAACTTCATCATCAGTCAAACCAAAGTAGCGAGCAACTGAATAAGCAGTTAACGCATTATAAATATTGTAGGTACCACCGATATTAATTGAATAATCCCGATTACCCATTTGAAATTTAAGGCTATTAGGTGTTTGCTTAATAATTTTATTAACTGTATAAGTTAAATTCGGTCTGTGGTAGCCACAGTTAGGGCAGAAGAAATCACCTAAGTTTGCATAAATACGTTCGTGGTAATGCAAAATGTGATCACATCTCGGACATAAGACACCATCTGTGTTTACAGGTGCTTTAAAATCATTTTCTTTTTTATCGTCTGCTAATTTAAAACCATAAAAGATTTTTTTATTTGGCAACTTAACAGATGAAAAAATACTGGCATCACCATTGGCAATAATAGTTGCGTCAGGTGCTAACTTAATCCCGTTAACAATCTTGTCGTAAGTTGTGTAAATTTCACCGTAACGATCCATTTGATCACGGAAGATGTTGGTTAATACGAACACACTTGGATGAAGTAATTTAGAAACCATCTTTATGTTAGCCTCATCAACTTCAAGTACGGCAATTTTCCGCTTAGCTTTTTTATTTTTATGTGCTAAGAATGCGGTGACAATGCCTTGTAACATATTAGAACCAGATGGATTGGTTAATATATCACCGTACTTTTTGCGTAAAATTTCAACGATTAGTGCCGTAGTCATTGTCTTACCATTAGTTCCGGTGACAATAACTGTTTCGTAACCCTGACCTAGCGAACTAAGAACTTCAGGATCAATTTTCATCGCAAATTCACCAGGGAAACTGGTTCCCCCCTTAAGAACATTATGAAGGAACCAATAACTTGATTTTCCAGCAAATTTAGCAATTCCTGATTTTAGACTCATATTTATCCCTCACTTTAAAAACCAAAATCAACTATAGCATAGAGCCAGTTTGAAAACGAGTTTTTGGCGTCTATTTAACTGCACAAAATTCATTTTTCATCTATACTAGTTAAGCGGATATATTTTTAAATAAAAGGGGAATAAAATGGCACAGTTATTTTTTCGCTACGGTGCAATGAGTAGTGGTAAAACAATTGAAATCTTAAAAGTTGCGCATAATTATGAGGCGCAAGGACGTAAAATTGCTTTGATGACCAGTGGCATTGATAATCGAAACGGTGTTGGCACTGTTGCATCGAGGATAGGTCTTCACCGTAAGGCTATACCGGTAGATGCAAAGTTAAATCTGTTTGATTATATTAGTAATAAAAATAAAAAAGATGAGGCTGAAGGTAATGGTAAACTGGTCTGTGTCCTTATCGATGAAGCACAATTTTTAAAAAAGCACCATGTTTTAGAGTGTGCCAGAATAGTTGATGATTTAAAAATACCTGTGATGACTTTTGGTTTAAAAAATGATTTTCAAAACCATTTATTTGAAGGCAGTGAAAATTTATTGATTTATGCTGATAAAATAGAAGAAATGAAAACTATTTGTCATTTTTGTGGTCATAAGGCAACCATGAATTTACGAATCAATAATAAACAGCCTGTTTATGAAGGCGAACAAGTCCAAATTGGTGGGGATGAAAGTTACTACCCAGTTTGTCGTTTTCATTATTTTCACCCAGGTCAGAATAGGTAGAGAGGAAAAAGTAAGTTATGGATAAAATTATGGAGCAACTGGAAGGCTTAGTTGCACATTATGAAGAACTCCAGGAAATGATGGCTGATCCGGAAGTTATTAATGATACGAAACGTTACATGAAAGTTTCAAAAGAAGAAGCAGATTTGCGCGAGATTGTTCAAAAGTATAAAAAATATAAAGCTGATAAGAAAGAAATTAAAGATAACAAAGAAATTATCTCTGGCGAAAATGATCCTGATTTAGTTGAAATGGCTAAAGATGAAGATGAAGATCTAAAAAAAGAGATTAGTAAATTAGAGGATCAAATTAAAATTTTGATGCTGCCGAAGGATCCAAATGATGATAACGATATCATTATGGAAATTCGAGGTGCTGCCGGTGGGGATGAAGCCTCACTTTTTGCCGGGGATTTGTTTAGAATGTACGAAAAGTACGCTGAGCGTCAAGGCTGGAAGACCTCAATTATCGATAGCGAGCCAACAGAAGTTGGTGGTTATAAGCGAGTTGCGATTATGATCACTGGTAAAAAAGTTTATTCTAAGCTTAAATATGAAAACGGTGCTCACCGGGTACAAAGAATTCCGGCAACCGAATCGCAAGGGCGTGTTCATACCTCAACCGCAACTGTTGCGGTTATGCCAGAATATAAGCAGGTTGACATCGATATAGATCCTAAGGATATTCGAGTTGATGTTTACCGTTCTAGTGGTGCTGGTGGTCAGCACATTAACAAGACTTCGAGTGCCGTTAGAATGACCCACATTCCAACTGGCATTGTTGTTGCTATGCAAGATCAGCGTAGTCAGCAGCAGAACCGTGTGAAGGCTATGCAGATTCTAAAATCACGTGTTTACGATTATTATGAAAGTCAGCACCGTAATAAATATGACGAAAAAAGAAAGAATGCCGTCGGTACCGGTGATCGTTCTGAAAGAATCAGGACTTATAATTACCCACAGAATAGGGTTACCGATCACAGGATTGGTTTGACTATTAATAAGCTTGATAAGGTAATGAATGGCGACCTTGATGAGATAATCGACGCTTTAATTCTCTATAACCAAACTAAGCAATTAGAGGAGTTGGCTGATAAGAATGCTTAAAACTTTAAAAGATTTACGAATCCAAGCTGGTGAAACGGCTGAAAATGCCCGTCCAGAGGACATTGATTATGTTCTTTCTGAAAGATTGGGACTAACGCCAAGTGAATTTCAAATAAAACGTGACATGGTCTTAGATGATAAGCAGGTAAAGCAAGCTCGTAAAGATATTAAGAAGCTTGCCAAAGGTATTTCTCCTCAATATATCTTGGGTTATGCATGGTTTTTAGGTTATAAAATTATGGTCCAACCAGGGGTGTTGATACCTCGGTTTGAAACTGAGGAGTTAGTCGAATGGGCATTGAAACACCTTCATTCTGGTGAAAAAATTCTTGATATAGGAACTGGATCAGGGTGTATTACCGTTGCTCTAGGTAAAGAAGCTGAAAAAAAGGGGATTAAAAATCTAGATCTTTATGCTTCAGACATTACCGACTCAGCTTTACGAACCTGTGAAGAAAATTTCTTAACTTACAAACTGGATGTGACTGTGCGTAAAGTCAATATTTTAATTGGACTTGAAAAGTTTGACAAAATAATTTCTAATCCGCCGTACATCAAAGATGATGAGGAGAAGGACATGGACCAAAATGTTTTGCAAAACGAGCCTAAAAAAGCCTTATTCGGTGGAAAAGATGGAATGAATTTCTATAAAAAATTTGCAAAGCAGGTCCGTGAACACTTAAATAGTCATGGTGAGTTTTTCTTAGAATATGGTTTCAGTGAAAAAGAGCAGCTTGAAAGTTTATTTGCAAAAGAATTACCTGATTTTGATTTGACGTTTAAAAATGATATGGCTGGGAAGCCACGTATGGTTTATGGAAAGTGGAAGAAATAATGGAAACAAAGATTTTTTCTAAAGATCAATTAGATGATGCTGTTAAATTATTGGCAAAGGGTGAGTTAGTAGCTTTCCCCACTGAGACAGTGTACGGATTAGGTGCAATCGCAACTAATGAAAAAGCAGTAAAGAGTGTTTATGCTGCCAAGGGCCGTCCTAGTGATAATCCACTCATTGTTACTGTTTCTGGCGAAGAAATGATGTCTAGGTATGTAGAGAAAGTGCCAGAGCGTGCCAAAAAATTGATTAATCAATTTTGGCCAGGTCCTTTAACTTTGTTATTATTTGTTAAAAAAGGTGCTCTTCCAAAGGCTGTTACTGGTGGGTTGCCAACTGCTGCATTTCGTTGTCCTGATGATAAATTGACACACGATTTGATTGCTAAATTAGGTTACCCGATCGTGGGGCCTTCAGCTAATACTTCTACTAAACCAAGTCCAACGACCGCTCAACATGTTTATCATGACTTAAAAGGTAAAATTGCAGGAATTATTGATGATGGTCCGACCAAGGTTGGCCTTGAATCTACCATTATTGATTTGTCTGTTAAAAATCCGGTTGTGCTTCGTCCAGGTAAGATTACCCCTGATGAGCTTAGTAAAGTTCTAGGAGAAAAGGTACGCATTAATTCAGGTAAGGTATCTGATAAGGAAGTTCCTAAGGCTCCAGGGATGAAGTATCGCCATTATGCACCAAGTGCACCAGTTACTGTAGTTGATCATGCAGATGATTTTGCTAAGATTGATTTAAATAATGAAACGGGTGTGGCTGCACTTAAAGGTGAGCTTGGTAAAATTGATTTACCGGATGAAAACAAATTTAACCTAGGTAATAATTTAACGGATGCTGATCATAATTTGTTTAGCAGTTTACGTTATTTTGATGATAAAGCTAATATTAAGCATATTTATGTTCAAGGATTTAGCGATGGTGAAAGCAGTTTAGCTTATATGAACCGTCTTAATAAAGCTGCTGCCGGTCATCATTTAAATGTATAGATAAAAAATAAATGGCAAAGGGCTTTAAACCCTTTGCCATTTTGATTAAAATACCTTATGGATATAATTATTCTAATAGGAGGAAAATATGGGTAAGTTCACAATATTGGATCATCCGTTGATTCAACACAAATTGACAATCATTCGGCGTAAGGAAACTGGTTCGAATGAATTTCGTAGAATTGTCGGTGAAATCGGTGGTCTTATGACCTACGAAATCACTAGAGATTTACCATTAAAAGATGTTGAAATTGAAACACCTATTGGTAAAACAACCCAAAAAGAGATTGCTGGTAAGAAAATGACCATTGTGCCAATTTTACGTGCCGGCATGGGAATGCTTAACGGTGTTTTAGAGATGGTTCCTTCAGCTAAAGTTGGCGTTATTGGAATGTATCGTGATGAAAAGACGCTTAAGCCCCATGAGTATTTTGTTAAAATGCCCAAAGATGTAGCTGAACGTGAATGTCTGATAGTTGACCCAATGCTTGCCACTGGTGGTTCGGCAAATATGGCAATCGGTGCTTTGAAAAAGCGTAATGTTAAGAAAATCCGTTTAGCCGTTTTGGTAGCTGCACCAGAAGGTGTTAAGGCAGTTCAAAAGGCTAACCCGGATGTTGACATTTATACAGCGGCTGAAGATGATAAGTTATTACCTAACGGTTATATTTACCCAGGTTTAGGTGATGCCGGCGATAGATTATTTGGTACTAAGTAATTTATCCTTCTAATAAATAAGAATTTAAATACGCTTACAATTTTCACAAAATAATTTATTGGTGTTAATATGGGAAACGTGTTCGAGTTTATTCAGCACAAGAAGGGAGGTCACGAAGTATTGGAGAAATCGTTTGTTTTCAAGTTCTTAGGCTTGAGCTTTGATCTCACTGGGATCATTGGTTCAACCCTAATGGCACTTGTGGTTTTGTTTGTCTGTATTTGGCTCTCACGTAAAGTTGAAATGAAACCAAACAAAAGACAAAATGTGATAGAATATCTGCTCGATTTTACCGACGGTATTGTTAAAGACAATGTCAGTGATGAAGACGCGCAAAAACACCTATCCCTTTATGCTTTTGTTCTATTTCTCTTTATTTGGTTCATGAATATGCTAGGTTTGTTCATGGAAGTCAAAGTTGGTGACTGGACAGTTGTTAAATCACCAACTGCTGATCCAGTAACGACAATGTCGTTTGCAATGATGACCTTGCTTTTATCGTTTACGTTTGGAATGCAAAAGTTTGGTGTTGGTGGTTACTGGCGTAATTATGCTTCACCTGTTGGTTTTCTATTTCCAATTAATATAATTGAAGAAATAACTAACTTTTTAACTTTATCCTTACGTTTGTACGGTAATATTTATGCCGGTGAAGTTTTATTAACATTGATTGGTAATCGTTTGGCTGTAAGTTTTGGCCTTCCAACAATGATTTTAGCAGCTCCATTGGCTATGATTTGGCAAGCTTTCTCTGTCTTCATTGGCTCCATCCAGGCATATGTTTTCGTAACTTTGTCAATGGTATACATTGGGAGAAAGGTTACTAAAGAATAATTTTAATAATTTTTTGGAGGTTTATTTATGTCAGAAGCTTTTAAATATCTTTCCGCAGCTATTGCAGCTGGTGCTGCAGCCTTAGCTGCATCTTGGGGTAACGGTAAAGTTATCACTAAAACTGTCGAAAGTATGGCTCGTCAACCTGAGAGTGCCGGTAATTTAAGATCAACTATGTTTATCGGTGTTGGGTTGATCGAAGCCGTTCCTATCTTGGCTATCGTTATTGCTTTCTTGATTCTCTTCCTTTAATTTGATCGATAAAGAAAGAATTAGATTAAAAAAGAGAGAAGGGCAGTAAATGACATTTCAAACATTATTTGCAGCCTCATATCATATCTATTTAGGTAATGCTATTTGGTATCTTATAGTTTTTGCTCTTTTGTTGCTTTTGGTTAAGCATTATGCTTGGGGCCCAGTCTCCAAGATGATGGAAAAAAGGCGGCAGAAGGTCATTGGAGATTTAGATTCAGCTGCAAGCAATCGCAAAAAAGCCGAAACTTTGGCTAATGAGCGAGAAGCTGCTTTGAAGAATTCAAGGCAAGAAGCAACTAAGATTATTTCTGATGCAAAGGCTAATGTGCAAAAAACTAGCAGCAAAATAGTAGCGGATGCTAACGAAAACGCCACTTCAATTCATAAGAAAGCAGAGGTTGAAGCTAAACAAGCTAAGACTGATGCAATCAATGATGCACGTGGCCAGGTTGCGGATATTTCTGTAGCAATTGCAGAAAAGGTAATTTCTAAGAATTTATCTGCTAAAGATCAAAAAGATTTAGTTGACCAATTCATTAAGGGGTTGGATGATTAATGGCTTTAAGTAGAGAAGAAATTGCCAACCGTTATGGCAGTGCTTTGTTTGGTTATGCGCAGGACATGAGGGCTTTGGAAACTGTATATGATGATTTACAGGAATTAAAAAAAGCTGTTCAAGCTAATCCAAGAATTCTTACAATTTTGAGCGATCCTATATTAAATGGTGATGAAAAGAAGAAATCTTTGTCGGTAATTGAACAGGGATTCTCAAAAGAAGTGCAAGCTTTCTTAAATTTATTGCTTGAATATAATCGCTTTGGAAATTTGCTTGATATTATCAATCGTTTCAATGACCTTTATGACGATGCTAAGTCGATCACATCTGGGACTGCTATTACGGCAGTAAAATTAGATCCTGATCAACTTAAGCATTTAAGTGAAAGCTATGCAAAGAAATATAATTTAAATGCTGTGCGTCTTAAGAATCAAGTTGATCCAAGTATTTTAGGCGGCGTGATTCTCCAAGTGAAGGACCGCGTGATCGATGGCTCAGTAAAGAATAAACTGACAAAGATCCGTGCGCAGTTAATTAATAATGATTAAAAGAGGTGAAACCATTGAGCATTAAAGCAGAAGAAATTAGCTCTCTGATCAAGCAACAACTTGAGCACTATGATAATAAGATCGATATCAATGAAGTTGGTGTCGTAACTTACATAGGTGATGGTATCGCCCGGGCTCACGGACTGAATAATGTTTTAGCTAATGAGTTATTGGAATTTGAAAATGGTTCTTACGGTATTGCACAAAACCTAGAAACTGATGATGTTGGTATCATTATTTTAGGTAATTTTGACGATATTCGTGAAGGCGACAAGGTTAGACGAACCGGTCAAATTATGCGAGTTCCAGTTGGGGACGAATTAGTCGGTAGAGTTGTAAACCCTTTAGGCCAGCCTATTGATGGTTTGGGTAAGATTGATACGAAAAAAACTCGTCCAATTGAAGCCCCAGCCCCAGGAGTTATGGATCGTCAGTCAGTTAAACAACCACTTCAAACTGGTATTAAAGCTATCGATGCTTTAGTTCCAATTGGTCGTGGACAGCGTGAATTGATTATTGGTGACCGTAAGACTGGTAAAACTAGTTTAGCAATTGATACGATTCTGAACCAAAAAGGTCAAAATGTAACTTGTATCTATGTTTTCATTGGGCAAAAGGAATCAACTGTCAGAGCGCAAGTGGAAACTTTAAAGCACTTCGGTGCGATGGATTATACCATCGTTGTTGAAGCCGGCCCAAGTGAACCAGCACCAATGCTATATATAGCACCATATGCCGGTACTGCTATGGGTGAAGAATTTATGTACAATGGGAAGGACGTATTGATCGTATTTGACGATCTATCCAAGCAAGCCGTTGCTTACCGTGAACTTTCCTTGCTACTTCGTAGACCACCTGGTCGTGAAGCCTATCCAGGCGATGTCTTTTATTTACACTCACGTTTACTTGAACGCAGTGCTAAGCTAAACGACAAACTGGGTGGTGGATCAATGACAGCTTTACCAATCATTCAAACTGAAGCAGGAGATATTTCTGCATATATTCCAACTAACGTAATTTCTATTACTGATGGTCAGATTTTCTTACAAAGTGATATGTTCTTTGCAGGAAATCGTCCGGCTGTTGATGCTGGTAACTCAGTTTCTCGTGTTGGTGGTAACGCTCAGATCAAGGCTATGAAGGAAGTCGCTGGTACTTTACGTACTGACCTTGCTGCATATCATGAACTGGAAAGTTTTGCGCAATTTGGTAGTGATTTGGATCAAGCCACTCAATCTAAGTTGAATCGTGGTCGTAGAATTGTTGAAGTTTTGAAGCAACCACTTCATGATCCAATTTCAATTGAAAAGCAAGTTATAATCTTTTATGCCTTGACGCATGGTTATCTTGATTCAATCCCAGTTGAAAATATTGCTCGTTATGAAAAAGAGCTCCTTGATAACTTTGATAGTAGTCATGAAGACCTTTTAGAGCACATTCGCAAGACTGGTGAATTGCCAGATAAAAAGAAGTTACAAACTGCTGTTGAAAAATTTACAGATAGTTTTTCACCAAGTAAGAACTAGGAGGTAGTTATGCCTGCATCTTCACTTGCGTTGAAGAGAAAGATAGCCTCAGTTCAACAGACTGGTAAAATTACTGAAGCAATGAGGATGGTTTCAGCCGCTAAGTTAAGCCAAACTCAAAAAAGGGATAAAGGTTATACAGTTTATAATAATCAAGTAAGGCGTACATTATCACGCTTAATGAGTATGCAAGTAGTCAATCAGTTACATAAAGAAAATGTAACGGTTGATGAAAATAATATTGCTAAAATTGATTATAGTGATGTTTTTGGCTTAGGTATTACTTTAGATTTAATTCAAGAACGTAAGAAAATTAAGTCCTCTGGATATTTAGTTATTACTGGGGACCGTGGATTGGTTGGCTCTTACAATAGTTCTGTTCTGAAGAACATGATGAGTTTATTTGAAGATTCCAAAGCTGAAAATAAGGATGTAAAAATT
Organism: Lactobacillus acetotolerans DSM 20749 = JCM 3825; assembly: GCF_001436775.1. Classification (GTDB taxonomy): domain Bacteria; phylum Bacillota; class Bacilli; order Lactobacillales; family Lactobacillaceae; genus Lactobacillus; species Lactobacillus acetotolerans. Next base: position 12,245 of record NZ_AYZC01000026.1, read on the forward strand.
CTAGCTGTAGGATCAGTTGGTGCACAATTTTTTAAGAAAAATAATTTAAATGTTGTTTATGAAAATAACAATATCACTGACGTCCCAACTTTCCAGGAAGTTTTACCAATTGTTTCAACCGCGATTAAAATGTATTTGAATGGAGTTTATGATGAATTGTATGTTTGTTATATTCATCATATCAATACACTTTCTTCTGCGTTTCGAGTTGAAAAAATGTTGCCTATCATTGATTTAGATATTGGTGTTAAGGAAGCTAAAGCTCATAAAGATATAGAATATGAAATCGAACCTGATATTAATACTGTCTTAACGACTTTACTTCCACAATATGCACGTTCAACAATTTACGGTGCTATTTTGGATGCAAAAACGGCTGAGCATGCTAGTTCAATGACTGCTATGCAAAGTGCGACAGACAATGTTGATGATTTGGTATCTAGTTTAACTACTAAATTAAACCGTGCAAGACAGGCACAAATCACTACTGAAATTACCGAAATTGTCAGTGGTGCAAATGCCTTGAAATAATTAGAGAAAAGGAGGTAGATGTTTTGAGTGAAGGTAAAGTTGTTCAAGTAATTGGCCCAGTCGTCGATGTTAAATTTCCACTTAATAAAGACCTACCTGATATTAACAATGCTCTTCGCGTCATCAAGTCAAAAGATGATTCGATTGTACTTGAAGTTACGCTTGAGCTTGGTGATGGAGTTTTAAGAACAATCTCGATGGAATCTACCAACGGTCTTCGGCGCGGAATGAAAGTCGAAGATACAGGTGGTCCGATCTCTGTACCTGTTGGTGAAGATACTCTAGGACGTGTATTTAACGTTTTAGGTCAACCAATTGATAATGGTCCAGCGTTTCCAAAAGATCATCGTCGTATGAGTATTCACAGATCGGCTCCTAAGTATAAGGATTTAACTACGAGCAGAGAAGTTCTTGAAACTGGTATTAAAGTCATTGACTTACTTGAGCCATACCTGCGAGGTGGTAAAGTCGGTTTGTTCGGCGGTGCCGGTGTTGGTAAGACTACTATTATTCAGGAGTTAATTCACAATATTGCTCAAGAACATGGTGGTATTTCCGTATTTACTGGTGTTGGTGAAAGAACTCGTGAAGGTAATGATCTTTACTTCGAAATGAAAAAATCAGGCGTCTTAAGCAAAACTGCCATGGTCTTTGGTCAGATGAACGAACCGCCTGGTGCCAGAATGCGTGTAGCATTAACTGGATTAACGCTTGCTGAATACTTTAGAGATGTTGAAGGTCAAGATGTATTACTCTTCATTGACAATATCTTTAGGTTTACGCAGGCTGGTTCAGAAGTTTCGGCATTGCTCGGACGTATGCCAAGTGCCGTAGGTTATCAGCCTACTTTGGCTACTGAAATGGGTCAATTGCAGGAAAGAATCACTTCTACCAAGAAGGGTTCAATTACTTCAATTCAAGCCGTTTATGTCCCTGCTGATGACTATACTGACCCAGCTCCGGCTACTACTTTTGCTCACTTGGATGCCACCACTAATCTGGAACGTAGCCTAGTTGAGGAAGGTATTTACCCAGCTGTTGATCCGCTTGAATCTACTTCAAGTGCTCTTGACCCAGAAGTTGTTGGGAAAGAACACTATGAAATTGCTACTCGTGTACAACATGTATTGCAACGCTATCATGAATTGCAAGACATTATTTCTGTTTTAGGTATGGATGAATTGTCTGACGAAGAAAAGGTCATTGTTGGCCGTGCCCGTAAGATTCAATTCTTCTTATCACAGAACTTCTTTGTTGCTGAGCAATTTACAGGTGTGCCTGGTTCATATGTTCCGATTAAGGATACGCTTAAAGGATTTAAGATGATTTTAGACGGTCACCTTGATGATTTACCAGAAGATGCCTTTCGTGGTGTTGGACCAATCGAAGATGTCTTGAAGAAGGCACAAAAGATGGGTGTTACCCCAAGTGATCCAGAAGCTAAAGCATTGCTAGAAAAGTAGGGTGACGTCAAATGGCAGATCCAGAAAAACTTTTTAAGGTAAATGTTATAACTCCTGATGGTATGACTTATTCTCACCGTGCAAGTATTATTGAAATGCGGGCGATTGATGGTGCACGTTCAATCATGTACAATCACTTACCAATTTTGACACCGCTTGCTATTGGCGAAGTAAGAGTTAAGCGCAGTCAGGAAATGAATCAGATTATTGATCATATTGCGGTTAATGGTGGCTATCTGGAATTTTCAAATAATACAGTTACCATTATTGCTGACAGCGCTGAACGTGCTAGAAACATTGATGTTTCTCGTGCGGAGGCTGCCAAGGAACGTGCTACAAAGCGTCTAAAAGTAGCTAAAGAAAAGCATGATCGACGATCATTAGAAAGAGCTCAGATTGCATTGAGGCGAGCTGTAAATAGAATTAGTGTTTACAAGTCGAAGAAGTAAATAAATCTGAATTTTTAAACGGATGCACGAAGGTGCACCCGTTTTTGTTTAATTGGAAAAGTGAGAAATAAGAATGTTTCAGCTAGGTGTTCATGCGATTATTAGTATAGTTATTTACTTGATTACAATTGGCCTTTCATTTCAATCTGTTAAAGCAATAAGGATAGAAAAATTTATTAAGAAAGGCAGAGTTTTTGAAGCTCAAATTTTTCTTTTGTTTACTGCGATTGCATTAGGCTTTTTAGTTGGGAAATTCTTTATAACTTTAATTGACACATCTTTGCAATTAAGTAATTTCTTTTAAGACTTATTAAAAACGTTAATACTAAGGGCATCGTTTGTCCTTTTATGGTAAAATAAACGTTGAATATTTATGGAGGGTTATCGTGGCACGAGATATAGGAATTGATTTAGGGACAGCAAATGTACTTATCAATGTCTCTGGAAAAGGTATTGTGTTAAATGAGCCATCTGTTGTTGCTGTTAATACGAGTACAAATAATGTAGTTGCAGTTGGTACAGAAGCATACAAGATGGTAGGTAGAACGCCAGGCAATATCCGGGTAATACGACCATTAAAAAATGGTGTTATTGCTGATTTTGATATTACCGAAGCAATGCTGTCATATTTTATTGAAAAATTAAACGTTAAGGGCTTTATGTCAAAGCCTAATATTTTGATCTGTGCACCAACAGGTGTTACTTCAATTGAGCAAAAGGCTATTATTCAGGCAGCTGAAAAATCTGGTGGCGGCAAAGTATACTTAGATTTTGAACCTAAGGTTGCTGCTGTTGGTGCTGGACTTGATATTTTCAAGCCTCAAGGCAACATGGTTATTGATATTGGTGGTGGTACTACCGATATTGCGGTTTTGTCTATGGGTGAAATTGTAACTAGTCAATCAATGCGGTATGCCGGTGATAGGATGAACCAAGCAGTTATTTCTTATATTAAGAATAAGCATAATTTGTTGATCGGTTCTCGTACTGCTGAGCAGATTAAAATTGAAATTGGTAGTGCTTTTGAACCTGACAAGGATGCAAGCATTACCGTTCGTGGTCGTGATGTAGTAGATGGATTGCCAAAGCAAACAACTGTAACGGCTCCTGAAATTCAAGAAGCATTACATAATGGTTTAATGTCTATTGTTGCGGCGACTAAGGAAGTACTTGAGAAGACCCCACCTGAATTGTCAGCTGATATTATCGATCGTGGTATTATGCTAACTGGTGGTGGAGCTTTACTTAAGAATATTGATAAATTAATTTCATATTACTTAAAAGTTCCAGTTTTAACTGCTGATCATCCACTTGAGGCGGTAGCTAATGGTACAGGAGTCTTACTTAAGAATATAGAAAAACATCAACGTCATTAAATGAGGAGTTTTACTTGCGTAAGATTTTGATTTTTTTAGTCCGTATTTATCAGAAATTTATTTCACCAATTTTACCAAAAAGTTGTCGATATTATCCCACTTGTTCAGCTTATATGATTGATGCTTTAAAAAAGCATGGACCATTTTTGGGGTTGATCATGGGAATTTGTCGTATTTTGAGGTGTAATCCGTTTGTACGTGGTGGGGTGGATCCCGTACCTGATAAATTCACTATTTTTCGAAATCCCCATCCGGAGAGATATGAGGATGCAATAATTGCAAGAAAATTTCATCCGGATAACAAGTAGGAGGGAATATGTCTAAAAAACTAGAGAATATTGATATTGAAGTAAATGAACTTAAGGATAAAAGCATTCCCACTTGGGAAGTTATTATTCCTAACAAAAAATCGATTGGTTTAATTGAAAAAATTAATGGCAAATATCGCGCAACTACCACCAAAACTAACAATGTTTTGTTTGATAAAAGTTTAGAAAGTAGTATTAATGATTTACTTTCATATTTTACTTTACATGAGAAATAATTAAGTAGTGATTATTAATGGTAAAAGTAGAGAATAAAACAAGTCTGGTAGATCGAATTGCTTGGAATATAGTTATTCCAGTAATTGCTTTAGCAATCATTGGTTTATATTCAATTTATGTAGCAGCGGTTAATGATCCTAGTCACATGGGTAGCCCACTTAAGGCTATTTTAATGCAAGGTTTATGGTATGTTGTTTCAATTGCAATTGTAGTTTTCGTAATGCAATTTGATGCTGAACAATTATTTAAAATCGCGCCGTATATTTATGCAATTGGTATAATTCTATTGATTGCCGTCCTGTTTTTATATAATAGGAGTGTGGCAGCCGATACTGGTGCGAAGAGTTGGTTTAAGCTCGGGCCATTGTCTTTTCAACCATCAGAAATTATGAAGCCAGCGTTTATATTAATGCTGGCTAGAGTGGTTCATGATCATAATCAGCGGTATGTTCATACGATTAAGAATGATTGGCTTTTGTTAGGCAAGATTCTTGCTTGGCTGGCACCAATCGCAATCCTATTAAAATTTCAAAATGACTTTGGGACTATGTTAGTTTTCATCGCTATCGTTGGTGGTGTAATTTTAGTTTCAGGTATTTCTTGGAAAATTATCCTCCCTTTATACGGAATAGTGTTCGTATTAGGGGCAGGAATAATTTTGCTAGTTGCCACACCTGGTGGGCAGTCAATGCTTAGCCATTTCTTTCAGGCATATCAATTTGAAAGGATTAAATCGTGGTTGAGTCCAGCAACTGATACTTCCAAAGGAGCCTACCAATTGTGGCAGAGTATGCAAGCAATTGGTTCTGGCCAGCTTTTTGGAAATGGTTTTGGAAAAGTAAATGTTTATGTTCCAGTCCGTGGCTCAGATATGGTTTATTCCGTAGTTGGTGAAACCTTTGGCTTTGTCGGCAGTGTGGCAGTCATTTTAATTTATCTTTATCTGATTATTCAAATGGTTCGTATCACTTTTGATACTAAAAATGCTTTCTATTCCTATATTTCTACTGGAGTTATTATGATGATTTTATTCCACGTGTTTGAAAATATTGGAATGAGTATTGATTTGCTTCCACTGACCGGTATTCCTTTGCCATTTGTTTCTCAAGGTGGTTCTGCTTTAATTGGAAATATGATGGGTATTGGAATGATTTTGTCAATGAAGTTTCATAATAAGGATTATATGTTCAGTACCGCTGGCGACTTTTAATATTTGAAGAAAAAAATAAAAGCTTTCAAGTTTAAACTTGAAAGCTTTTATTATAGCTATTTTTAGTTGTCTTTGTGGTCATTAAGTGCATCTTCAACTTCTTTAGTTCTACATACCAAAATGTCACAATCAGCAGTTCTAGTTACATATTCCGTAACACTACCGATTAGTAAACGTTCAACCGCATTAAGACCGGTAGCGCCAACAACAATTAAATCAATGTTGTGTTTCTTCGGAAATTCATGGGCAATAATAGTTTTTGGTGAACCAAATTCAATTGAAAAGTGAACTTCTTTCACTCCAGCTTTAGTTGCACGATCATAATATTTTTCCATTTTGTTTTTAGCATCGCTCGAGACTTGTTCAACCATTGCTGAATCAAAGCTAGAAACATTTTGGAAGGAACGGGTATCAATAACATGTAAGATTTCTAATGTTGCTCCGTTGCGTTTAGCTATGCCTACAGCTTTGCTGAAGGCTAAATCAGCTTCTTTTGAACCATCAACAGAAACCTGAATATGTTGGTATTGTTTCAACATCTTCTAAGCACCTCTTTCTACTTCTATTTTACCAAAATTTACTAGAAATTAATCATTCTTTTGGTTAATTAATAGACTAAAAATTAAAATTGTTAAAGTACTTAAAAGTAGGGTGATGAGGTTCATATATTTATTGGTTAAAAATAATAAAAGGACACCTAGAATACTCTCAAACAGTAAAGCAATCGAAGTCCAGGTAAGTATAATAGTAAATTTGGGATTGTTATCGGTGTTATAAATCAAAAAATGATCGTTTCGGTTGTGCCACATATAATAAGAGGTAAATAAAAGGACAATAATAAAAATCCCCATTATAATTTTAATAGCCATTTGAATAAAATGCTCCAATAAAAAAGAAACGGTCAAAAGACCGTTTCCTGTTAAATTTCTAAAGAAATCCGAGTTGAATAACATAGCACAATGACGCTTGTTGAACCCGCAGTGTCCAAAATTTGAGCTGATATCGCAGCGAATATGGATCCTGTACAATGACAGTATTCCGATTCGGTAGTTACTTATCAACTCTCACGTCTAATAGTTTGATCGGTCAACTTTATACATTTAAACTAGTCGATCAACTCAGATCACTTCTTATATTACCCAAACTTGCTTTGCTTGTCAAGAAAATAAAAATTGTGGAATTACTTGTCCCTCTTGACTTTGTTAAGCTTTTCTGCTTGCATTTTTCGCAAAATTTGATACTGCTTTTTCAAGCCCTTTTCGATTTTAGAATTGCCTTTAGGGTCAAAATACTGTGTGCCAATTAATTTGTCTGGTAGATATTGCTGAGCAATCCAATCATTCGGATATGCGTGAGGATAAATATAACCATTGCCATGTCCTAATTTTTTTGCTCCAGAATAATGTGCATCCTTTAAGTCGGCAGGAATTGAACCAGTCTTTTTGTGGCGCACGTCACTTAAAGCTTTATCAATTCCCTTCATAGCACTATTACTCTTAGGGGAGAGGGCAAGTTCAATTACGGCATTGGCTAATGGAATCCTTGCCTCTGGGAAACCTAATGTTTGCGCTGCTTGAATAGCCACAAATGCATGTTGAGCAGCGGCTGGGTTTGCCAGACCAATATCTTCATAGGCAATAACACTAAGACGGCGGCAGATAGAAATTAAATCTCCTGATTCGACTAAACGGGCAAGATAGTAGAGTGAGGCATCTACATCAGATCCCCTAATTGATTTTTGAAAGGCAGAAACGAGGTCATAGTGACCATCACCTTTAGCATCGAAGTTTTGACTCTTCATTTGGATAGAATCGGCCATTTCTTTTTGGTCAATCTTAAAATCTGAATCTTTTTTACCTGCATCTTTTAATTCTTGCTTAGTAGATAAAACAGCGAGTTCGAGTCCATTTAGCGTTGCTCTGAGGTCCCCATTACCTTTTTCAATTAAAAGCTTTTCTGCATCTTCTGTTAGGGAAACGTTGTATTTACCCAAACCATTTTCCTTATCTGTTAGAGCACGGTCAATTGCTGTAGCAGCATCTTTGGTTGACAAGGGTTTTAATTCGAAAATTTGGCAGCGGGAACGAATAGCAGGGGAAATAGAGATATACGGATTTTCGGTAGTGGCACCAATTAAAATTATTTGACCAGATTCAAGCAGTGGGAGTAAGAAATCCTGCTTCTTTTTGTCTAAGCGGTGAATTTCATCTAAAAGTAGGATGACCGTACCACTCATTTTGCCTTCTTCAGCGACCTGTTCTAATTGCTTCTTGCTATCAGTAGCGGCGTTGAGCTTTCTGAAGGCATATTTAGTAGAGCCTGCAATAGCACTAGCAATACTAGTTTTACCAATACCAGGCGGACCATAAAGAATCATAGAGGACAGGAGTCGGGCTTCAACCATTCTACGGATGATTTTACCGGGTCCAATTAAGTGTTGCTGTCCAACTATTTCATCTAAGTTCTTTGGCCGCATACGATATGCTAAAGGTTTCATTATCGATCTCCATGAAAAAGCCGGTGCCAAAAGCTAGTTTTTTTCTTGTTTTTTGGTTGGTCGAGTTCTTCCTTAGGCATTTCAGGTGCGTATACCTGACCGATTTCAATTCTCATTTTGTTAATAGCAGTTTTAGCTACAACCAAAATAGCAGTATCTTTTGCGCCGGTTCTGGCAGTTTCATTGTTCACTAAAGTAAAGGGGATACTGTATTTGCTACAAGCTGCTTCTACTTTACCTAAGAAATCATCATTAACATTGCCGTTAATTAGAACAGAATATCCCTTGTAGTCTAAGATATGCTTTAAAAATAGGTTAGTTAATTTGGGATTTTTAACTTCAGTATTATCCATTCTAACCAAGACCCGTTCTCTTAAAGACCCGAGATAGCGTCTTCTTTCATCTGGTTTAGTTTGCGGGGTTATCCCCTGAGCTGCATTTTCAACTCTTTTATTTAAATCATCAGCCATAATAAATTACCTCTTAAATAACAAAAAGCCCTTCCCGAAGGGGAAAGGGCTTTTGAATAAAACATAGAAATTAAAGTAACTTGTTGTAGTATTCAACGACAAGGGCTTCGTTAATTTCTGGTTCCATTTCATCACGTTCTGGTAAACGTACAAGGGTACCTTCCATCTTGTTGTCATCAAATGAAACAAATGATGGGCGAGATGCAACAGCATCCAAAGCATCTTTAACTTGCTGTAAGTCTTTTGACTTTTCCTTTAAGCTAATAGTTTGACCAACTTTAACTTCATATGAAGGAATGTCAACACGTTTTCCATCAACAGTAACGTGACCGTGATTGACTAACTGTCTAGCTTGTTCTCTAGTAGTAGCTAAGCCAAGACGATAAACGATATTATCCAAACGGCGTTCAAGTAAAATCATAAAGTTGATACCATGTTTACCTTCACGGATCTTGCCGGCACGACGGAATAAAGTTCTGAATTGACGTTCATTTAAACCGTACATCCAACGTAACTTTTGCTTTTCGTGTAATTGTTGACCATATTCGGACAAACGACCACGACTGTTAGGACCGTGTTGGCCAGGGGCATAGTTACGACGACTAATTTCCTTGCCAGTACCTGAAAGTGAGATACCTAATCTTCTTGAACGTTTCCAACTTGGACCTGTATATCTTGACATAAAAATCCTCCAATAAAATCTGATAACAGTTTTTGGAGTAAAATATTACACATAAGTTCAACATTCGTGCATCTTAATTTCCATTTTCGCCTGTTGCAGCGTGGGTTACTCATTCACTAATAGCGTATTAAGATGTTGACGTTCTTGTCACTTATAGCTGCAAATATTTTACACAAACTATATTGTATAAAGATATTGAGAATAAATCAAGAAAAAGCTTGTGTTTTATCCCGTTTTTTACATTCGTTTGGTATAATTATGGTAGTTTCGGAGGAGAAAGCATGTCATCAATTCAATCTCTAATTATAATTGCAATAATTTTAATAGTAATACTAGTCATTGCATTTATGCTTATTATGAACCGTCGGCAATTGCGTGAAATCATTGCAATTGACGATACAATGAATAAGATAGGAAAAATGCATCTTGGGCAAGATATAGACCGACTGGATAAAATGGATTTAGCCGGAGAAAGTTTAACTACTTTGAAGACTTGGCGCAAAAGCTACCAAGAGGCTTCAACAAAAAAGCTTCCTGAGGTTCAGCATCTAGTAGAAAAAGCAGCTGACCAAAATACGCATTACCATTTATTTAAAGCGCGTAAGAACATTAGAAAAGCCCAAGGAATTATTAAAACTACCTTTGATGATGCAAAGAATACTAAGGACGTTTTTACAGAATTATTGGAATCTAACCGGGGAAATCAGATTCAGTATGATAGTTTAATTAAAGACTATCATGATATCCGTAAAATGGTTTTAGCAGATTCATTTGATTATGGGGCTGCTTTAGACCAAATAGAAAATGAATTGACGACAATGGAAAATGATTTTGCTGAAGCAAAGAATTTGTCGTCTCAAGGTGATCACGTTGAAGCAAAGCGGGTATTGTCAAAGATTAAGATGACACTTACTTCCTTAAAAGAACAGTTACCTAAATTAAAAGAGGGGCGTCACCAATTAGATACAGTTTTCCAAGATCAATTACGTGAATTGTCTACTACCTATAAGAAAATGGTTTCAGATAAATATTATATTTCTGAAGTGAATGTCTTAAATGAAATAAAGTCTATTCATGACCAAATTGATGATGCTAGAGACCTTTTGGCTAACTTAAATGTTAAAAAATTGGCAGAAAAAAATAAAAAGATTAAGAAAGAAATTGACAATTTATATGATGTTTTAGGAAAAGAGTATAAGGCACGCCCGTTTGTTAAAAATAATCAGGCTAAAATGCTTAAGTTGATTTCTCATCAACAAGTTGAATCTAAGAGGCTTGTTGAAAAAATGCAACATATTGATGAAAGCTATGAATTGACTCACGGTGAATTGGATAAAAGTAAACACCTTGAGGAAGAAGTAAATGACATGAACCGGCAGTATACCATTGATACGCAGAATATTGCCGATGGTAAGGGCGTTTATTCTGAAATTAAGGATTCATGGCTTGCAATGCTTGACCGGCTTAGAGAAATTGATGACGAGCAGAAAAAGATGTCTCAGGATGTCGATGGATTGTATGATTCGGAAAATGTTGCCAACGATTCAGTTAATCAATTTAAGCAGGAAGTGTCATTAGTTTATCGGCGCCTTGAACGAAGAAAATTGCCAGGCAACCCTGATGCTTTTGTTCAGATGTATACATTAGTCGTTAACGAAATTGGTCATGTTAGTGATGAACTGAGTCAAGTTAGAATTAATATGGAAAGAATTTCTGATGAATTGATTCAAATTTCTGATGATGTTGAACGCCTGAAGAGAGAGGCTGATGACATTATTAATTCTGCTGATTTGGTTGAATTGACAATGCAATATTCCAATAAATATTCATCTAAGGATTCAATTAAGCAGGCGCAAGAAAAGACGATGAAACTTTATAGTCAAGATTATAATTATAAAGAAGCGTTAGATACGATTGCGACTGCAATTGAAAAGGTAGAACCGGGCTCATATCAACGGTTAGAGAATCTTTATTATTCCGATAAAAATAATAAATAAGCAGATTTGTATTTAATTATTTGGATGCTATAATAATTTGAAATTAATATTGTGATGACGTTCGTATTTATAATTGTTTGTTAGAAAACTAATGACGTCTTAATTGAATTGAAATTATTCAGTTAAGGCGTCTTTTTTCTACTCTAAGTCAAGTCATATTAATGATTTGGCTTAATTTATTTTCTTTA
>NZ_AYZC01000027.1 GCF_001436775.1 Lactobacillus acetotolerans DSM 20749 = JCM 3825
AAATGATTCGGCTCATAAAGTTAAACGTTAGTCAATGTCTTAACTTAATGACATTGGGATTTTACCTCAGCTTCTTTATTTTTCTCTTCTATTTTTTCTTACCTAATCTAGCCAAAATAGAATCCGAAATTCATTAATATTCCCTTTGCATTTAGTATAGCATACACAAATAGATAGATTAGATAAATGTGGTAGAAACTATTCAATTCTTGGCTTTAAGGCCTTATCAAATAAGTTGGTAATTAATTTTACTAATACCCCATCAAAAACTAATGCTGAAATAATATTAGTAATAAACATAGCAATTTGCAAAGAAAGCTTGTAGTGATTCCACCCATACAAAAAATATGTTGGAATAAAGGCCCCCAAACTAGCAAAGAATGCCCCAATCATTACACTCTTCCAAGAAAAGTCTTGGTAACGTTTCTTTTTCGGGAAAAAGCCGATTTCATTAGTGGCACCTTGAATAAGACCGGACAGCATCGTGATCGCACCCCATTGACCACCAACAGCCATTTCTACAAAAGAAGCGATAAATTCACCAATTGTTCCTGAACCAGGCGTAGGTACAAAATACATGGCAAGTGGGGCTGCCATTAGCCATAGGCCTGTGAAGAGCGTGTCCATTACCGGTGCAAAGCCAGTTGGCAACAATGCAACCTTAGCGAGGTTATAAATATTATTGAAACCATAAGTATAAATAACCCCCATAACAATTCCAATTAAAGCAACCAAAATGATTGATTTAATATTCCATTTCGACGACCGTGTAAACATAAAAAATACTCCTAACTAGTTACTATTCAAAAAGCCAGAAGGAGTACAAATAATATGTTTAATTTTTCTTTTAAACACTTCCCTAGCGCAGGTATTATCCCGTTCAGGTTCCAAGGGTATTTTCTCAGCTTATAAGCACCCCTAGTGACTTATTCTTATGAATTAGTTTTATTATAGCATAACTTTTGCAAGCGCTGTCTACTTAAAGCTTTCATTTTATGCTTTTGTTCCAGACAACTTCTTCAAGCCAGGTAAACTCATCATTACGATGAAACTGATGATGTACAGTGCAGACAAGAAGCCCATGACAACTGTCAGATTATAATGATCCATCAAAATACCGATCACTACTGATGAAAAGCCGCCGATTGCTCGTCCAACGTTAACAATAATGTTATTAGCACTCGAGCGAATTTCTGTTGGGTACAGGCGACTAATAACCGCACCATATCCGCCAAACATCCCGTTAGAGAAGAAGCCAACAACCGCACCAAGCAGTAGCAAGGTAATCATGTTAGTAGCTAAACTCAAGGTATAAACCATGATAGCTGAACCGATCAAGAAGATACTGAAGGCTCTTCTTGGACCGAAGTAGTCAAAGATTGAACCAAAAGTCATCATTCCGATGCTCATACCAATAATGGTTGCTATCATCCAGAGACTGGAATTTGCTACGTTCAAATTCAGCTGTTTTTGTACAATTGTTGGAAGCCAGTTCATTAAGCCAAAGTAACCCGCAATTTGTACAATCATCATTACCGTTAAACCTAGGGTTTGACAAGCAAGACGTGGGGTAGAAAACATTTTCTTAGCAACATCTACTAACAAAGACCCTTTTTCATGAGACTTTGCAGTTAAAAATTGTTTACTTTCGTGTAAATGCTTTCTAATAAAAATAGTTAAAACTACCGGAATAATTCCAAACAAGAATAACATATGCCAGCCGGCATTTGGAATAATCCATGCCGCAATTAAAGCTGCAAGAATCGCCCCAACCTGTCCGCCAACAGCTGCAACGGAAGTCATTTTCCAAATCTGTCTTTTAGGGAAATTCTCTGCAATTAATGAAATACCAACACCATATTCACCACCAGCACCAATACCAGCTAAGAAGCGCAGGGCGTAAATCAGATAAATGTTATTGGCAAAAGCCATGCATACCGTAGCTACTGCAAAAATTAAAACGGTATGACTGAAGGTTTTCACCCGGCCAATCTTGTCACCTAAAATACCAAAGGAAATGCCGCCAACTAACATACCAATATTTGTGATTGAAGAAATTAAGCCAGCAGCACCACCAGATAGATGTAAGTCTGCAATCATTGAACTCATTGCAAACGATAAAAAAAGCACATCCATGTTTTCTAAGGCAAATCCAGATGAAGTGGATGCGATGACCCACTTTTGATTTATACTTAGTCCATGACTGTGCTTATTAATTGTATCCATATTTAATTCCTCCAAAACGAACGCTCTCTGTCGTTCAATTATTTCTTCGGAAATTTATTTTACTCGTTTTGAAAAAATTTACAAATAAAAATTAATTATCTCTATTTAAAATTTACTGAAACTTGCTAATTTTTCTTTGGTCATATCACGAATTATGGCAGTTGCTAAATCTACAGAGGCTTTAAAATCTTTGTAAGAGCTGAAGCAGTACGGTGAATGTTCATAACGAACAGGAATACCAATAACGATAGTTGGTGCACCATTTTCATAGTAAATTGCAGCCCCATCTTGTCCGCCACCGGTTCTAACCGAACGAGTATACGGAATGTTGTTCTTATCAGCCAAATCACAGGCATATTGTTGAAATTTAGGATTAGGTAAAAACGTCGTATCCATGTCCCGCAGCATTGGCCCTCGCTTTAGGCCAGTTTGTGATAACCAATCTGGAGTAAAGGTATCATCAGCAGGACATGATTCTAAGACAAGGCAAAGATCTGGCTTAACTTTTCTGGCAGTGACGTAAGCACCACGCAGGCCAACTTCTTCCTGACTCGAAAGAGCAGCAACAACGTTAAAGTTAGTGTCCTCACCCTTCAAATTATCGAGGACATCAACCATTACACCTGCACCAAAACGGTCATCGAAATCTTTACCAAAGAAGAGGCCGGACTTTTCATTGTATTCACACTTAACATCGACAAAAATTGGACAGCCGGTGTCGATTTTATAATCTTTAACGGTTTCCTCACGTGAACTGGAACCCACATCAATTGACATATCAGCAACTTCCGGTACATTATTCCTTTCTGCCGCGGTCATAAAGTGTGGCGGTTTAGTGGCAACGACACCGTGAACGTATTCACCATCACGGTTTCTGACCTTAACCTTTAAGGCAGGAATATTATATTTTACCCAGCCACCGAGCGGGACAAATTTAATCATCCCGTTAGGACGAACGGCTTGAGTAATAAAACCAACAGCATCAGAATGGGCATCCATTTGGATTACCGGTTGCCCCTTTCTATTTTCCTTCTTCGCTGCATAAACATTGAGCATACCGTCGACGTCAACCTTAGCTGTGTCTTTAACGTGCTCAGTAAACATTTTGACAAATTCTTCTTCAAAACCAGAAGTTGAATTGGCATCGGAGAAGTCTTTCAACATTTGGATTTCTTGTTCTTTTTTCATGTTTCCTAGTCCTTTTATTCAATTATTTTACTTACTATCCTCATTTTACCAAAAAGCGCTATACTTAAGGCATTATTTTCAAAAAGGACTTACTTATATGAAAAAGAAAATATTAACTTTATTACTAACACCTTTGCTTTTACTATCAGCATGTTCCAGCCAAACTAACACCAATAAGAGCCAACCAGCAAAAACAAAACAGGTTGCTAAGAAAAAGAAAAAAGCCTTACCTAAAGAGGCTAAACTTAAACTCAATAAAAAATATCCTGGATTCAAATTAACCACTATTCCCACAGTTTTTCGGGGAACCTGGTACCGCAGCGATGAATTTAGTAAAACTGCTCGACCCTTAACCATTACCCAACACACAATTGGCGATTCCGTTGTTTACAAAAAGACCAATCCCAATCTCAAACTAGACCACAACTCTGAAACACAAAATAAGACTTATGCAGGCGGCGATTCAATGATTACGGTCGAAAATCGCAACGGACAAAATTGGTTACACGTGCGTGAATTTTTAGATACTGTTGATATCATTTATATTACGGGTACGTTTAAGGGGCAACCATGTCTATACCTAGCTTATTCAGCAGGTGACATTCATAGTGCTCTTTTCAAAAATAAAAAAGCAGCTATTAAGTACCGGAAATACGATTTTTCTAAAATTAAAAACTAAATGGTATTGACAAAATAGTAAAATATTTGTTTAATTAAAGAAATTAGAAGTGATGACCTTTAAAAATAGTCCTGTGAGGCTAAGAAGGAAATCTGCATTAGCTAATAATTTTTATTTCTATTAGCCAAACAGAAAGACCAACTTGGACTAAGTGACCAGGTTGGTCTTTTTCTTTCGGTTATCATCCTAATCTAGAAAGGAAGTTTTCATGACTAAAGAAATTGTCGATGCGAGCAGCATGAATCGTGCTTTAATGCGGATGACCTATGAAATTGTCGAACACAATAAAGGGCCACAAAACATTGTCTTTGTTGGAATTAAAACCCGCGGCTGGTATCTAGCACAACGGATTGCTAAAAACTTGAAGAAATTAGAAAAAGTTGACGTACCGGTTGGCGCGTTAGATATTTCCGATTACCGGGATGATTTGCCAGAATCAGAGAAGAAGAACATGATTCATGGTCAACAATTAAAATTTAACATCACTGATAAAAAGGTGATTTTAGTTGACGATGTACTATTCACTGGACGCACAATCCGGGCAGCACTTGACGCACTGATGGATCAAGGACGCCCTGCTTCAATCAACTTAGCCATTTTAGTTGATCGTGGTCACAGGGAATTACCTATCAGACCAGATTTTATTGGGAAGAATATCCCAACATCGATGAAAGAAAAAGTAAAAGTTAACATGACTGAAACTGATGGTCACGATGACGTTACTTTGATTACTGATTAATGAAAATGGGAGTAAATTAATGGCTAGAAAAGAAAAATTTCGTAATCCGGATGCTATTTTAGATGTATATGAAAAGCCACCGTTAGGTGAAGGAATCCTATTGTCCTTGCAGCATATGTTTGCCATGTTTGGTTCAACTGTTTTAGTTCCTATCCTTGTTGGTATTAATCCAAGCATTGCCCTGCTTTCTTCAGGAGTTGGTACCTTAGTCCACATGATTTGTACCAAATTTGAAATCCCGGCATACTTAGGCTCAAGTTTTGCCTTCGTCGCAACTATGCAGGCACTAATGAAAATGGACGGCTACCCAGCTATTGCTCAAGGAACAATAGCCGTAGGTTTAGTTTACGTATTAGTTGCCTTCATCATTGGCAAGTTTGGATCCGATTGGGTCAGCAAAGTTTTGCCACCAATTGTGGTAGGACCGATTATCATTGTTATTGGGTTGTCCCTTGCTACCACTGCTTCTAATGACGCAATGATGCATAACCAAAAGTATGACCTATCTTACTTTGCAGTCGCAATCTTCACATTAGCAGTAACCCTATTCTTCCAAATGTATTTCAAAGGTTTCACCAGTCTGGTTTCGATCATGCTTGGAATTATCTGTGGCTATATCCTTTCCGTATGTTTAGGGATCGTCAACTTCTCTGGTGTTGCTAAAGCCGCCTGGTTCTCTTTGCCAGCATTTGACTTTTCCTTTGTAAGCAGCCATTTCAGATGGTATCCAGAAGCAATTTTAACTATGGCACCAATCGCCTTTGTTACCATGACTGAACACATGGGCCATATCATGGTACTTAATTCCTTGACTAAACGCGATTTCTTTAAGAAACCGGGTTTAAATAGAACTATGCTTGGTGATGGTCTTTCAACTATCATTGCTGGTTTAATCGGTGGTCCTCCGACCACCTCATATGGTGAAAACATCGGTGTTTTAGCCATGACGAAAGTCCACTCAGTTTGGGTATTAGCCGGTGCTGCCGTATTCGCAATTGTCTTCAGTTTCGTCGGTAAAGTTGCAGCTTTAATTGAATCAATCCCAATGCCAGTTATTGGTGGTATTTCCTTCCTACTGTTTGGAACCATCGCATGTAACGGCTTAAAGATTTTAGTGGACGATAAAGTTGATTTCGGCCAAAAGCGAAATATGATGATTGCTTCAATTATCTTAGTCATCGGTATTGGTGGAGCTTACCTGCAACTTGGCAAATTTCAGTTAACTAGTGTCGCACTTTCAACCATTATGGGAATGCTTCTCAACTGGATTTTACCTAAGAAAGCTGCAAGTGAACGAGCACAGGATAAAAAAATAAAAGAAGCAAAAAAATAAAAATATTTAATTAAATACTAAAAAATTGGTGTCTACCTGATTATTTCAGATAAACACCAATTTTATTTTACTTAAAATTACAGATTAACTGGGAAAATGGGCTTTTGGCCATTCAATACCCGTTTGATATCTGTCAAACTTTGCTCAGCCATATTTTGAACAGCTGTCTTTGTATAGTAAGCAGAATGCGGTGTGATAACTACGTTAGGCATTTTAGCTAATTCTTGGTAATCCTCCGGCAATTGCTTAATATTATCAAATTTCTTCATGAAAATCTGATTTTCATCAGCCAAGACATCAAGTCCGGCTCCAGCAATTTCATGCTTCTTCAAAGCCGCAATGAGCGCAGCAGTATCAACTAATGGACCACGTGCCTGGTTAATTAGCAGTGCGTCATTCTTCATTTCTTTAAATTGCTTTGTGCCGATCATCCCTTGCGTGCTTTGATCCAGCGGTGTATGCAAAGACAAAATATCTGCATTTTTGATAACCGTATCAAAATCTGTATAAGTAACAAATGCTTCATTAGCAACATTTTTTACAATATCATAGCCAATTACCTTAGCACCTAAAGCATGATAAATTTCAGCAGTAGCAGACCCAATTCTACCCAAGCCAATAATACCAACCGTCTTATTATAAATTTCATCACTCATCAGTGATTCAGGACGGGTAAAGTTTAGATCCTTTTCTTGCTTAAAATAGCCACCCCATTTTCTCAGCAAAAACATAGCTGCAGTTAGCCCATTTTCAGCAATTGCTCGTGGTGAATATGCAGGAACGTTAGTGATTAAGAGATGATACTTGTTAGCATAATCAAAGTTAATGATGTTATAGCCGACCGTTCTTAAAGCCAAATGTTTAATACCAAGCGAAGCCAGCTTACGATAAACTTCTTCATCCTCAATATTTGAAGTTTGCATTACTGAAACCGCATCAAAATTTTTAGCTTTATCCACAGTTTGGGCAGTTAATTGTTCATCGGTTGTTTGAATATCATCAGCAGCGTGATCTTTATTCCATTTATCTACGTATATTTTTTGATCTGGTGTCATACCATACATTAATACTTTCATCAGCATATCTCCTTTTTTAATAATAAAAAAGCCTTTATCTATGTCTTAATTTAACACGGATAGAGACTTAAAACTATCTATTTTTATTTTTCTACTTTAAATTGATAAAAGCCAAAACTCATCTGTTTTAAAGTTTTAATGAAGCCAGCTCGATCAAATTTTTTACCAGTAGTCAGAGTTTCACATTCACCCGCATCATCCTTTAACATTTGGTGAGTACGGTGAAAACCATTGCCTTCATAAAAGTTTAAACGGCTAATTCGTTGCTTGTAATTTTGAGCTTCACGAATTACCGGTTCAATATCAATAACGATTTGCTTGTCTGAAAATTCATTTTCCAGTACTTTCAAAATATCAGTACCGTAACCTCGACCACGCAATTTTTTACTAATTGCTAAATATGCTAGGTAAACAGTGGCATCACCTTCAGCAAAATAAACAATGCCGCAGAACTGTTTATTATCATATAATGCATGAAACCTAACTTTTTTATGCAAAGACATAAACAATAAAGATAATAATGAAAAGCGTTCCCACTTAGGAAAAGCCGTTAAGTATAACTTCTTAGCGTCTTGATATGCTTTTGTAGCCCAACGGACAGGCTTAGCTTCTAAAATAGTATCCTTCTTTTCTATGACAATTCTTGCTGAAAAAATTACTTATCATGATATTTCAAAACCTTTTTCGGTTGCTTCTTCCAGTTAAAGAAAAAGTTCAAAACAAAGGCTACCAATAACAGAATTAAGGACATCAACATAATTTCTTTAATACCAGAATGGAAAATTCTGCGCATTTCCGGTACTAGATTTTGTGGTAACAATTTTGCTTTCTTGGCATCACTCAACTCATTCATCATATGCATGGTGATATTAGAATGTTGTTTTACACCTTTAACCAGTGCTAAATTCATGATTACGCCGTAAACAGCTGCCATAACAGTTTGGGCAAGGATTCTAACCAAGTACGAAGTTGAAGTGGCTGTTGCCATATTTTTCATACCAGCGTCGACTTGAACCTTCACCTGCAAAGCAACAAAGATAAAACCAACACCGATACCAGAAAATGCACCAATAAAGGTTAAGAATTGGATCGGAGTACTTAAATTGGATAGGTACATCCCGCCAACTGAAATAGCCATGGCAACAATACCAATCAAAACCAGGGTGAAGGTGCGAATATGCTCTTCTATCGCAGAAACACTTTGCGAAGCCATTATATCTACAATGGAGTTTGGAATTAGAGTCATACCTCCGACTAAAGCAGACGTGCCTAATAATGCTTGTGCCCACATCGGCAAATAAGTATTAACCGCTATAAACGCTCCCCAAGTAAAGGTAAATAGTAAGAAGTCACCATCTAGATCCTTACTTTTAAAGATAGATAAAGGAATAATTGGATTCTTTGCATCTTTTTCATGAAGAAGAAACATTACGATAAATACTAAACCGATTAGGATCAGGGTAATAATAATCCAAGTTTTACTTAAACCAATTAATTGAATACCCATCAAGAATAAGAGTAAGCCAATTGCTAACAGACATGCACCTGGAAAATCAAATTTCAATTCAGATTTAGGTGTAACCGGTCTGAAGAATAGCAGGCTTAATGTAATTGCGATTAACCCAATTGGGATATTAAGGTAGAAAACCCAGTGCCAGGAAAGTGCATCGATGATTGAACCACCAACAAGTGGACCTAAAATTGAAGCGGCATTAAAACTTGCAGTTAAATAGCCCATTATCTTAGTTCTTTGCTTAATATTGCGATAAACGTAACCGACAATAATATATGGTAACGAACCCATACCGCCGGCACCTATACCCATGATTAATCTAGCAAACAGGAAAAAGATAATATTGGGAGCTAATCCTTCTAAAGTAGAACCAATAATAAATAATGTAAGAGAAATTTCAAAGGCCAGTTTATTAGTGATTTTTTCGCCAATTTTTGTCCATAATGGAATAGAAATTGACATCCCTAATAAGAAAATAGCGACAATCCAGCCCATAAATTGAATACCGTGCAAATCGGCAACAATAGCTGGAATAGCGGTGTTAATGATCGTTCCATCTAGACCAGACATGATATCGCCCAGCATCAATGCAATTGTGACAAATTTGATCTGTTTTTTCGTCATTTTATTTCCTCTTGCAGACTAAAAATCCCCTATCACTTAGAGCAATAAGGAATTGATTTTTACTGTATTAATTATGGAACTCTCAGTTAAAAATGCAAGAGTGGGTTAAAAATTCTATTTAACAATTAAATTTTTTGGTCAATTTTGTCAATATTAACCTTTAATACTTCACGAATCCACGGAAACTTTTTCTTCATTTCGATGTATTCTGGGCCATCATTTAAGAAACTTCCTTTTCCAGTAATATGGAAACCAGCGCCAGGACCTTCGGTACCCTCAACTTCCTTACTACCTACAGTTAACAATACGGTATTATCCTGCTTGAAATCATTTTCGATACTGTGCATCCCTGCTGCTGGAATATATAGAGCATTATTCTTTTGATCTACTTTAACATATGACATCCAAGTGTTTACAACGCTAGCTGGATGGGCATTGATAGTAACTATTGTTACTGGGCCTTCATGTGCCATAACATCTAAGAATTTTTGATTCATTATATACAAACTCCCTTACTTAATTAGTAATATTATTTTCATAAGTTTGCTCTATCAAAATTGACTTAAATCAAGAGAACAAACAAAAATTCCTCCTTAATTTAATAATAAGGAATAATTTTTCACTTTGTTAAGTATGAAACTTCTAGGAAGGAGTGGCAAATGATACGTCTTTAATTTAACTTTTTACCATCGGAACCTTTGGGATCAACTTCTGAACTTGGCAAAACTTCTAAACGATTTTCTAAAATCATTTTATTTACAATATTTTCACCATGTTTTTCACTCAGCGTCTGTCCATAATCTGTAAGTAAATTTACAACTGATTTAATATATTTTCGTCTTCCAATCTGATCCTCCACTTTATCTTCTTTTTTACCAGTACAATAGCAATAAAATTGAACAATTGTCTTACTATGGTACAAATTACAATCATCAAATATAGTTTCAAAATATGAATAATCAGCTTCACCAAGTGAATGTCCATAAATTGTAATTAAATCTAAATTCTTGTAACTAGAAGTCTTTCTTATACTATTAACACGATTATCAATTAGTCTGTACGGTTTTGTAAATATTATCCTTGGATCATTTTCTTCTTTATTCTTGTCTTCTAAAATTTCATGATTATCTATTCCAAAAATAGGTGCAGGAAGTTCTTTCCCACGATTATTTGGATTAATTTCATTTAAATAATCTATAACTTTTTTATCATCATATTCAGCAATACCATGAATATTACTCCAAGAATCTATATTTATTCTTTTCCATCCCTTTAAATACACTCTAAACCTCTCATCAAGCGAGTAATTAAATGATAAAACTTCATAAGAAGCAAATCTAGCTGGATTGGATTTTAGCAACTTTTTTACTAAATTAACTGCATTATCAGAATATCCATTACAATTTGCTTTTTTTACTTCTCTACCAATATATTTAGCAAATATTCTTTCAAATTTTTTTAACTCATTTAACAATACTACGGTATTACGAGTATTAAATCTTACATAATTTACATCATTAGTATTTATAAATTCCGTATATGTAAATCGCCTTATTTCTTTTTCAAAATTCTCTTTAGTATCTCTAATTTTATTTTTAAAAATTAGATCATCAGTAAAATTACTTGCACCAGAATTTTCTAAAATAATAGAAACAACATTATAAATTATATTTTCTATATCTTGCCATTGTAAATCATCTACATCATCAAGATAATTTTTAGCAATTAAAAACATACAATCCCACCGTGTCAAGTAACAATCTTTTTTTAAATTAACATTACGATAATATCCATACCAAAAATCATAAAATTTACTATAATAATTATTATTTGAAGGACCTATAACATCACTATCTTTTAACAATTCATTAATAACATCGTTAGGATCAACTTTTTTTCCAAATAATTGTTCAAATCTCCACTTAAAAAAATCTTTATACCTACTTTTTAGCCCACAAGCTAGATCAAAACCATTACCTATTATCAATAATTGATTAAATTTTTCATTCTTTATATCTTCACTCAATGCTTAACCTCTTTACTTTTTATCTTTATAAAAATTGTCCAGTTTATAAGTAGTAATTAGCTTTACGTAATATTGATACTTTACAACTAAATCACAAATATTATCACCATTGATAAGTGTATTAATCCTAGTACTTTTAATTGCTCCTCTAGTAAAATCTGAAGTTGCAATAAAAATACCAAATTCAGCATTATATTTATCCACTGCACCTCTAAATTTATCTATTTTGGGTGCAGAAGCTTCACTATTCTATCTTTTTACTTGCAGAGCAGCCCTAATAGTTCGAAAAGCATCTGAAGTAACATAACCAAAGCCTTCTGATCCACCATCTACAACATATTGACCTCCAATTGTCGCATCAATATCAATTCCCACATGCCTCAATAACCCACGACAAAATATTTCAAATTTTTTAAGAGAGATTTTCATTAATGCTGTTAATAATTCATTACGCCATGATTCAATTTTATTATCCAATTCATAATTATTTGGATTTATTGGAGTCAATATCTTTTTTTATTCTGATATTGCACGTACATCTCTATTAGCATCGAAACTACCCATATCGATGGACCTATTTTTTTCAGTTAATTCTAGAATTCGATTATCCTCTGTACTAATAAATTTAGCTGCTATCAAATGTTTAACTGAAAAATTAAATCTCCATTCAAATGGACTATACTCAATACCTGTTTTTTTAAATTTCCTTTTTATACACAATTTGTTCAGGGATTTTAGTTAAATTATCACAAATCTTCCTTCATATTTCTTTTCTATTAGCTTTATCACCTAAATGACGTAAGGCAATGATTGCTTCTTTCATTATGATATTTTTTTCAACTACTGAATTATTTGTCATCTAAACTACTACTCTTCCCAAATAATTAATTCTTTAACTTTTTACCATATTCAACTAGTTCAACATTTTTACCTAAAATTTCCGCTATTTGAGTTAAATCTGTTATTTCCCACCCATGCTGCTTATAAAATTTTCTTGCAACTTTATTATCTTTTAATACCTATAAAGCAGCCCGTTTAAAATTCATTTTTACTAGATCATTTTCAGCATTTTTTAATAGCTTGGAACCAATCCCACAACCTTGAAAGCGCGGCAAAACATAAATAGCCATTAATTCACCACAATCACTAACAATTTGACCATTCTTTCGTAAATTACCATAACTTACTACACCTAGTACTCGATTATCAGTATTAATTGCAATCAAATTATACCGATCATTTCTTGATAATCTATTTACCCACATATCAGGTTTAATTTTTGCTAATTCATTAGCTGGCAACATATTTTTATAAGCATTCTGCCAGGTTTTTTGAAATACTTTACTAGTACCGTTTAATTCAGTCTCAGAGGTTATCCTTTTAATTTTAAAATTTGTGACCATAATATATTCCTTATCAATCAGATAAAATATTCTTACTAATAATTATATCTAACTTTTACTATTTAAAAGTAAAAAAATACCTTTCTATCAATAAATAGAAAGGCACAAATATTTTAAATTACTTTTTTAACCATTTCTCAGCATCTTGATAAATTTTTTCAACTTCTTTTGGTCGATCAATACCTAATAAATCATGACTAATTTGTCCGCCAGCTTCTTCCCAAACGTAACTCAAGAATTGATAGGACATACGATATTTACTTAGTCTTTTTGGATCAACCTTCAATACCTGCCCTGGAATAACCGGTCTTAAATTGTCACTTTCATTTATAGAAATCATACTAGAAATTTTCCAGTTATCATGCCTTTTTTCAACACGATAAATTAATCGTCTAAATGATTCAATCTCAACCAGAATGTCATGTACAACCATTCTCATTCTTGTATTAGTTGGTAATTCAACGTAAGCTTTTTTACCATTTAAATGAATCACGGGAGTACTAACATTACAAACTATTGGAAATCGGTGATCCACTTCTTTAGATTCACCATGCAAAAATGATTGCAAGTCACCCTTTTGCCAACTAGTAGTTACCGTAGCATCTGAATAATAACAATCAGCTGATTTTGGATCATGACGAACACGATATTGCCGCTCTTTAGCGACTAACTGCGAAATTAAAGAATAATCATCAAACATTTTTATTTCTTTTCAAATAATTAATGGGTCTATGATAAATCCTGTTGATAGTTTACATATGCTAAGCTATTAACAGGATTTTTATTCGTTATTATTCGTTTTTAAGCCGCAAAAAAAGAGGCCCATAGCCTTCTTGCTTAAAACCTATACCACTAACTTTTAAAGAAAGAATGTTTATCTATGACCTCTCTTAATCATTGTATTAAATTTCAGCTTAATATTGAAGACCCAAACCTGTTTTTCTTTGATTATCACGAAGCATTATGGCAGGGTAAGCAAACCAAGGTCTATGCAGCGGAACTAATCCAACCATCCTGTCCTGCCTGCCATTCCCAAGCTTTAAAGCATAATGACCATTACCTCACCCGGATCCGCTATCTGACCAGCAATGCCAGCACTCCGGTCTTACTGGAAATTCATAAACAGCGGGTTATTTGCCAGGCTTGCGGTAAATTGTCCATGGCGCAAACAGAACTAGTAAATAAGAGCTGCTGTATCTCTAATAGCAGTAAACAGAAAATCCTCGCTGCTTTAACCGAAGACCGATCAATGAGCAGTATTGCCCGGCCCAATAATGTTTCAACCAATACTGTCCAGCGGGTCTTGCAAAATTTCGACACACCATTTTTAAGCAGTGCGGATAAACTGCCTGAGCACTTGGCTTTCGATGAATTCCGCGGGGTAGGACGCAAACTGCATTTCATTTGTCTTGACGGGACCAGCCACCAGATTATTCAGATCCTCCGTTACCGCTATAAGAAAGATATCTTAAAGTACTTTAACCGCTTTACTTTGGCGGCACGCAAACGGGTTAAAACTGTTTCCTTAGATTTGAATGCCTACTATCAGGCCATTGTCCGGCAGATGTTCCCCAATGCCCAGATTATCGTCGACCGTTTCCATCTAATCCAAATGCTCAACCGCGCCTTTAATCAGCTTAGGGTCCGGGTGATGAAAAGGTTTAAACCTGCTTCTTATTCTTACCGTTTATTAAAGTATTTCTGGAAGCTTTACCTCATGCCTTATGCCAAATTGGAGAAGCAAAAGCCACACTATAACTGGCATCTCAAAGATCAGCTGACGCAAGAACAGATTGTTTTGGACGGTTTGGATCAGAATCCAACTCTTAAACATAGTTACCAGTTAGTGCAAAATTTCTCTGCTGCTTTAAAACAGCAGGATGCCCACGCGATGAAGGGGTTAATTAACACTAAAACGGTTATTGGTGAGCAGCTTCGTGGTATCCTGCAAACTTTTAAACATAATCAAACAGCAGTACTGAATGCCGGTAAATACAAATATTCCAACGGTTGTTTGGAAGGAATTAACCGCAAAATTAAACAGATTGAGCGGACAGCTTATGGTTACAGTAATTTCGACAATTTGTTAAACCGGATCAAATTAGAAGGAAAGCATTCTGTGCTAAAAGAAAAATCATCAAACCAATTGGTTTGATGATCTTCTGCAATTATTTACTAATTGTATTATCAGCTATTTCTATCAACAGGATTTGACAGAGAGCCGACTAAACCACCCGACTTCGGTTGCTCCGTACCCGGCCCTCAGTTGCGGCATTGTCGGTAAGAAAGTCATGTAGGCAATCGCCAAGGCCCGCTCACCGCTTACCCGGTCGGGATCGGTGAAGGTTGCCAACTGTTCGGTAGCACTGTTTGATAGACGAACACCAATTTTATCCTTAATCAGGCGGATACAGGCAGCGTCAGCACTTTCATCCCGCCACAATAGGGTTTCTGGTAAAGCCCAGTGGCCCTCAAATGGCGGATAAGCCCGTTTGACCAGCAGGACTTGTGGTAAATGGGTCAGGGGATTAAAACTCCAAATAATATTTGCAATCGTAATTAGCGGATGCGCAACAACTTTGTCAGCCATCTCTTTCACCTCACAAAATATTATAGTGCAATCAAGAATCACAATAATAAAAAAATCGACAACTAAGGACGGCCTTAGTTATCGATTTAACCTAAATTAACTTCTTTAATTCAGCAATTGCTTTTTCGTAGTCTGGTTCATCAGTTAATTCAGTTACAATTTGCCGGTAAACAACCTTCCCATCCGGATCAAGAATCCAGACTGACCGCGCAAGGATTCCTTCATCTGGTATTAACAGCTTTGATTCGTAACCAAAGGATTCTTCCTTGTCAGAAACCAATTCCATGTTTTTGACACCTTCAGCGGCACACCACTTCTGTTGATCTTCAGTCGTGTTAGTTGAAATGGTCAGGAAATTAACCTCTGGGAATTGGTCCATTGTTGAGTTAAACCGCTGTGTTTGAATGCTACAAACCGGGGTGTTAATATCTGGAACAACGCTTAAGAGAGTTATTTTGCCAAGCAATTGCCGGGTCTTAACCTTGTCACCATTCTTATCAAAAACCTTGAAGTGTGGGAATTCGTCACCAACAGCTGGTGGATTGCCTACTAATTGCCGCTTTTCACCATTAATTGTGATTTCCATTCTTAGCAACTCCTTTTCTAATTTTGGTTAGGTACAGTATATCTAAAACGCAATTAAAAAGCATTGATTATGCTCATTGTTTTAGAAAATTTATGAGCTGTGTGGCTAGGCAAGGTATCTTTTAACCTAAAATAGGCAGCGTTACCTTCTAAAAGGACTTAATGTGTTAACTAACTGCTTTTATATTTCAATACATCATACTAAGGTGAATTCTCCTAAATTTTATAAATTATGCAACTGCAAACACATAGAAACAATGCCTATAAATATTGATATACCAGTCATTTAGCTGCCCTTTATTATTTTTATTGACACACATTTTTTTAAAATAAATTCTGTGTGTCAGAAATTGTGTTTGAAATATCAATTTACATTTATTCAGAACAATTCACATTAATCTAGAAATATACAAAAAGCCTACATATCAACCTTTAGTGCTTGATTATGTAGGCTTCTAAATACTTATAAAGTATAAATAGTGCCGACAAGAGGAGGCGAACCTCCGACCTTCTCTTTACGAGGGAGATGCTCTACCAGCTGAGCTATGTCGGCATAAAAAGAGGTTCTTTGTCAATCGGTAAGGATGAAGAGATTTTGGAGAACTAGACTAAGCCACCTTGGCTATTGGTCTAGTTCTCCTTTTTGGTAATTCACGAATCATGAGATTAGAAGTCTTCAACGAAATGAGAATCCTAATCCGAAAATGGAAGAAGTTGCGATAGCCATATGCGGTTCGTTTGATTATCTTGATTTTATTATTAGTGCCTTCGATCGGCCCGTTGGTTAGTCGGGTGTAAAAGCTGGCAATAATCTCCTGGCGGTGCTTGGCGAGTGTTCGCTTAACTCGTCTCATAACGTTTTGTAGATTATTCCGCTTAATTAACTGATCTAACAAAGTCTGACTACGGTGACTAATTGCGGCTATTAAATCTTGATAGTATTCGTAGGCAGCTCTTAGTTCTGGAGATAAGTTGAGCAGCCGTTCTACGACGTCTTGATTAGACAAAACAAGCATGATAAAAATTGCGTCGTGAATAGTAGTGCAGGTAATCTAGCTGGCCCTCCTTAGCCATTAATAACTTCCAATAATGCTTTAAAGCGCGGTATTCATGTGTATTGGTCCCGTATTCTTTCATGACCTTAAGCCGGGCACTTTGAAGTGCCCGGTAAGCCTGGACAACGACGTGGAAATGATCAGCTACAATCATAGCCTGGGGAAATAAGTCATGAATTAGATTACGATAAGGTTCAAACAGATCGACAACGACAATCTTAACCGACCAGCGAGCCTTTTTAGAGTAGTGAGAAAGAAAGTAATTACGCATGAAACGCGAATTACGAGACTGAATGATGTCAATAGTGCGATGGTTTTGTGGATTCATTAAGATCATACACATCTTACTTTGGGCGAACTTACCAGATTTAAAGCCATCAAAAGCGATAGTTGCCGGTAACCAGTGAGGATTAGTCTTAAAGGTATCCTCGAGGCCTTCGAGCTGGCGCTCAACGGTGTTAGTGGAAACATTGTGATGGTTGGCAATCTTGGCAATCGTCCGCATGGATTCATTCTCACTGAGTTCCTGCACAATATGGTATTTAACGACATTCGCAATTCGACAGGCGAATTTAATTCCTTGGACCTGGGCGACCTTGGTAACTCGCTTTGGACATTGGGGTGATGGCGGACAGAGATACTGTTGTTTCTTGATTTTTAAGACAGCTGGTTTCCCGGCCAGTGAAAGGATCTTGATCGTTACGGGCTTCTTACGAAAACCATTCCGACGCATCAACTGGCCGCAAAGCGGACAGTGCATGGGATAAGACTGAATTAAATGAATGACCTTTAGTTCTTTACTCTCAGTTAAAAATGGTTTGTCAGGTTTTAAGTAAGGGTCCTTGATTCCGGTCCAAAAGTTGATATCATTAGTCATGAGGAATATATCCTTTCTAAGACAACTGAGTGGTTATGGGGATAACTTAAGACAGTTGTCTTTTTTTATTTTTAAATCAATGGTACAGCAAGTAACAAAAAACGGTAAAGATAAGAAATCATCTTATCCTTACCGAATATCATAGAACCTTTTAATAGGCCAGTTTTTAAACGGATCTAGTTCAGGATCTATTTTTACTGGTTTAGAAAATTCAAACTTGTTAGTCGGTCCCGTACCCCCAGCGTGGATTACTATGTAAAATTGCTTCAAGTTTAACAATTCTGCTTGTCGGGACAAAAGTTACTATGCTATTGAAGCTTCTTAATTTAGAAGTTTTTTCATCCAAATCGTACTGACTAATTTCGGCTGTTTGAACTTTACCTTGCCCATGAAAAGTATCCCAAAATCCAACACATATTTTACCGTTGTCCATTGTTACTCTAACTTTTTCGCCAATTGGGTTAGCCTTTAGCTGATCAAAGTCACAAGAATATTGTTCAACAACTTTTCCAGCTAGATTATACTGAATAAATTTCATGATTTTTCTCATTATTTAATCCAAATTTAGTCCTTATCTAGGTAAAAATCTTTCAGCCGGTAAGTAGTTACTGGTTCAACATAATAGTTGTATTTTGCTACCAAGTCACAAATTTGATCGCCATTAATCAATGTGATGATACGAGTTTCTTCTCGAGCCGTCTTGACTGCTTCTCTTGTGAAGTCGGAATTAGTAATAAAAATACCAAATTCAGCATTAAACTTATCCATTGCACCACAAAATTTATCAATCTCAGGTGCTGATACTTTTCCTTGCCAACGCTTAGCCGGAAGCGCTACCCGCGTTGTCCGATAATCATCAGAACGAACATATCCAAAACCATCGATGCCACCATCGGCCACGTATTGAACACCTTTTTCATCGTCGACATCGATTCCCATTTTGGTAAGTAACCCACGGCAAAAGAGTTCAAATTTTTTAGGATTCATCTTCATCAATGCATCCAATAACTGTTGACGCCACGGTTCTTCTATTTCATTTGTGCCATCCTGATCATCTTCTATTTTTTTCAATAACTACTTCATTTTTTGCTTTGTGATGAGGAAACTTAGCTTCTGAAATAGATCTGACGTCCTTATTTGCATCAAACTTATTAATATCTACGTTGCGTCCTTTTTTGGACAATTCTAGATCGTGTCCATTTTCTGTATCAATGAATCCAGCAAGAATCAGATGCTTAACCGCAAAGTTAAACTTCCATTGAAACGGATGATAAATTTTGCCACTTTTCTTCGAAGTTCGGGTTGCATCAATCTCTTTTTCACTGAACACATCTGAGTTGTCACGAAGTTCTTGCAGTACTTGTTTTCTCGTAACCTGACCTCCCAGATTATGCATTGCGATAAGAATCTCTTTCATCGCTTTATTTTCTATTTCAATTTGTCGATTTGCCATCTTGTTTAACGCCTTAATAATCTTTCAATATTAATATTATACGTCGAGTACACTACCGCCCTGCAGATTTTCTATTTTTTAATCGAAACAGTCAAAATTCAATAGCATACTCGTTAACTCAACTCTCAACGCTAAATTGACTGATTTTTGCACACTCTGTAAATACTGTCACATCAACCTTTATCCCAGTTTTCATCACCTTAATCAATACGACCTGCCAAGCTGGACATTCACCTACTCGACTATCGAAATAGGACATAGAACACTCGACCCGCCAGCTTCAAATAGAAAAAGTATACTAATTCCTATCGTTTAGAAAGGAAAAAGTATACTTTCAATCACCTATAAATGCCGTCAGAACGCGGCTTGTCGGCTATTTTCCTGTACGTTCAAGGACTGTAACACTCTCCACATGCCACGAGATTAGTTGGTAAATTACACATTCTGGATTAACGGCTACGTTAACCAATTAGCTTTGCTTAATCAAAAACATTGTGTTTGTTAACTCACTTGCATAATGACAAATATTGCCTTGCTTTTGAGATGAATAGCAAGTTCCAAGTTATTACCGGTTTGTGGGAACGTATATATTTCAAAAAGAAAATAGCGTGTTTGGTCCCCTGTCAATAAAATAGACAATTTAAATAGAGACTTTTTTGCCCTATGCCACTACTAAATTTTGAATTTGAGTTTGATACTCATCTTCAAGTTGCTTTGGTGATTTGAATCCACAGTGACTGTGAATTCTAACTGTGTTGTAAAACGTTTCAATGTACTGAAAAACTAGTCGTTTAGCTTCGGAGTATGAATGGACTTTAAACCGATTTAGCCATTCACGCTTAATCAAGGCATTAAACGACTCAATGCAGGCATTATCCTAAGAATAAGCTTTCTTTGAATAGCTTAATGTCATGTTAGCTGTAACTTGATTGTAAGCTTCAGACGTAAACTGACTACCACAATCACTGTGCATGATTAATGGCTTGCTAATATGGCGACTGTGCTTAGTCTTTTCAATAAGTGGGATGACATTCGATACCTCCAAGGTTTCAGATAAGTCCCAACCAATGATCCGTCGGGAGTACAAGTCCATAATACTGGTTAAATAAACGAATCCGTCATGAACTGGAATATAAGTGGTGTCAATGCACCAAACGGCGTTTGGTCGCAATGGATTGAACTGCTCGTCTAAAATATTTATTAGCTGTTTATCAAACTTAGAATTGCGAGTGGTAGTCGTCCAAGGGGTTAGGTAAACGGCGTGAATGCCAAGTTCACGCATATACTTACCAACAGTTCGTTCAGCGATCTTATATCCTTTTGAGCGAAGTTCTTGGGTGATTTTGCCGGCACCGTAAATACAAAGGCTTTTGAGCCAAATTGCTTTAATTTCACCTTGAATAAACTTCTTCCGAAGTTTTCGCGGTGATTGGTGATTACGACGTATTTCTCGTTGATAGTAACCGCTTCTTGAGATTCCAACATAATTACACATACCATTGATAGAAGGGTGGGATTCCGAAGCGTGCTGAACGTCCATTTCTCGGTATACCTTTTCGGTAGTTACTTGCTCAGAATCCCGATTGATTTTTTTAACACTTCGATCGCTCCTTCAGCGTCACGAAGTTGACGCTTTAGTCGTGCAGTCTCCTTGTCCTTATCGCTGGCAAAATTACCAGAGCCACGGCCAAACTCCCCAGTCCCAGTAAACAGCTTAATCCATTTATGCAATGTACTAGCTCCGATACCTAGATTCTTGCTCATCTCATTCACGGTCATGTGATCCTTGTTATCTAAGTAATACTGAACTGCTTGTTCCTTAAATTCCTTGTCATAACTGTGCTTCGTCATTATTTGATCCTCCAATTTACTTCCTTTCAAGTTTCAGTTGTATAATTATATTATGGATACGCGTGGTGCTAGTTGTTTAAATTAACCAAATAGCCTAGATTATAAGTTAAAAT
>NZ_AYZC01000028.1 GCF_001436775.1 Lactobacillus acetotolerans DSM 20749 = JCM 3825
AACCCTGCTAACAGCTTATCATATATAAACTATCAACAGGGAATATCATAGACCCAATCTAAGTCTATTTGTTTACATTTTTTCTATCTTGCTTGATCTTTTCTTTAACTTTTTAGCCTCTCTCTTAGATAAAGCTGGAAAAGTTATTTTGAATTGACTTCCTTGGCCTTCCACAGAATCAACACTAATGGTGCCGTGATAGCTAGTTACCAATTTCTGAGCAATGGATAAGCCTAAGCCATTGCCACCACGCTCACGAGTTCTAGCCTTATCTACACGGTAAAAACGATTAAAGATCTTACTCTGGTTTTCTTTAGAGATACCCTCACCAAAATCTTGCACAATAATATGTACTTCATTATCAAACAAATCAGCGGAAACATTAATTTGTTTACGATCAGTTGAATACTTAATCCCGTTATCAATCAAAATTACAAGTATCTGCTCTAAGTGCCCCTGATAAATTTGAATCTCAGTATCTGCCGGTAAATCATCAATATCCAGTTGGATACTAAAATCTTTATGGACCATTGCCATATTATTAACGACCCGACCAAGTACCTCAGATACCCGAGTTACCGCGTTTGGATACTGGACATCAATCTGTTCTGCACGGGTTAGATCAAGCATTTCTTGGATTAAATGCTGCATCCGCTTGGCCTCTTGCAGCGAAGCTTTAAGTGACTCGTTTAAAATTTCAGGATCATCTTTGCCCCAGCGCTCAAGCATATTTAAATGCCCTTCAATTACGGCGACAGGAGTCCTTAATTCATGCGATACATCCCCAACAAATTCTTTTTGCTGGTCAATATAACCTTGCATTCGATCCAGCATCTTATTAAAAGACGTGGCCAATTCTTCTACTTCATCATTGCGATGAAAATCCCTAATTCTAACATCGCTAGTTGGATTCTCATTAACCTTATGAGCAACTTTGGACATTTCTTTAATCGGATTAACAATGTTACGTACAATAATAAATGCAATCCCAATAAAGACAATAATTGCGACAATTGAGATGCCAATCATCCACTTAAGCAAATTTTTCATTAAGCTATTGTAATAAGACATCTGGTTCGCAACAATAATATATCCAGTTATCTTACCGTTACGATTTGATCGTACCTTTTGGTATGTCATCAGTACCGCACGACCATTTTGGTGTACCTTTTCAATTTTATAATTATCATGAAACTCATGAAAATTAGGAGAAGAATCACCGTTAGCAAACACAACTTCGTTATGCTTGTTATAAACGGCAACATTAATATCTGGATTGGAAATTGAGGAAATCAAATCATCGTTAAACGCATTATTAGAATAATTCTTTTGACTAATTGCTGGGTTGCCTTGCAATACCCGCCTTGTCGATGGTGAAAGTGCCGGAATTACGTTGGAAATTTGCAATTCACTTGAAATTGGCTGCAATCGCTGATCCAACGATGTTACCACGTTTCTAGAGATACCTTTTTGTTGCACCAAGGATTGCTGACTCACAACCGAATATATTACAGCTGAAAACAGAATAAAAGAGACCGTGATCGTTAAAGTAACGATACTGACCCAACGCATAATTAGCGAAGAATGCCTGGTCCCCTTTTTATTTTGCTTCTTTTTCATCGTCTTCATCTCTTACCATATATCCGGTACCCCGGACGGTTTTGATATAAGATGGTTGCCCTGGAACATCAATTTTGTTCCGTAAATAACGAACATAGACTTCCACAACGTTAGTCTCAATATTTGAATCAGGGCCCCAAATTTTATTTAACAACTGACTACGGCTAACAACGTTGTTCTTGTTTTTAATTAAGGTCATGAGTAAATTATACTCACGCTTAGTTAAATCAACAGCCTTACCATCGCCACGGTGAACGATCCTGTTCGTAGTCTCAATTGTTAAATCTTTGAATTTAATAACTTTTTGCTTCCCAAGATTTTCTTGCGAGGATTCTTTTTCAATCTTAACCCGACGAAGAACAGCACGTAACCGTGCCAACAATTCCTCAATCGCGAATGGTTTAACAATATAGTCATCCGCACCATGATCAAGACCTGAAACACGGTCAATCACTGAATCACGTGCAGTCATCATAATAATTGGCGTGGTTTTAACTTGCCGGACGCGGCGAGCAATTTCCAAACCATTTAATCCTGGTAACATTAAATCCAATAAAATTGCATCAAAGTCATGATTTAAGGCCTGGTCAAGACCTTTACGGCCATTGTTTTCTACAACCGTTTGATAATTTTCATGCTTAAGTTCCAATTCAACAAACCGTGCTAAATTTTTCTCATCTTCGATAATCAGAATCTTTGCCATTTTTATCTTGTCCCTTATTTTTATCTGAACCCTTACCTTTATCCTTATCAAGTAAGACTTTCAACTTAGCAAAAGCAGGATTACCCTGATTCTTCTTACTCTTATTATAGGATGATTCAGAGATTACTTCCCAACCATTTCCTTCTGGGTAAATATCTTTTTCTTTTTCTTCAGGAGTCAAAATAGTAGTTGGGATATTTAGCAAAATGTTATCTTCAATGGCAGTCTGTAAATCAATCACGTCATCCTTGATTTTCACAATCGGATCATTATTTTCTAGCTCTTCTTTGGTCACATTATTTTCAGAATAATTTTCACTAAAATGAAAATCCTCATGATAATCAACGGGAGCCAAACTTCTACTTGAAGGAACAACTAAATCTGCCGTAACGTGGAAATTCCCTATTACAAAGGGTAAATTGTAAAACATGTCACCTGAAACATGGACTTTGTCAGCTTTGCTTAGCAAATTTTTACTGCGTTTAAAAAACTCGGGCCGCATTTCCACGTCAGTTTCAATATGTGTTACGGGTTCAGAACTATTCTTAATCTTTGAAAAATTTATTGAAAGCATTATTAAACCTCCAGCGGTCGTTGACCAAAGTTTTGATCGACGTGCATTAATTGCTCAAAAAGCCGGTCTACCCGAACTTGTAAATGCATTGACCCACTCTTGGTATTCTTCTTATCAACCTTCGAAATTATTTGGTCTTGTGCATCTTTTCGAATTGTCTTTAAGTATTGCCGACCCATTTTGCTAAAACCTAACAATAATAAAGACTCATGGTTAAAACTATCAAGCATATCTGCTTGGGTCACGTTTAGCAAAGTGTACAGACTGAGCCTACGTAAGCGTGAATACGTGTAGCGTTTAGACTTAACGTGCCGTAAAAATTCAGTAAATGTGTGAGCCAAATGAATCTCATGCTTCATTTTATATTCAAGGCCTTCACTCATCTGATAAATTTGCTGCAGCTCATGTAGTGAAGCAGATTCCAAACGATATTTTAAAAATGGAAACAACAGATTCCAATTTGGATAAACCGTTTGTTTTTCTAATGCATGAATCTCACCCTTAGGCATCCATTGCTTCAACTGCTTACTATCTTCTTTATGTAAAATAATATTACGAATTGCACTTGCACTCTGAACAATTCCATCCCTTTGCAATAAGTCATCATGACCCGCGCCGATACGATTCACGGGATGCAAGTTTAAAGGTGAACCTAAATTATAATTAGCCACCGCATAAGCTAAGCCTAAAATTGCGTTGGGTTGATTAACCTCATAACCAACTTCTCGAGCCACCATTTGGTTATACTGCGTTGAATAAGTTTGACTATAATCATGAAAATCCATCCGCTTTGGTGGTATTTCAGCAATTTTACTACCTAAATAAGTAAAATTAAGATTTGCATCCTCAACGCCAAAAACTAAATCGGTCACACCTAACTTGGTGAGTTGTTCAATATTACCTAAAGAAAATAAATCTGCTGGCTCGACGGAAGTTGAAAAAGGCATCTCAAATACCAGGTCAGCTCCAGAAGCCAGAGCCGCTTTGGCACGTGCCCACTTGTCCATAATTGCCATTTCACCACGCTGAACGTAATTGCCTGACATCAAAACCACAATGGGATTTTTACTGCCAGCAATCAGCCGTGCTTGGTTTATCAAAAATTCATGGCCGCTATGAAAGGGATTGTATTCTGCAATAATCCCAACTACACTCATGCTTTATTAGTCTTTCTTTAATTCTACTTGCTTACCATTTGCCCATAACTTCTCAAGGTTATAGAAGTTACGTGCGTCTTTAGTAAACACGTTAACGATGACGTCACTCAGGTCAAGCAGCAGCCAGTTAGAGTCCCTGCTACCCTCAATGTGGTAATCGGTGTAATTATTTTTATGTGCTTCCTCAACAATCGCATTAGCAATTGCGTGCAATTGTCTGTTAGACCCTGCACTGGTAATAACATAGTAATCAGCTAAAATACTGATTCCACGCATATCATAAGCCTCAGTATCTTCACCATGAATGTCACTAATTGCTTTTATTACAAAATCTAAAATCTGTTTACTAGTCAAATTTAACTCCTTATTTTTTCTTGGTACTCCACACATTGTAAGCTTTAAAAGTGCGCGGATAAATCTTATTTCGGTCTTTTATCAAATAACTAAGAGTATGTGCTAATTGAAAGCCAACACCGTCATCCAAATTTGCAAAAGTAATCTTTCTGGCTTCGTCAACACCAGGGAAATCACGCCCAGGTTCAATAAAATCGGCCATAAAGACAATTTTATCTAGGGTGGTCATCTTTACGTCTCCAGTAGTATGACGATCCACAGCCGTTAAAATTTCTTTATCAGTAATCTTTAAATCACGTTTAATAAAGTAAGTACCAACAATCCCGTGCCAGATCGACCTGTTCCAATTAAGCAAATCTTGGTCAAATCCCTGTGTTTTAATTACCTTGCGGTACTCTTCTTTGGGCACCTGCTTGGCATAATCATGAACAAAGCCTGCAAGCGCGGCCTTATCCTCATCATAATTATTTAATTTTGCTAATTTTCTGGATGTTTCACTTACCCGAACACAATGTTTAAAACGCTTATTATCCATGTTAGCTTTTTCTTTTGCAATTATTTCGTCACTTGATAATGGAGAATAAGTTTCCTTAAAAAATAATTTAGCCACGATAAAGCCCTTTCTTCTGAATATAATCTATCACTGAATCAGGTACCAAATATCGAATCGATGTGCCTGTTGCAATAGCTCGCCTGATATCCGTTGAACTCAATTGAATATTAGGTGCATCAACCCAAATCATTGGGTATTGGGGATTTTGCGGATAACCAGGACGGCGAATTCCGACTAAAGTTGCCATTCTGGCAATCTGATCTGGCTGTTTCCAAGTGTGAAAACTGTCTACTTGATCGCTGCCCATAATTAAATAATAATTATTCTGCGGTGCCTTTTCTTTTAAATACTTTAAGGTATCAACTGTATATGAAACACCGCCACGAAATATTTCAAGTAATTTGACCCTAAAACGCGGATTGTCATTAGTCGCCAATTCTAACATCGTTGCTCGATCTTTTGCAGAAACAAGCGGTGCATTTTTATGTGGAGGAATATTATCTGGAATAAACCATACCTCATCTAACCGCAATTTAGTCAGTACCTGTTCCGCAGCAATCAAATGCGCAATATGAACCGGATTAAAGGTGCCACCCATTATTCCAATTTGACGGCCCTTTTTATGCTTTAGCTCTTGCTTCTCAACTTTAACGGTTGGTTTCTTTTCAATACATTTAGCATAATTATTCATGATTAAGTCCTCTAAATCAAAGCACGGCGAATACCCAAACCAATTTTATTAGGCGTATAAGTCTTAACTAAGCAATCTTCGGGTACTGTTACAAAGCCAATCCCTCCAAATAAAAGATCACTCTTATAGTCAGTATGAAATTCCTGACCTTTCAGTGGTTCAACCTTTTCACCTTTGGTTGGTGGGGTTAATAATTCGCCAACATGCTTTTGGTAAAATTCATCCGCATTTTCTGTCTTGGTCCTGTGAACATAGACTCCACGTGCTACGTAGACAGTAAAACTTGTTTCTCTACCTTGCAAATAATCTATTCGCCCAAGTCCACCTAAAAAAATTGTATTACCAAGCTTAATTTGAAAAGTAACTGGTTTAAGGGGCTTTTGTGGCGAAATAATTTCAAGATCTTTTGGACTAATCTTGGTAGCTAATTGGTTATCAGTCATAATTCCAGGGGTATCAATGAGAGAGTGACCATTTTCAAGCGGGATTTCGATCCTATCCAAAGTAGTACCTGGAAAACGGGAAGTAGTAATCAAATTTTGTACGTCGCCCATTTGGTCAATAATAGCATTAATCAAGGTTGACTTTCCCACGTTAGTGGTACCAACAAAATAGACATCCTGATTACGTGATTTTCCATCTAAGTAAGAAATTAAATCATCAAGGTTGCGTTTTTTAACAGCACTGACTAAGAAAATTTTCTTAGGAAATAAACCAACCCGATTAGCTTCCTGACGCATCCAATCCTTTATTTTACTCTGACGAGAATCCTTAGGAAACAAGTCAAACTTGTTACCCACTAAAATAAATTCATTATCACCAATAAAACGTTTCAGCGACGAGAGAAGTGAATTGGTGAAATCAAATAGATCGACTACGTTAACAATTAAAGCTTTTTTACTAGCTAAAGAATTAAGTAAGGCCAAAAATTCATCGTTATTAATTTTAACCGGCATAATTTCATTATAGTGCCGCAAACGGAAACAGCGTTGGCAATACACGTCATTGCTCTCATCTTTTTCTGCCTTTTTTAAGGCACTAGCTGGTAAATATCCCGCTTTTTTTGGATCATTTGATTGAAGGGTTGCTCCACAACCTATACAAATAATGTCTTCATCCATTTTTTAATTTCTCCTTAAAAGTTACCCGGTGTGAAAGTGCTAAAAAGAAAAAAATGATTTTTTCTAAAAAGCGGTTAATTCTAGTGTTCCATTTGTCTGTTTTAATTAATGGTTCTACCAAAACAGTTTCAACACCGGCTAAATTACCGGCTTGTATGTCTGTAATTAGTTGGTCTCCCACCATCATGACCTGATCCTTATTCAAGCCCATTTCTTTTCTTTTTTTAGTAATCGCGAAAGGAAGGGGTTTCTTAGATTTAGCCACAAAGGCAATATGATAGGGATCCAAGACTTTGCCCACACGCCTACTATTATTATTCGATATAACCACTAATTTGATATTCGCTTTATTCAGACGTTTATTTAGTTCATCCATCTTTTTTGCGGTCTCAAATTTATTCCATGCAAGCAGGGTATTATCCAAATCTGAAAATACGGCTTTTATCCCCATCTCGTGCAGCTGCTTTGTATCTAAATGGTAAATCGTATCGATTGTATACCGTGGTCGAAATAACATTTACTTCCCCCTTCGCTCATCATTTTACCTATTCTAATATATCAAAAAATAAAGAATTATGATAAATTTTGACAAAAAAAATAGCGCCAGAAGCGCCATCTTTAGTAAATTACTTTAAAGCTTTCTTAGCAGTATCTGCTAATTGAGCAAAAGTTTTTGAATCATTATAAGCAATGTCAGCTAACATCTTACGGTTAATGTCAACACCAGCTAATTTCAAGCCGTGCATTAACTTAGAATATGAAATATCATTTTGTCTTGCTGCAGCATTGATACGAGCAATCCATAACCTTCTAAAGTTACTCTTACGTCTCTTACGGTCAAGGAAAGCATACTTGGATGACACAAATAATTGTGTACTTGCAGCTTTAAATTGTAAATGTTTAGCGCCACGGTAACCCTTGGCAAGCTTCATAATCTTCTTACGGCGTTTACGTGTTACTGTTCCACCTTTAACTCTTGGCATCTGAAATTCCTCCTAAATATCGTTGTTCTATCTTCGTTATTGATAATTAACGCATTTGAGAAACCATCTGTTTGATGCGTTTCAAGTCGCTGCGTGAAACCATGGCAGCCTTTCTCAAATGACGACGTTGCTTCTTAGTCTTACCGTGAAAGCGGTGACCAGTAAATGCGTGATGACGCTTTAAACCACCGTTACCAGTTCTCTTAAAACGCTTTGCAGAAGCGCGGTGTGTTTTCATTTTAGGCATTTTCTATTTCCTCCAATTAACTATTTCTTGTTTTTCTCACTCTTAGGAGCAAGCATCAAAAACATTGAACGGCCTTCCATCTTCGGTCTGCTAATAACACTAGCAATATCTGAAGTGGCGTCCGCCATCTTTTCGAGGACATCACGTCCTAAATCCTTATGAGTAATTGCACGTCCTCTAAATCGAATTGAGACACGAACTTTAGCTCTTTCTTTTGTAAGGAACTTACGTGCATGCTTCAATTTAGTATCAAAGTCGTTACCCTCAATGGTGGGGCTTAAACGAATTTCCTTAACGCTAACTGCCTTGGATTTCTTACGGGATTCCTTCATCTTCTTTTGTTGTTGGAAGCGGTATTTACCGTAATCCATAATTCGGGCAACTGGTGGTTTAGCATTTGGTGATATTAAAACTAAGTCTAATCCTGCATCATCAGCATGACGCAAAGCTTCATTCTTAGTCATAACACCAACTTGCTGACCTTTTTCATTAATTAAACGAACTTCGCGCGCACGAATTCTATCGTTTAAAATCAAATTTCTTGGTATGACTCTTCACCTCCGTGTTAATTTGAGGACAAGAAAAAGACGGGCAACACTGCCCGCCTTCAATCAACAGAAAATATCGATCAGCCCAGAGGTCAATTTAACTTAGGCGAGAAGCGGGAGCTTCTTCTTGTTCTCAACTAAAGAGATTATACTCTCTTAAAATAAATCCGTCAAACGATTATTTATTTTTTCGTGAATATGAATTAACATCTTTATCAATTTCTTTAATGAAATCGTCAAGACTCTTAGCTATTTCATCATCAGTACCATAAGGACGAACGTTGACACTATTTGCCTTCATTTCTTTATCCCCAAGTACCAAAGTGTAAGGAATCTTTTGGGTTTGTGATTCACGAATCTTGTAACCAAGCTTTTCATTTCTTAAATCAGCTTCAGCTCTAAACCCACGCTTATTAAGTTCATCACGAACCTTCTTTGCATAGTCACTATGAGCATCCAAGTTAACTGGGATAACTTCAACCTGAATTGGTGCAAGCCAGGTTGGGAATGCAC
Organism: Lactobacillus acetotolerans DSM 20749 = JCM 3825; assembly: GCF_001436775.1. Classification (GTDB taxonomy): domain Bacteria; phylum Bacillota; class Bacilli; order Lactobacillales; family Lactobacillaceae; genus Lactobacillus; species Lactobacillus acetotolerans. The sequence goes on from NZ_AYZC01000028.1 coordinate 9,065, forward strand.
CCTTATAAATTTCAGTAAGATATGCAACGAATCTTTCCATAGTACCAACGATGCCACGGTGAATCATAACTGGACGGTGCTCTTCACCATCTTTGCCAACATAAGTCAAATTAAATCTTTCAGGAAGCATGAAGTCCAGCTGAATAGTAGACATGGTTTCATCATTACCTAAAGCGGTCTTAGTTTGAATATCAAGCTTTGGACCATAGAATGCAGCTTCACCTTCAGCTTCGACGTAATCAAGGCCAAGGTCGTCCATAGCACCCTTTAACATTTTTTGACTCTTTTCCCACATCTCATCGTTAGAAAAGTACTTTTGGGTATTCTTAGGATCACGGTATGAAAGTCTGAAATGATAGTCGGTAATGTCAAAGTCTTTATAAACATCCATGATTAACTTCAAAATCTTAGCAAATTCGTCTTGTACTTGGTCAAGTGCAACAAATGTATGACCATCATTTAAGGTCATTTCACGAACACGTTGCAAACCTGACAAAGCTCCAGATTTTTCATATCTGTGCATCATACCAAGCTCAGCAATCCGAATTGGTAATTCACGGTATGAACGAATATGGTGTTTATAAATTTCAATATGTGATGGACAATTCATTGGACGAAGCTCAAGCATCTCGCCGTCACCCATATCCATTGGTGGGAACATATCATCACGGTAGTGTGCCCAGTGACCTGAAGTCTTATAAGCATTAAGGTTCATTAATACTGGGGTATAAACATGTTGATAACCATCAGCAACTTCTTTGTCAATGATATATCTTTCAATAACTCGACGAATAGTTGCACCCTTTGGCATCCAGTATGGAAGACCGGCACCGACTTTAGGATCAACAAAGAAGAGGTCAAGATCACGGCCAATTGTTCTGTGATCGCGTTCCTTAATTTCATCACGACGCTTTAAATCGGCTTTCAAAGCACTTTCCTTAAAGAAAGCTGTACCAGAAATTCTTTGAAGCATCGGGTTAGATGACTTGCCCATCCAATAGGCACCAGCAACTGTTAAAAGCTTAAAGTACTTAATTTTACCAGTATTTGGCAGCAATGCATCGAAGCCAAAATCAGTAAAATCACCCAACTTATAGGCATCAACGGTGTCGCCTTTTTCATTCTTTAACAACGCGCCCTTATATGGGTCATCCTTAAATTCAGCTTCAAGATCAGATTTAGCAACTTGAACGTGTTCAATCTTTTCACCATTTTTTATTGATTTCTTCATTGCCTTTTCAAGCTGTGGCAATTCACTAATCTTAATTTGATTAGTCTTATCAGTATCAACGTAAAAGCCATCCTTATCGGCAGCATGTTCACCAAAATGAAGCTCTGGATAAGCTTTTTTAGCAACGGCCTCAAATAGAAATGCGGCAGTAGCCCGTAAAACATTTAGTGCTTCATCATCTTTATTAGTAATAATAGCTACCTTGGCATTTTTATTAAGTTGGTAATCAACTGGTTCTAATTGACCATCAACTTTAGCAGCAACAGCTGCTTTGCCAAGTGAAGTAGCAATATTATGTGCTAAATCACCGACAGTTAAAGCTTTATCAAAGTCTCTCTTTGAACCATCTGGTAAAGTGATTGAAAAACTCATATTTACCTCCAAAAAAATAGTAAATAAAAAGTCCCAGTGCACAATTGCACTGGGACGTTAATTAACGTGGTTCCACCCAAAATTTAGATTAGCCTATAAACTAATCCATCTCGTAACAGATCGATAACGGTATCTAACCAGATAAAAATATTTTAGGAAATGACGAGTGGGGTATATCTCTAAATGAAGGCCTTCCAGAACAACGTCCCTCTCTCTGAAACGAGATATATCATGTTCGTTCATTGACACTCATTATACCCAAACATATTTTGAATGCAAGAGTTTTATTAAATTAATGTCTTCTATTCGGACCTGATACAATAACTTCTTTAGCTAGGAAACGAATTCGTTCCATTAAGCGTGCAGCCTTAACAGGATCAATCGCATTTTTAGTTTCTTTAAAATGATCTTGTAAAGCTTTCATGTCTAAATTAGAAGAGAAAAAGGTTGGTAATACATTATCCATTCTGGATTGTAAAATTACTCCTAAAACATCATCCCTTGACCATTGGCTCAAAGTTTCGGCACCAATATCGTCTAAAATTAGGAAATCACAATCTGCTACCCTGCGAATTTCACTTTGCAGGCTATTATCCTCAAAGTGGCTGGATAAGCCGGCAATAAAAGTTGGAACATGCAAAAATACAACATTTTTGCCCATTGCTGCTACTTGGTTAGCAAGACCAGCTAATATATACGTCTTACCAACACCAAAATCGCCTGATAAATAAAGCCCTTTTTGGTGAACATTCTTATTATATTTATGCAAAAATTGACTGATCAAGCCCAAGACTTCAGATCGGCCCTTAGTAATATCCACCTGACTCAATCGAACGTCATGTAACTTCTGCGGCAAGTCAATTAATTGCAGGTGCCGCTCAGTATTTTTTTCATGGTCGCTGGCAATTTTAGCAGTCGTTGGTACATAACGAACATCGATTACTTTACCGTTTAGAAATAATTCTGGGCGGTAACCAGCCATTACCTTATTTTCACTGTGTTTTTGCGTATAATACTCAAATAAGTTTGGCAAACTATTTTTAAGCATTGCATCATTAACTCTTTGACGATGATCCTTAATAAATTTTTGAATACTCGGATCAGTCAGCACTTGCTTTTGAATCTTTTCAGGATCGCCAAGATTACGTCTTTTAACAATTTTATTAATTACGTCTGCGATTGGCACCATCTTTATCACCTACTTCATACCATTTTTATCTTCAAGATTTTTGAAAAAGTTTTTTAATTGTGCAGAAGAAACATTTTTATCAACTTTAGACTTTTTCTTGCTCCAATCAGTCCCTTTTTCAACCCGTTTATTAGTATAATAACGTTTATGACCACCGATATTCCCACGGCGTTTGGCAACATATTGCAACGCTTGAGAAGCCGTAGCCACCCCATGTTGCAACCAATCATTAGCAATACTATAAGCAAGTGAAGAAGATAAACCTGGCTTAAAGCTTAAACAGGTATAAACCAATACGTTGATTAAATCGGACGGCAAGCCATATTGATTATGCAAATTATTAAGAATCTGGTTCTCACTTGCGTAAACAAAACCGCCTTTTTCCTTCTTTAACTTATACAGAAATTCTGACGGTGATTTACTCATAGCAGCCTGATAAATTTCTTGCTGTTTTGAATTTAAGTCCTCGATATTAGCTGGAGTTTTCTTTTCTTTATCATTATGAATCTCTTGTTTAACCCGTTTTCGTGTTCCGTCTAAGCGATAATTTTCGGCAATTGTATGCTCAATTAACCGCATATCTAATTCATAACTGCCGTGCAGGCATGGTAAAGCCTCGTCTACAAATTCTTGCTCAGATAAGCCATAAGTTTGCATGACACCACGGATCTGTTCTCTTTTTTTATCAATTTCATCAGCTGGAATTTGGTAAATCGCAAATTGCTGTTTCATAAAATTCCAATCAATTGAATCGTGTTCATTCACACTGGCTTTGGCTACACTATGTGTTTGATTCTCGTTAGCAGCTTCTTGAACATCTAATGACGGACTGATTGCTTCTTGACCTGGTAAACGAAAGACATCAATAAATGAGGCAGAAACGTCCCGTCCACTTTTATTTCCGTTAACTTGATTTTCTTTTTTCTTATTTTCTCTAGCAAAGGTGTGACTCAAGTTATGAAAAGTAGTTACACCAACTTTTTCTTTTAATAGACTTGCTAAAAGCGGGGTTGAAAAAAATTCTGACGAGGTGGGAACACGTAATAAACGAAAAGTAATCACTTGACCCATAATCTCGTTTTTAATTAAAACGGTCTTTATCAACCCAACAGCTTCCAGTTTATGCAAAGCCTTAAACAGGTCCTTCAAACTGCAATCAAGTTGTTCTTGTAAACTATAAATTCCCTTTGCATCAGATAAAATTGCATCAGCGTTAAAATCTTCTACTAAAGTAAGATAAAGTGCTATAGCTGTAGCTCCAACTAACGGTTGATACAGTTTAATCAAGATTCTAATATCATTGGGGAAAAGAACGACCTTATTAGTAACGAAAAAAGGCTGCTTGGGATCAGAAGTCTCAAACATCGATTAATTTCCTTTCTCGCGTTTTGCCATCATATCTTCCATAGTCTTCATAAAACTGGACATATCCTTAAATTCACGGTAAATAGATGCAAAACGAATATAAGCAACATCATCAATCTTAGCCAATTCATCCATAACAAATTGACCAATTTTCTTAGATGAAATTTCACTAACGCCTAATTTTCTAACCTTATTTTCAACGTGGTCGACCAGCTGTTCAAACTGTTCACTAGTAATCGGTCGCTTTTGTCCTGCAGCCATTACGCCATGCAGAATTTTTTTGCGGCTAAACGGTTCACGAGTACCATCATTCTTAATTACAAGCAACGGTGTAGTTTCTACCCGTTCAAAGGTAGTAAAACGAAAACCACAATTTTCACACTCACGCCTACGTCTAATTGCACGATTTTCATCACTTGGACGAGAATCAATTACCCGCGAAGCATTTTTATGACAATTCGGACACTCCATAACTAAGTCTCCCTTTCGATCTTCTTTAGCAAAAGCTCTAATTTATCTCTTAATTCCTCTATTGTACCAGTATTAGCAACAACATAGTCTGCCTTGGCTACTTTTTCAGACAAAGGCATTTGACTATGAATTCTAGCTAGTGCCTGCCTTTTAGTCAAATTATTCCGCTTCATTAAGCGTTCAACCTGCAACTTTTCAGGTAAAGCAATAACTAATATGCTGTCATAATATTTTTTAGGACTAGATTCAAAAAGTAGCGGTACATCAACAACCACAACAGGTATTCTGTGTTCACGGTTATAAGAAATTCCCTTTTGAATTTCTTGATAAACAAGCGGATGGGTAATGTTGTTCAAAATTTTTAATTGTTCAGGATGAGCAAAAACCAGTTGACCCAATTTCCTGCGGTTAACAGTCTGATCGGGATTCAAGTATGCAGAGCCAAAATGTTCCTTTACTTTCTTCCAACCAGGTTGACCAACATTCAGAATATTATGAGCAATTACGTCACTATCAATAACCGGAATTTCTTTACTTTTAAAAAAAGCATCAGCAGCACTTTTCCCAGTGGCAATCCCGCCGGTTAAGCCTAAAACGAAAGTCATTTATAAATTACCTGACAGTGAGGACAAAAAGTCGTCCCCCGACCAGCAACTTTTATCTTTTTAAGGGTGGTGCCACATACCACACACGGTTCACCGGCATGACCATACACTTTAAGCTCTTTTTGAAAGCCACCGCTATGCCCATTTGCATCCAAATAGGTATGAACGGTCGTTCCGTGCATCTTAATTGCCAATGAAATAATATCATTAATATTCTTGCGTAATTCGATCACTTTTTTACGAGAAATCTTGCTAGCAGCACTTAACGGATGAATTTTGGTTCTCCACAGAACCTCATCAACATAAATATTACCAAGACCTGCCACAATTGTTTGATCCAGCAGAGTACTCTTAATATTCTTTTTTTTGCGTTTTAGACTATCAATAAAATAATCATCCGTAAATTCAGCAGAATTAGGTTCATAACCCAACTTACCAATTCCTGTCGTCATTCTTTCGGTACCAGTTAGAACTAACTGCATCCGTCCAAATTTACGCACGTCATTATAACGCAGTGCCGTTCCATCAGTAAATTCAAACTGAACATGATCATGTTTATCTTTAGGTGCATTTACACTCGTTAAATGATATTTTCCTTCCATTCGCAAATGAGAAACGATCGTCAAGTTCCCCGTCAAACGAATAAGCAAAAATTTCGCGTAACGATCAATATCAATAATCTTTTTACCGGGCAACTCATTAATAAATTTATCATGATCGGTGGAAACAATTTTTGGAAACCATAAAGTAACCTTTTTAATTGTCTTTCCCTTAACAAGTGGAATTAATGTTCTACGAACAGTTTCAACTTCCGGCATTTCTGGCATTAATTATTACCTCTATTTTGCATCATACCAATTATGGCCCCAGCCTGTGTCAGCAACTAGCGGAACATCTAACTTAACCGCCGATTGCATAACTTCTGGAACTATCTTCTTGACCGTTTCAAGTTCATCCTTTGGTACATCAAAAATAAGTTCGTCATGTACCTGAATTACCATCTTAGTCTTCAGGTGTAATTCATCCAACTTCTTCTGCATGTTGATCATTGCAATTTTAATTATATCTGCGGCTGAACCTTGAATTGGTGAATTAATTGCCGTTCTTTCAGCAAATGCCCGCACATTATGATTTTTAGAGTGGATATCTGGTAAATAACGGCGCCTATGCATAATAGTCTCTGCGTAACCCTTGTCACGAGCAACTTGTACCGCCTTATCCATATAATCCTTAACCTGCGGATATTGTGTAAAGTACTCAGCAATAAATTCCTTTGCTTGCTTACGGCTAATATTTAACCGCTTAGATAAACCATAATCAGAAATACCATAAACGATCCCAAAGTTGACCGTCTTAGCGCGGCGACGCATAAGCGAGGTTACGTCCTTGGGAGAATCCAGATGGAATATTTTCATTGCCGTATGAGAGTGAATATCATAACCGGTATTAAAGGCTTCTTGCATATGCTCATCCCCAGAAATTTGAGACAGTACTCTAAGTTCAATCTGTGAGTAATCACAGGAAAGAATGTAACCATCTTTTTCTGTAGGTACAAACGCTTTTCTAATCTGTTTACCCTCATCAGTTCTAGTTGGGATATTCTGCAGGTTAGGGTCAACCGATGAAAGACGGCCAGTAGCTGTCAATGTTTGCAGATAACGGGTATGAACCCGACCATCTGGTTGAATCACGTCTAATAATCCTTTGACATAAGTTGACTGAATTTTAGCAATCTGGCGATAGTCTAGGATCTCACCCACAATTGGGCTTTGATTGCGAAGTTGATTTAATACTTCAACTGAGGTGGAATAACCTGTCTTGGTCTTCTTTAATGGCGGCAATCCTAACTTATCAAATAAAATATGTCCTAACTGTTTTGGAGAATTAAGGTTAAACCTCTCTCCTGCCTGTTGATATATCTTATCTTCTAATTCCTTTAATCTAACGGCAAATTCATTTTGTAATTGAATTAAAGTACTTGCTTCAACCTTAATTCCACTTATTTCCATGGTCGAAAGGACACGAGCGGTCGGAATTTCAATATTTTCAAACAAGTCATCCTGTTCATGTTCTTTAAGCTTCTTAAGGAGTAAAGGCTTCAATTTTTCTATTGCTACAACTTTAGAAGCTAAGTGGTTATACAAAACTTTATCATCGCTAGGGACATGCTCACTTTTACCTTTGCCATAAACTTCGAGATCGGTCTTTACGGAATAATCACCGTAGAGATGGCAAACTTCACCAACATCATTTGAATTATTCTCATTATTAATCAAATATGAAGCTAACAGCATATCATAATTCAAACCATGAGCGTGAACATCTATCCGATTTAGACCAACCGTTGTTCGTTTCAAATCAAAAACATTTTTATTAATCTCAGCGTCTTCCAACAGATGCTTTAAATTATTTTCTTGAAGTAACGAAACGTCCCGACTGACATAAACCTGTTCGTTTATTTTAAGGGCAAAGCCAACAAAATCAGCTAAATGATAGTTGTCTCCTAACATCCCTAAGTAAAAACTAACTGTATCATTTTCTTTAACACTGATTTTCTTAGCGTTACTTTGATCAAGCTCAGTGTATTTTACCTTTTCAACTTCTGCCCCATCTTGACCTTCGCCTGAAGCATTTAATTCACCTAAAAATTTACGGAAGTTCATTTGTTCATAAAATTGACGCAGTTTTTTATAATCAACCGGCTTACACTTAACATCCTTAAGACCAATGGTAACCGGAGCATTTCGATCAATTGTAGCAAGTTTCTTTGCTAAAAATGCCTTGTCTTTATCCTTGATTAAATTTTCCTTGCGCTTGGACTTTTTCATATCATCAATATGATCGTATAAATTCTCAATGGAACCATATTTTTGAATCAAGTTTGAAGCGGTCTTAGGACCAATTTTGGTAACACCAGGATAATTATCAGAATTATCACCCATTAGAGCTTTCATATCGATAAATTCTGTCGGCGTAACACCATTAATCTTTTTCATGTGTTCAGGTGTATAAGCTTCAAGGTCAGAAACACCATGCTTAGTTACCATCACCGTGGTCTTATTTGAAGTTAACTGTGTAAGGTCCCGATCACCAGTCACAACCGTAACTTTAAAGTCAGCTTTTTCACCAAGGTTAACGAAGGTTCCAATAATATCATCGGCCTCATAATTCTTAAGTTCATAAGTTTTAATACCTAAATCATGCAGCATCTCTTGAATATAAGGGAGCTGTTCTAACAATTCCTCAGGTGTTTTTTGCCGACCGCCCTTATAGTCGTCGTACATCTTATTTCTAAAAGTTACCTTGCCAGCATCAAAAGCCACTAATACGTGCGTTGGTTTAACATCTTTAAGTAAGACGTCAAGCATATTTTTGAAAGCGTAAATGGCATTAGTATGCAAACCTTCAGGGTTTTTGAAGCTTTCGAGTTGACGATAAAGTGCATAAAAAGCCCGAAAAGCAACCGAGTTACCATCAATCAAAAGCAATTTCTTATCAGCCATTTGTTCTCCTTTAAATAAAACTATGTCAAATTAATCCACTTAATATTCTACCAGCTTTTAGTCTCTTCTAGCATTATACTGTTTAAGAATAATCCGATATAAAAAAATCTAGTTGTATTAATACAACTAGGTCTTTTACTAGTAAAATTTATTTTTTAAGTAACTTCTCAAAAGCAACTTCATACTTAGGAATATCACCGGCACCCATAAAGACAATCACGCTATCTTTATTCTTAGTCAAGTCAGCGATATTATCCAAATCGATGATTTCTGATCCGGGAATTTTAGCAATTAAATCCTTACTTGATATGTCTCCGCCCGTTTCACGAGAGGAAGCATAAATTGGGGTCACATATGCTTTATCGACACCACGTAAGATCTCTTCAAAATCGGTCGCATATTTCTTAGTTCTTGAATAAGTATGGGGCTGGAAAACTACAACCAACCTTTTAGCTGGAAACTTCTGACGTGCAGCCTGAATGGTAGCCCGCATTTCAGTTGGATGGTGAGCATAATCATCAATGACATTAATATCACCAAAATCTTTTTCTGAGAATCTTCTCTTGGCCCCCTTATAAGTTAAAAGTCCCTTTCTAATGTCATCCATCGGAACTTTTTCAGTATAAGAAACACCAATTACGGCTAAAGTATTCATAATATTGTGGTCACCAAACAAGTGGATGGTAAATTCACCGATATCATTGCCATGTGCCAAAACTTTAAAAGTTGAACCCTTAGTTGTTCGTTTAACATCAACAGCTTGAAAATCATCACTATCCTTAAAGCCATAAGTATACTTAGGAATGTTTGATTTAAGGGCTTGAAGACGACGATCATCTCCCCAGACAAAAAGGGCTTTCTTAGTTTGGTTAGCCGCAGATTGAAAGGCGGAATTATAATCAGCCTGATCCTTAAAGTAATCTGGATGATCAAAGTCAATGTTAGTCATAATTTGGTAGTCTGGATGATATGCTAAAAAGTGCCGCCGATATTCATCAGCTTCATAAACGAAGAAACGAGAATTTTTAACACCCTTACCTTCACCATCACCAATTAAATATGAAGTAGGTGCAGCTTCACCCAAAACATGGGCAAGGAGCCCAGTCGTTGAGGTTTTACCATGTGTACCGGCAACACCAACACTGGTATGCATTTCAATTACTTCTTCGACTGTATCCGGATAACTCTGCCACTTAACATTTTTATCCTCGCAGGCCTTAACTTCTGGATTATTATCCTTAAAAGAATTTCCTTTAACGATCACCTGGCCCGATGATTTAATATTATTTGAATTAAAGGAAGCTAGCTTAATGCCGGCCTTTTCAAGTGGAACTTGCGTGAAAGTATATTTATCAATGTCACTACCGGCAACATTATAGCCAAGATCATGCAAAACCAATGCAAGTGAGGCCATTCCCGTGCCTTTAATGCCTATAAACCAAATTTGTTTGTTTTTATCTAACATTTGTATTTGCTCCAAAGTTTTATTTTATTAATCGTTTATAATTTTACCATTTATTGAGCAAAAAAAGAGCCCCATCTAAGGCAATGTCATTAAGTTAAGACATTGACGAAAGTTTAGCTTTATGAACCGAATCAT
>NZ_AYZC01000029.1 GCF_001436775.1 Lactobacillus acetotolerans DSM 20749 = JCM 3825
TTATTTGCTGTGCTAAAAAAGGCATCCATTAATCAAAATGGATGCCTTTTAAAAGCCTAGCGATTGTCAATGTCTTAACTTAATGACATTGGGTAAAATCCTTCAGCTTCTTTTTGCTATTCTTATTTTTCATTTCTGTTTAAGATGGAATGCATCTTGGTGGTTAACATATCGATGGCAACGTCATTTTCGCCGCCTTCAGGGACAATAATGTCAGCGTAACGTTTGGTGGGCTCGATAAATTGGTGGTACATAGGTTTAACGGTACTTAAATATTGTTTGATTACTGAATCAAGCGAGCGGCCCCGTTCATTCATATCTCGTTCTAGCCGGCGAATAAAACGAATATCATCGTCAGTGTCTACGTAAACTTTAATATCCATTAAATTGCGGATGCTTTCGTTAAATAATACCAAAATACCTTCAAGGATAATGATATCGGCGGGTTCGGTATGAATGGTTTTAGAACTTCTTGTGTGAGCTTTGAAATCATATGTGGGCATTTCAATTGCTTGGTAGTGTAAAAGTTGGTCTAGTTGTTTTTTCAGCAGTGGTACGTCAAAGGCATCGGGGTGGTCATAGTTAATTTTCATCCGTTTGCTCATCGGCACACCGGTATTATCTTTATAGTATGAATCTTGAGTCATGATTAGGATATGATCGTTGGCATTCATTTGGCCGGCAATTTTATGAGCAATGGTAGTTTTACCACTACCTGATCCACCGGCGATACCAATCACAACGGGTTTATCAAGTTTGGACATTCAAATACTCCTTTGTTTATCACATAATATTTTACTGTAGTTTTCTTAGAATACCAGTAAAAGGGGGCTATTTTATTTAAATTGTTCGGGAATTGGTACTCTTTTATTAGTGTTAAAAAACGATACGGCAGCTCTCTTAAAAAAGAGTACAATAGGAATATATAAATGATGTTAAGTTTAATTTAGGTGAAAAAATATGCGCAAAAAGTTATTTGGTTTAATTTATATGTCTTCATATAAAATTCAATTAAATATAGTTAATTTAAAGGATTTATCGATCTTGGAAAAGGTTGATTCCCCATCTTTTGTACAAGCCAAGAGTAATGAACGAGTTTTTGAACAGGATATGGGGAAAATTTGTTCAGCTATTGATGGCTTTAAGGAAAAATTAAAGGAATATAAAGTTAAAAATTTTAAATTCTTTGGTAATAGGCAATTGATTGATGACGTTTCTGCTAGTTATATTGCGGATCAGATTCAGGTTAGAACTGGTTGGAAAATTAATTGGCTAAACGGTGAACAAGTTGTTTATAACAAAGTTCTTGGGGGTATTTCTTGTTTTTCTGAAGTGCAGCAGGAACGGATGGAGAAGTTCCCAATTTATATTTTAAGTTTGGGTTCTGCCATGATGAACCTATCACTTTTCAAGAATAATAAGTTTGTGGCTACCTGGAATTTACCTTTAGGTCCACGAGAAATTCGTGAGATTGCCAAGGTTACCAATGAAACACCGAATAATCCGATTGACGTTATGAGTGATTATATTGGTGCCAAGATTGACCACTTGGCTCGGCAGATCAAAGCAAGTCCTAACTCAGCCTTAGTTATTCAACATGCGGATGCATTGAGTAATTACTTTTTGCACCGCGATGATTCGGTTACCAGAATTTCTGAGAGCGATCTGAACGAGTTCTTTAGTAAGACGTTAGAAATGCCGTATGAAAACCTGGTACAGGATTATCAATTAGAGCCAGCGGTTGCTGAACATACAGTGCCTAACATTGTAGCTATTCGTGAATTTGTTAAATTGCTTGCCCCAAAAGAAATTTATGTAACTGATATTTCAGTTATTACCGGCCTGTTAATTCAAGAGGCAAGCAAGGGCAAGGCCCTTAAAAAGCAGTATGGTGATATTGTGATGACCTTTGCCCAAAATATGTCCCAAAGATATTTGGTCGATCAGGATCATGCTAATGCGGTTAAGAAATTTGCCTTACACATTTTTGACCGTTTACGTAAAATTCATTTATTGCCAGAAAATGACCGTCATTTGTTAGCTATTGCCGCAACGGTTGATGATGTTGGTAGTTTTATTAATCAAATTAGCCGTTACGAACAATCTGCTCGGATTCTTGAGGCTAATAAAATTATTGGTTTGTCTGACCGTGAAAATCAAATTGTAACTGAAATAACCCGTTATCAGAGTGATGAAGATGGACCAGAAATTGGCGATCACCATTACCGTAATTTGAGTCCAGAGGTTCAATTAACGGTTGCAAAATTAACCGCAATTCTACGATTAGCAACGGCGCTAGACGCATCGCATAAACAGAAGATTAGGCGGATTATTGTTTCTCTTAAAAAAGAAGATCAATTAATAATTCATGCTGTAACCAATAGCGACATCACTTTGGAGAGATGGTATTTTAATAAACGAGCAAGTTTATTTGAAGAAGTATTTGGTATTAAAGTTAGTTTAAAGCAAGAGGGTATGAACAGAAAATGACAACAAATCTGATTAAGAAAGAGAAAAAAGAAACAAAACCATTTAGAAAACATTCTTATTTTATGAACCGGGAATTAAGTTGGATGGAATTTAATGATCGGGTCTTGGATGAGGCACGTAGACCTGATAATCCATTGCTTGAGCGACTTAATTTCTTAGGAATCACTCAAAGTAACGTTGATGAATTCTTTATGGTTAGAGTTGCATCCCTGCACAAATTAATTGCTGCGGGAATTAAATCAACTGATCCGTCGGGAATGACTCCCAAAGAACAGTTGGATGCAATTAATAAGAAGGAACACAAAGCAGTTGAAAAGCGTTATTCAACTTATAGCCGTTCCCTTATGCCATTGCTACAAAAAAATCACATTCAGATTTTAGGTATTAAAGATTTAAACAACGACCAGCGGGAATTTGTTCGTCGCTACTTTAATGATGAACTTTACCTGGTGCTAACACCGATGGCTGACGATGCTATTCGTCCTTTCCCATTTATTGCTAATGATTCGTTAAACATTGCAATTCGTTTAAAGGACAATGATAAGGGCCACCACCATTATGCGACGGTTAGGGTACCAAATATTTTTAAGCGTTTGGTTAAGTTGCCAGATGCAGATAATAGTTTCATTTTAATTGAAGATATTATTAAAGAATTTTTGGGTAAATTGTTTGTTGGCTATAAAGTTGAAGAATCTGGTTGTTTCAGAGCCACCCGTGATATGGATTTAGATGTAGCTGAACGCGATACTTCTGATTTCTTGCGTAGTGTGCAGAAACAGTTAAAAGACCGTGAGCACGGCCAAGTTGTTCGCCTGGAAGTAGAAAAGTCGATGGGCGACAAATTGCGTAAACGTTTGATTAAAAAGATTCAGGTTGATAAGAGTGCCGTTTATAAAATTAACGGCCCAATCGATCTGACATTCTTAAAGAAGTTGCCGGGCGCAGTAAAAGGTCATGATGATTTACGTTATAAGCCGTTTAAGCCGTATATCAATCCAGATTTGGAATTAAGTAGCAATATTTTTGCCAATATCAGAAAGCATGACTACTTAGTTCAACACCCATATGACACTTTTGATGCTGTCCTTAACTTTATTCATAAGGCTGCGATGGATGATAAAGTGTTAGCAATTAAGATGACCCTGTACCGTGTTTCTAGTAATTCACCAATCATTAAATATTTGGGTCAAGCGGCCCAAGCCGGCAAACAAGTTACCGTACTGGTAGAAGTTAAGGCACGGTTTGATGAACAAAATAACGTTCACTGGGCCAGAAGATTGGAACAAATGGGTTGCCACGTAATTTACGGGTTAAAGGGTTTAAAAACTCATACTAAGACCACTTTGGTTATTCGTCGTGATGAAGATGGCATTCGGCGTTACCTACATTTAGGAACTGGTAACTACAATGATGTTACGGCTCATTTCTATACCGATATGGGGTTGTTTACTTGCCGGCGTGATCTGGGTATCGATGCCACTAACTTGTTTAACATGTTATCTGGTTACTCCAACCCACCATACTTTAGATTATTAAAAATTTCTCCGGATCATATTCGTGAGTTTATTAACCAAAAGCTTGACCAAACAATTGCAACTGCTAAGGCAGGACGTAAAGCAGAAGTTCATATGAAGATGAACTCACTTTCTGACCCTGAAATTATTGCTAAACTTTATGAAGCATCAGCTGCAGGTGTAAAAATTCACCTGATTATTCGTGGTATCTGCTGTCTTCGGACCGATATTCCAAAGATTAGTGACAATATTGAGGTACACTCAATTGTCGGCCGTTTGCTTGAACACAGCCGGATTTACTACTTTAACAATGATGGTGCCGAAGAAATTTACCTTTCAAGTGCTGATATGATGAAGCGGAATTTGAACCGCCGAGTTGAAACTTTATTCCCAGTTTTGCAACCGGATTTAAAGCAAAGAGCTATTTCAATCTTTGATAAAATGTGGCAAGATAACGTTAAAGCTCGAATCTTACACAATAATGTTTACTCTATGATCGACCGTCGTGGTAAAGAAGCAGTTAATGCACAAGAATACTTTATTCACGAAGCTGAACAAAAGAATAAAGCATTAAAAGAAAAGCGTAAGCAAGAAGCCAGAACACCTGAGACATTTGATGTTATGAAAAAGCATAAGAATGATCTGCATTTAGGTGAAAATAAAGATTAACCGCAGGAAGGTAACAGGATGGCCGAAAAGCTAAATAAAGTTAAGAAGTTTGTGCTGCAAAAATTTACCATTGATAAGTTAAAACTCAATGATGATAAAGACCAATTAATTGCAGCAGGTAAGGGGAAGGCAAATGAAATTCCCGTTTCGAAGATAACCGAGTTTAAGCCGGGTAAACGGGATGTGGTCAAGATGATCAAATCTGAAGAGGATAAGATGATCCCTGAGCTAATCCCACTTCGGCATAAGAGAATGATGAAGAATACCTTTTCCTTCTTTCGTGGCACTGCCGGTGTTATGAGCTACGATTTGCTTCATGAAACCAAGGCGCAAATTCCGATTATGATTTGTGGTGATGCCCATGTCAATAACTTTGGCTTTTTTGCCTCCCCTGAAAGACAACTTTTATTTGGCTTAAACGACTTTGATGAAACCCGGGTCGGTAACTGGGAAGTTGACTTAAAACGCCTGCTTGTTAGCGCCCAGTTAGCCGGTGAAATTAACGGTTATGATGAAAAAGACATTAAAGATGTTCTGAATAATACTGTTTCTGCTTATCGTGCAGGCATTAAGTATTCTAATGGCTTGAAGTTGATGGATCGCTTCTACCTTGCATACAACATTGATGATTTGCTTGATTCAATTAGTGATAATGATAAGCAAATGGAAAAATTGCTGAAAAAGATCGCTAAAAAAGCCCCAAAGAATAATTCTGACAAAGTGGTTAAGAAATTCACCTCTAAGAATGATGACGGTAAAATTGTCTTTACTGAGAACCCGCCTCGTGCTAGAAGAATCACCGACCAATTATATACAGATTTTATTAAAGCAATTCCGCAATATCTGCGCAGTGTGAGTCAAGATGTTCAAGTATTACTGAGTAATTTTAGAGTTTCAGATATTATCCGTTATAGCGTCGGTGTTGGCAGTTTTGGTACGCGTTGTTACCTGTTATTACTTACAGGTAAGGATGGCAGTCACTTAGTTTTGCAAGTTAAGGAAGCTTTACCATCCAGGTATAACTTAACCAGGTTGACTAGAAGTAATGCGCAAAAGCAAGCTCCTGAAGAGGGTAAGCGAATCATTACTGGTCAAAGAATTTTACAAACCTTTAGTGACCCATTCTTAGGTAGTATGAATTTTGATGGTCGTAGCTTTTACGTTCGTCAATACAGGGACATGAAGGACTCGGTTGATGTAGACAAGTTAGATCTTGATAGCTTTAACGCATATACTCATATGTGTGCCTTTGTCCTTGCGGTTGCTCATTTTCAAAGTCCAACTGCACCGATGATTTATGGTTATATTGATGAGAGCAAGAAATTTGATAAGAAATTTGCCGACTGGGCAAGCGATTACAGTAAGCAAGTTCATAATGATTATGAGGCTTATAGAAAATACCTTGAAGGAGAAAATTAGTTAATTATTAAAGAACACACACGGTTTTTTAAGATTAAAACCGTGTGTTTTTGTATATTTTATGGCAAACTTATTATACGGGATAAGGAGATGGATTAAATGCTTAACTTTGTTGTTATTGATTTAGGGTCAAATTCCGTAAGAATGAAAATAAGTCAAATTGGTCCCTATGGCGATTTTAAAGTTGTAGGATACCAGAAAAAATTTGTCAGGTTGTCTGAAAATATGGGTAAAGAAAAGACATTAAAGAAAGAACCCATTGAACGGACAATGAAGGCATTGAAGGAATTCAAGGCGACATATTCTAAATTAAAAAATGTTAAAATTCGTGCCGTAGCAACGGCGGCTGTACGGCAAGCCAAAAATCAGAAATATTTTTTGAACCGGGTTAAAAAAGAACTCGGAATAAATTTGCGTGTCATTTCAGGAGCAGCTGAAGCATATCTGGATTATTTGGGCGTAGTTAACACTTTACCAGTTAAAAATGGCTTAATCATGGATACTGGTGGTGCCTCAACGGAATTAATCTGGGTTCAGAACGGTAATTGTGAGAAACGAATTAGTTTGCCTACTGGATCAGTTTTGTTATCACAAAATTATAATTTAACTGATCAAATAAAGGCTAGTGATCTTTATAAGGCTATGACTGCAGCTGAATTACGCCTTTCCGCTGTACCATGGATAAATAATGCACATAATATGCCATTGATTGCCCTTGGTGGGAGCAATCGAACGATCGCTAAAATTAAGCGCCGGGAAGTGACTGATAATATTAATGATTTACCGGATATTCACGGGATGCATTTACCGGCTGACAATATTTACGCATTATTTGAAAAGTTAGTTTCACTAGATAAAATTGGAAGGACTAAGATTCCAGGCTTAGCTAAGATAAGGGGAGACGTTATCGTAGGCGGCTTGATCCCGATTAGTTTAGTTTTAAGAATGCTACAAATTGATGAAGTGATTTTCTCTAATTACGGAATTCGTGATGGCTTATTATACGAATATTTGCAAAATAAAGATGCAGAAAACGTCAAATAAAGGAAAGGATGAAGGTCGTGTCATCAATTATTGAATTTAAGCATGTCAACAAATACTATGGCAAACTCCATGCTTTAAAAGATATCAACTTAAAAATTGAAGAAGGCCAAGTTGTATCGATTATTGGTCCATCTGGTTCAGGTAAAAGTACCTTGATCAGGACAATGAATGGGTTAGAACCGATTAACAGCGGGCAACTGATTGTTACCGGCTATGATTTGGCAAATAGAAAAACTAATATTAATAAAATCCGTAAAAACGTTGGGATGGTCTTTCAGCACTTTAATTTATATAACAATCATACTGTGCTAGAAAACATTACTTTAGCACCCAAGATCGTGCTGAAGCGTCCGGATGCGGAGAACAAAAAGATTGCCATGGAATTATTAGAAAGAGTAGGAATGGCTGATAAGGCTGATTCTTATCCTAGACAATTATCTGGTGGACAAGAACAACGTGTTGCGATTGCTCGCTCTTTGGCAATGAGGCCAAAGGTTATCTTGTTTGATGAACCTACCAGTGCACTTGATCCGGAAATGATTCAAGACGTTTTGGACATAATGAAATACGTTGCTGATCAGGGAATTACAATGGTCGTGGTTACCCATGAAATGGGCTTTGCCCGTAAAGTAAGCAACCGGCTGATTTTCTTTGATCAAGGACACATCTTAGAGGATCGTGATCCAGTAGAGTTCTTCAAGCATCCTGATACTGACCGTGCACGGCAATTCTTAAGTAAAATTATTTCTAAAGATTAGGGTGAAGATAATGAGAAAATTTAAAAAATTTCTTCTTTTGCCGATAATCTTTTTCCTGGCCTTTACTTTGGCAGCTTGTGGAAATAAAAAACAAAATACCTACCAAAAGGTAAAGCAAGATAACACGATTGTTTGGGGTGTAAGAGCAGATACACGCCTTTTTGGTTTGATGAGTATTAAAACCGGCAGGGTTGAAGGTTTTGAAATTGACTTGGCTAATGCCATAACTAAACAAATGCTCGGTGAAAATGGGCACGCTAAATTAACCAAAATTACTGCTAATACAAGAATTCCTTTGCTTAAGAACAACAATGTTGATGTTCTTATGGCAACGATGACAATTACACCAGACCGGCAAAAGCAGGTATTGTTTAGCAAGCCATACTTTAAGGCGGGTCAAGGTATTCTTGTACCTGACAACAGCAAGATTAAGACTGTGCAGCAACTGAATAATAAGACCGTGCTTGCGGTTAAAGGTACTACTGCGGTTGCCAATGTTCATAAATATGCCCCTAAAGCTAAAGTTTTGGAATATGGTGATTATGGCCAGGCATTTTCTGCACTTAAAGCAGGCCAAGGTGTGGCTATGACTACTGATAGTGGTTTATTAGCGGGAATTGCGAGTGAGAACCCAGGTTATAAGTTAGCTGGTAGTAATTTCACAAATGAGCCTTATGGGATTGCCGTTAATAAGGGACAAACCCAAATGGTGAAGCATATTAATAAAGCTCTAGATGAACTTAAGAAGAACGGTACGTATAATCGGTTAATTCGTAAGTGGTTCAAAGGAGTTAAAGGTTTTAACATTAAGGAAGTGGAAGAATAAATGTGGCAAATTTTAACAGGTTATTGGTCTGAATTTATCACTGGTTTTGGCAATACCATCTTGTGTAGTTTAATTGCCATGTTCTTCAGCTTAATTTTAGGAGTATTCTTCGCATTGCTAGAAGTTGCACCTCCTAAAATTGGTCGGGCCATAGCTCATATTTATATTGAAATTTTTTGTAATATTCCCTTGTTGGTTATTACGATGATTTTTTACTTAATCATTCCCCAATTCTGGGTTAAAGTTTCCGGATTTACTGCTGGTACAATTGGCTTAGCCCTTTATACATCAGCCTTTATTGCAGAAACAGTTCGGTCTGGAATTAATTCTGTCGGTGACGGGCAAATGGAAGGCGCACTTTCTAACGGTATGACTTACGTACAGGCGATGCGGTACGTCATTTTGCCTCAAGCCATTAGAATTGTTATTCCGCCATTGGGCAACCAGATGATTACTTTGATTAAAAACTCATCTGTCTTAGCCTTTGTCGCTGGTTTTGATTTGATGTACCAGGGCGATATTGTTGCCTTTTCATCATTTCAAACAATCGAAACGTACGTTATTGTCGGCGTTTTCTACTTAGGTTTGACTTTACCGCTCAGTTACTACATGCGTCACTTAGAAAAAAGACTTGCATAGGAGGCTAAAAAATGGAAACTTTTATTCATGCATATTCATGGATTGATATCCGCTTCTTATTGCAAGGATTGTGGGTAACGATTTATGTTTCAGTAATTTCAATTATTTTGAGTTTTATTTTGGGCTTAATTTGTGGCTTAGTTCGTTATATGAAGATCAAGTATCTTTCAGCTGCTGTTGGCTTCGTAGTTGATATTATCCGTAACTTACCACTGCTGTTGATAATCTTCTTTACATATTTTGGCTTGCCTAAATTAGGCTTAATTGCCAATCCAACGATAGCATCGATTGTTGCATTAGTTGTGTTTGAAGGAGCAATGTTATCCGAAATTGTTCGTAGCGGGATTAATTCAGTTCCAACAGGGCAGATGGAAGGCGCCCGTTCTAACGGTATGACTTATGTACAAGCGATGATTCACGTTGTTTTGCCGCAAGCTATTCGAAACATGGTCCCAGCCATTTTGTCACAATTTGTTTCGCTGATTAAGGATACTTCATTGGCAACAATTATCGTCTTACCAGAACTGCTTTATCATGCACAGATTATTTATAGCCAAAACACATCTTATTTGATTCCGATGTACTTAATCATTGCGGTAATGTACTTTATCGTATGTTTCTGCTTATCAAAGTACGCTAATCACTTACAGAAGAAGTATCTGTAATTTGTACGTCATAAATTAATAAGCATTTCTTTAGTATTAATAACATTATTTTGCTACTATGAGGGTGTAATGATTATTTAACAGGAGGCTTTTTAGATGAAATATCCAAAAACTAAAGAAGTATTAAATCAATTAGTTGCAGATTTAACGCAAATGCACATGATTGTTCACCAACACCACTGGTACATGAGAGGCAACCGTTTCTTGAAGTTGCACCCATACTTAGATGATGTAATGGATGAATTAGCTGATCAACTTGATCAAGTATCAGAGCGTTTGATTGCTTTAGACGGTTCACCTGTTTCGACCCTTAGTGAAATTGCCGCAAAGACTAAGATTAAGGATGAAAAAGGCAACTGGAACGAAACTATTGATGAGCGTTATGGCAAGATAGTTGACGGTTATCACTATTTGGATGATCTTTATCAAAAAGGCCTCGAAGTTAGTGATGAAGAAGGGGACTACTCTACTAACGATATGTTCACTGGCTTCCATACTGCAATTGAAAAGCGTATTTGGATGATGTCAGCTGAAATTAACAAGGCACCTAATATTGATGCTAAGTAATTAGAGTAAATTAAAAATAGCTGCCAACTGTCCAAAGTTAAGGACAGCTATTTTTTTCGCCGATAATCTTTTATCAGTTCAACAACTAATGCAATTAAATTAACGGCGAAAGTGCCGAAAATTAGCATTAATTGTATTGCGTCTGATACAGACACAACTGCGCCCTCCTTTCGTTAGGATTTTAAGTTGCTTATAGGATTGAACCATAAGCATCACCTCACTTTATTTGGGCGCCACCGTCTTAACTTCTCTACAAAATATAATTATACAGGAATAGTTATTTAAAATCAGGATTTATTAAAATAAATAGTAGGTGATCCTTTGACTGAAAATAAAATTATTATCAAGTTAGATAAGGATAAAAAGAAAGAATTAGAAAAAAGGTTTTCGCAGATTGGTTTATCGATGAATGATTATATTAATTTAGCTTTAAATCAATTTTTGATTCAAGGAAAAGTACCTTTTGAAATTAAAAGTCCTTCTTACGATATTTCTACATTGAAAACTAAAAAAGCAATGTTGAAAACGGAGGAAGAAGATATAGGAATAATTAAAAATTCTATATCAAATTCTGATAACTAATGAATTGATGAAGCCATTCTCTTGTGAGGATGGCTTTTTTATTTGTAATTTTTCACCTTCGCAGGCTAAATTAATTGCTTTTTGCTATAATTAATTTGATTTAGAAAGTTACTTTGAAAAGAAGGGCAGCTATGAAAAATATAGTCATTATTGGATCAAGTAACGTTGATACCACTTTACACGTAAAGAATTTTCCTAAACCAGGGGAAACCATTAACGCCAGATCTGTATCTGAAGCTGGCGGTGGCAAAGGTGCCAATCAGGCAATTGCGGCTGCTAAAAGTGGCGCACAAGTACATTTCATTAGTCGCGTTGGTACAGATAGTTTTGGCAAATTTATGGTTGAACAGCTAACCAAGTACGGTGTAGATACCAATTATGTGCAAAAGACCGCTAACGCTAAAACTGGCCATGCTTATATTACTCTGAATGAAGCAGGGCAGAACGATATTGTTATTGATCATGGTGCTAATTATCAATTAAGCGCAAAAGATATTGATAATGCTGCAGATGTGATTAAAAGTGCTGACTGTGTAATTGCTCAATTTGAAACACCGGTTAAAACAACGATCGAGGCTTTTAAGATTGCAAAAGATGCTGGTAAGGCTACAATTTTGAATCCGGCTCCAGCAATTAAAAAAATACCTAAAGAATTACTAAATTTGACCGATATAATTACGCCGAATGAAACTGAAAGTGCTGTAATCACCGGTACTAAAATTACTAGTCCAAGTGACTTAACTACAAATGCAGCAAGTTTACAAGCTTTAGGCGTAAAAGACGTTGTGATTACTTACGGAGCCAAAGGCTCTTATCTGTCAGCCAAAGACATTGAAAAGTTAGTGCCAGCTTTTAGAGTTAAGGCAGTTGATACAACAGCTGCTGGTGATACTTTCATTGGTTATTTTGTAAGTATGCTAAAAAATGATCTGTCTAACTTGGAAGAAGCCGCAAAGATTGCCAGTCGTGCTTCTTCACTTACGGTTCAGCATTTAGGTGCCCAACCATCGATTCCGACGATTAAAGAAGTAAAAAAGTTAATGAGGAGCAAGTAAAATGAATAAGCAAGAACAAGATGAATTAAAAAAAGAGGCTGCAATTAAAGCAGCTGGTATGGTCAAATCTGGCATGATTTTGGGTGTTGGTACCGGTTCAACTGTTGCCTTCTTTATTGATGCATTAGGTAAAAGAAGAAAAGAAGACGGCTTAAAGTTAAAGGCCATGGTAACAACCTCAAGTAGAAGCAAGAAACAACTTGAAAGTTGGGGCTTTAAAGTTGGTAAGTTGTCTGATATTGACCACGTCGATCTTACAATTGATGGTTCTGACCGGGTTGCTGACAATTTCGACGGCATAAAAGGTGGTGGCGGCGCCTTAACGCTTGAGAAGAATGTTGCTATTAATTCTAATAAGATTATTTGGATTGTTGATGAATCTAAACTTGTCCACAGATTAAGTGGTTTCCCACTTCCGGTTGAAGTTCTGCCCATTTCCTGTGAACAAAACTTCCGTCGTTTTCAGGCAGAAGGATTAAAACCACAATGGCGAATGGATAACGGCAAGCGCTTTGTTACTCATTATGGCAACTATATTATTGATTTAGCTGTTGATCCGATACCGGTACCACATGGTTTGGCCGATTACTTAGATCATACCGTCGGCGTGGTTGAACATGGGCTCTTTCTTGGCATGTGTGATGAGGTAATTATTGCTCACAGCAACGGTAAAATTGAAGATAAGAAGAAGGACTAATGACTAAAAAGCCCTTAATTATAAGCACGGATCCAGGAATAGATGATGCGGTCGCGATTACTATTTCTTTGTTCGCTCCAGAATTAGACGTTAAATTAATTGCCGCTACTTGGGGCAACGTAGCACTTGAGAAGACTTTAAATAATGCACTGAAACTGGAAACTTTCTTGCACACAAAGGTTCCGGTTGTTGGTGGTGCGAAAATGCCGCTGCTCCGACCTGCAATCGATGCTTCAGATATTCATGGCAAATCTGGGATGGATGGTTATGACTTTCCAAAAGCAGATAGAGGTTTATTAAAATCTGGTTTGGCTGCAGCCGCAATTCATGAAGTGGTTACTAATAGTGATGAAAAAGTAACTTTAATGCAGATTGGGCCAGCCACTGACTTTGCCTTGTATTTCAGGCAGTTTCCTGAAGACTTAGATAAAATTGAGAAGCTGGTTATTATGGGTGGAGCCATCGGCCGTGGTAACTGGGGTCCTTATGGTGAGTATAATGTTGCAGGAGATCCTGAAGCCGCTCAAATTGTGTTTACCAGTGGTCTCAAAATTTACCTTGCCCCGTTAGAGTTAGGACAACAAGCCTATGTTACGAATGCTACAATGCAAAGAGTGCAGAAGTTGGGCAGAGTCGGCAATATGCTCTATAGTATTCTGACAAATTTGCATGATGAAACTAAGGACAATGGTCGAGAAATTTATGATGCGCTAGCTGCAGGAATGCTGTTAAAACCACAAATGTATACTTTTAAACCGGCATATGTAACTGTTGATACTAAAAGTTCAGCTACTTATGGTGCATCGGTGATAGACTTTGATCATTTCTTTGGTAAGTCGGCTAACGTAAATGTTGGGGTTAAAATTAAACAAAAAGTATTTGCAGATTGGTTTGTAGATGCAATTAGTAGAGCGGATAAGTAGGGTAATCAAATGGCAGACTTTGTTTATCGTACAGTGATGCACGATATAAAGCAGAATATTTTAAAAGGTAATTATAAGGGGATGCGGCTTCCTGATGAACGCAGCTTAGCTGAACACTATCAAGTTAGCCGTTCTTCGATGAAGCGTGCGTTGAACCTGCTTGCTGAACAAGGAATTGTTTTCAAGAAGCGGGGCAGCGGTACGTTTATCAATCCGCTTTATTTAAAAAATCGGGCGATGTTTCGTTACGAAGGCTCTAATTTAGGATTAACCGATAGTGTTAAGGTCCCCGGTAAGAAGCAGCGAATTAAGCTGCTGGATTTCCATGTTGTTAAGACTTCTAAGGAAATTGCTCAGGATCTATTTCTGAATGAAAATGATTTTGTGTATGAATTTAAACGCTTGCGTTTTTTAGATGAACAACCATTTTTAATTGAAACAGGTTATTTGCCAATTAAGATAGTGCCTGAATTAAAGCCAGAGGACTTGCAGAGTTCACTGTTTAATTATTTGGAAGATAAGCAGAATAAAATTGTGACCAAGTCATTCTTGAATATTACGGTTGAACCATCCAGTAAGGAAGATCAGGATGAAATGAAGCTGAAGACAAATGAACCAGTCGGTGTCATGGAAGGTATCTTCTTCTTAGACGATGGGACACCGTTTGAGGTATCCAATATGCGTGTGCATTATCGTTATATGCGCTTTAATACATTTGTGAATTTGAATAGGTAAGATAAAAACGTTAGTTGATCATTTGTAAGGGATGATTAATTAACGTTTTTGTTTTATAAAATATTTTTGGTTATTTTAAATTAGCTGATTATGGTTGCTTATGCTGTGGCAATTGCCTAGTTACAGAATTGGTTCAAACCAATTACATGCATAGTTTAATATTTACTTTATTGCAGTAGAGCTATAAGATTGTTATTGTAAATATAGATTAAAAAGTATTTTTAATTATATGAGGATGTATGTATGTTAGGAAAAAATAATTTCAAAGAACGATTAAGAAAAATGGAGTTGCAGGCTAAAAAAGACCGCTTCTCCATTCGTAAATTAGCTGTCGGTGCAGCTTCTGTACTCTTAGGCTTTAGTTTTAGGGATAACTGCACAATCAGTTAAAGCTGAGACAATTAATCCAATAAAGCAAGATAAACAAGAATTAGTAAATAAGGACCAAACCCCTAAAACTGTAGGGGGGGGGGGTATTACACTCTCCATCAACTGAAGATGTAAATAAGAATAATACTGCATCCTCAACTGATCAGACAGCTAACACTGCCACAAAATGGAATAATGAAGCAAATAATAGCACCAGTGCAAGTAACACGGGTGCTATTTCTGATTCTAATGAAAAGTCAAATCTGAGTACCTTCCCAGGTTTAACTTTATTTTTCCAAACTAATGAGCCAAAAGCTCAAAACAGAGTTGATAATGTAAATGCCGATAAGCAACAAAAAGCTGCTGATCAATCAACTGCTCTGCAGAATAATCAAGCAGAGTCCAATAATACTAATGCTGCTCAAGGGCCAACTACCGAGCAGTCAGATGAACAGATTAACGGTGAACAGTCTGATAAGATGGAGGATTCTACCCAAATTGAACCAGCTGCTGCAAAGCAAACGTCAAAGCCAGATTTGAGTACTTTTCCTGGCTTATCCATGTTCTTCACTGACGTTAAGAATGCAGATGCAAAGGATAACGCCGCCAAGACACCAGCTCAAGATACAAATGCTGGTAAAAATGATCAAGATCAGGCTGATGCAAAAAGTGATAAAACATCAACTGCAACTTTAACTTCAGCAGAGAAGACACCAGCTGCACCTAAAAAAGATGATGCATTAACTACAGCAGCTTCTGATTTACAAAGTGCCATTGATAAAGGTGATGCTTACGTAAATTCAGACAAATTTACCCAAATGACGGTCGAAAAACAAAAGCAATTACGGGATGCCATCCAAACTGGTAAAGAGTTAATGGCAAAGTATAATACGATGCAAACAGCCATGAACTCTGCTGCCTTAGAAGTAGATCAAAACAATAAAAATAAAGCTGAAACAAAAGCAGATGCTAATGTGGCAGCTTTAACTACTTTAAATGTTAATAATAATACATCTGCAGATATTAATAAAAATCCAAGTATTGACAATCCAACAACTGATCCAAATAAAACACCAGCTACTGATATTACAACTATTACAGCGCCTGAATTAATTCAGGCTACTCAGAACATTATTATGTTGTTGGGAACACCAGCAGTTAATAATAATATTAGTTGGGATACAACAACTCAAACTGTAACTATATCGGCTGGAGAAATTAATAATAATTGGACATCAGTTCTTCCCGATGGCTTTAAAGTTAAACATATAATAATTAATGGAAAAGTTACGGTAGCTAATGGAGATGCAACGGAGTTATTTAGTTTGGACCAATATACTTGGGCACTGAGTACTTTACAAGACATCACTGGTATAGATAAATTGGATACTCATGATATCGTTAATATGAGTAAAATGTTTGAAAGTGATTCTAATTTA
Organism: Lactobacillus acetotolerans DSM 20749 = JCM 3825; assembly: GCF_001436775.1. Lineage (GTDB taxonomy): Bacteria > Bacillota > Bacilli > Lactobacillales > Lactobacillaceae > Lactobacillus > Lactobacillus acetotolerans. Next base: position 16,392 of record NZ_AYZC01000029.1, read on the forward strand.
ACAAGTCTAGATGTATCTAAATTTGACACTAGTAATGTTACTAATATGAGTGAGATGTTTAATGGTGTTCCTGCATTAACAAGTTTAGATGTTTCAAACTTTAATACTAGCAATGTTACTAGTATGTATGAAATGTTTGCTGGTGATATGGGTTTAACAAGTTTAAATGTATCTAGTTTTGATACAAGTAACGTTACTGATATGCATGAGATGTTTGAAGATACTAACAATTTAACAAGTTTAAATATTTCTAATTTTAATACTAATAATGTTACTAATATGGATTCTATGTTCCAAAGAAGTGGTTTGGAAAAGCTAACTTTAGGTGAGTAAACTAAATTATTATCCGATTCTGATCTTCAATTACCTGGTGGCTCAACTTGGTATAAAAATGCTGATCCTACTCAAGGTACTAATATAGCAGATGGTAAAGATCATGTCGGCACTTGGTATAAAACACCTAATGGTGTTGTTAATATTACTTTTATCAATGTGAAACATAATATTTCTGTTGGTACTGCTCAAGTAACAGGACCTAATAATACAACTTTAAATTTAACTCCAAGTGATCCTAACTTTGATACTAATATTACTCATAATATACCAGATGGTTATAAGTATGCGAAAACTACCGCTGAATTACATGGAAACAAACAGCTGGTTAGTACGGAATACTCAACAATTAGCACTAATACAATAAATGTTTATGTAGTTGGAAATCCATTAACTGATATTTCTATTAAGTGGATAAATGCTAAGAATGGAGACACAATAACCAGCGGTACGCAACCAACTGATACTCGTTACGGTGATAAACTAGATTTAAAGACAGATGGTATGCCAGCTGGATATAGCTATGTCGAACAAACTGATCTAGATAAAATTAACTTGGCCAATAATCCTCAAACTAGTTATAAGCAAAATGATCCAAGTACAGTAACTTTAAAGAAATCAAATCAGGAGTTTCCTGTATACGTAATTGGAGATCCAGTACCAGATGACGGTACTAATAAGGATGCCGTTCACGTCCTACACTATTTGGAAAGTCAAGACAATAAACCGACTACCGATAAGGTACCAGGTATAAAGGTTAATGATTACTGGTTAGGTGGATATTATGGTGATACCGTCACTGCCAGTGGTACTGATGAAAAGCAAAAAGCACCAACTGGTTACACCATAGTTAACCCGAAGAAGCAAAGTTATGAGTTAGTTAAGAATGCAACTAAGCAGCCAGAGTTTATTTTCTACTACAAGGCTGATAAAGAAGCTCATTTAAGTGTTCAATTTGTGAATGCCAGAACAGGCAAAGATGTTGGTAAGGCGTTAAAAGCACCGGATGGTTATATGGACAAGCCATTTGATCCAACTGATACCAATTCATTTATCACATCAAATATTCCAGACAGTTATCACTATGCCAAGACCAGTGATGAATTGAATGGTAAGACCCAGCCGAAGAATGATGGCAGTATTAAATATACGGATCAAGACTATACAGTACCAGTATATGTAGCTGGAGATGATGTCCCAGATGATGGCACCAATAAAGATGCAGTCCACGTACTGCACTACCTAGAAAGTCAGGACGATAAACCGACTACCGATAAGGTACCAGGTATAAAAGTTAGTGATTACTGGTTAGGTGGACATTATGGTGATACGGTCAATGCCAGTGGTGACGATGTTAAACAAGAAGCACCAACTGGTTACACCATAGTTAACCCAGATAAGCAAAGTTATGAATTAGCCAAAGGTGCTGCTAAGCAGCCAGAGTTTACCTTCTACTATAAAGCTGATGCAGAAGCTAATTTGAGTGTCCAATATGTGAATGCCAGAACCGGCAAAGATGTTGGCAAGGCAGTAAAAGCACCAGCTGGTTATATGGACAAGCCGTTTGATCCGACTGATAGTAATAGCTTTATCAAGACCAATATTCCAGCCGGCTACCATTATGCCAAGACCAGTGATGAACTGAATGGCAAGACGCAGCCAAAGAATGATGGCAGCGTTAAATACACAGATCAAGATTACACTGTTAATGTCTATGTAGCTGGAGATAATGTCCCAGATGATGGCACCAATAAAGATGCAGTTCATGTTCTGCATTACTTGGAAAATCAAGATGGTACCCCAACGACTGATTTGGTTCCAAATATAAAGGTTAATGATTACTGGTTAGGTGGATATTATGGTGATACTGTCACTGCTAGTGGTACTGATGAAAAGCAGAAGGCTCCAGACGGCTACACCATAGCTAACCCGGATAAGCAAAGTTATGAGTTAATCAAAGGTGCTACTACGCAGCCAGAGTTCACCTTCTACTATAAAGCTGATGCAGAAGCTAATTTGAGTGTCCAATATGTGAATGCC
>NZ_AYZC01000003.1:0-14409 GCF_001436775.1 Lactobacillus acetotolerans DSM 20749 = JCM 3825
AACCTGTTAACAGCTTATCATATTGATAAGTCATCAACAGGAAAAATTATAGAGCCACTAAAAGGAGAGTTACAATTTGTAACTCTCCTTTTTTTGATAATTTATTTTTATTTCTTGTTTATATCAGTTGAGATGATTTTCATTGGGTTGAGCCAAGTACCATCATTCTTCCACCAGTTACCGCATGGATCTCCATGTTTGTTGATATAATGTTTATTTGTTTTGGTAATTCCTAAATGCAAATGCGATCCTGTTAAACGGCCGATTTTCTGTCCGCGTTTAATTTTTTGCCCCTTCTTAACGTAGATATCGGTATCGTTGACGAATCCTTCTTGGTAAATTTCTACGTAACCATCTTTACTAATAACCCAAACATATAGACCCATTCCTGGTTTGAAATGAACCCGGTGCACAATTCCATTATGAACAGCTAAGACAGGGGAATGGCCGACTTCTGAGAAGCCAAAATCGTAACCATCATGGAAGTAGCTATTTTTGTCCGGACGGCGAATAACGTCGGTTTCACCAAATTTCTGACCACTCTTAAACTTGACCTTTTTTTCATATAAGCGTTTAAAAGGATAACCCCAGGTTGCTTTGTGCTTTTTGTGTTTGCTTACTTTCCTGATTTGGGTGACCCTGCTAGTAGTTTTATAGTGGCTACTTGTTTTCTTCTGCCAAAGCGGAATAGTAGCAACTACAACCAGGATAATTATCGCTAAAAATAATAAGAATTTATTTCTTTTTTTCATTAGAAAAGTTCATCTCGCTTACCATCTAATATATGCTCACTTAAGTTATCATTAAAATAAACAGGTAAGTCCCTCTCAAAGTTGTAGGCGAGTTTTTGCTTTTGTAATTCATCTTTAGTCATCCAGAATAACTGCCCCTCATTTGAGGCTTTTAATTTTCCAGAAAAATCATGGGCGGTATAAAAGAAGACAAGGTAACGATGGTCATCGTCATCATAAAATTGCTTTACACCGACTAATTTGGGCTTTTTAATTGTCAAACCAGTTTCTTCTTTTAGTTCGCGAACGACAGAGTCATGAAAGGATTCGTGGGCCTCAACGTGACCGCCGGGAAAAGTTAAACCTGGCCAGGCCGGATCATTCCTTTTAATAACTAAAATTTCTGTTCCTCTGGTTACCATGCACATATTTGTTAATGTCACAGGTTCAGTGCGATTCATAAAATACCAGCTTTCTATTTTCTGATTATACCAAAGATTACCGGCAAAGTTACTTATTAATATGCTAAAATTTGGTTACACGAACAAAGTGAGGATAAAATGAATTTACGTTTAAATACTTTAGCCCAAATGGTTGAGCCGGGAAGCAGGGTAGCTGATATTGGAACCGACCATGCTTATTTACCAATTGAATTGGTTAAAAATAAGCAAATTAATTATGCCATTGCCAGCGATATTGCCAAGGGGCCGCTGCAAAATGCTAAGAATGATATTGCTGAAGCAGGTTTGCAAGGTAAGATCGAAACGAGGTTAGGGCCAGGATTAAGCACCGTTAATCACAACGATGATATTGATACGGTAGTGATTGCAGGGATGGGTGGCAAACTCATAACTGATATTTTGGACGATGCTTGGAATAAGCATTTTTGCTTTAAAACTTTGATCTTAGAACCTAATATAGGTGAGCCTGGTGTAAGAAAATGGTTGATGGGGCATAAGTATCAAATAGTAACGGAAAAGCTTATAGTAGAATCTGGCCACACTTATGAATTGATTAAAGCCAGAGCAGTTAAAAAAAGAATCAACTTAAGTGAGAAAAAAATTCTTTTTGGACCATACATTTTAAAAGAAAAAAATTCTATTTTTTATCAAAAATGGGAAAATCAGTTAGCTTATCATAAGAAATTACTGCTGGATTTGAATAAGGCCAAGAAAAAAGATCTGCAACATATTAACCAGGTAAAGCAGGAAATAAAATTAATTGAAGGAGAATTGAATGACAAAAGTTAAGGATATAGTTGCTCGTTCACGCAAAGATTTCCCAGAAGAAATTGCAAGTAAGGGCGACCCGGTTGGCTTACAAATTGGTTCGATGGGTCAAGACGTTACCAAAGTTATGACTACTCTGGATGTACGTCCGCAGGTTGTTGATGAAGCAGTTAAAAAGGGTGTTGATTTTATCATTAGTCACCACCCTGTGATGTTTCGTCCGGCCCATAATTTGGACTTTGGTAATCCCCAAAATCGCATGTATGGTGAGTTGATTAAGCATGGAATTACTGTTTATTCAATTCATACCAATTCTGATAAAGCTAAAAATGGTTCGGCTGATTGGCAGGCTGAAGAATTAGGTTTAAGCAATGTTGAGCCATTTTGCCTTGATGACGACGGGATTGCAATTGGTCGCAGAGGTAAATTGCCTAAAACTATGACAGCTTATGATTTTGCATATTATGTTAAAGCTAAAATGAAGATTAAAATGGCCCGTTTGATTACAGCAGATAATAAGAAGCCAGTCTCTACTGTTGCATTTATTTGTGGTGATGGTGGCAAGTATTGGCATAAGGCAATTGATGAGAAGGTTGACGCTTTTATTACCGGGGATGTTTATTATCATGTAGGTCACGACATGATTTCTTCAGGTTTAACAGTTGTTGATCCGGGCCACTATACCGAAAAGATATTTAAGTATAAGATGTTTGACTTACTTAAGAAGTGGAATAAAGAAAATGGTTGGAATATTGGGGTTGAGCTTTCTGAAGTGTCTACCAACCCGTTTCAAGATTTATTTTAAATAAAGGAGAAAAAATGGAATATCCAAATTTATTACCAAGATTTTTAAAGTATGTGAAGGTTAATTCACGTTCAGATGAGCATGCAAAACGCTTCCCATCGACGGAAAGAGAAGAAAGGTTTCAAAAGAACGTTATTATGAAAGACCTTGAGCAGGTGGGCTTGAGTGATATTCATTATAATCAAAAGTCTGGCTGTGTTGTGACAGAAATTCCTTCAAATGTTGATTATAAAGTTCCAGTTATGGGCTTTTTAGCACATTGTGATACGGCTGATTTTAATTCAGAAAATATTAAACCACAGATTCACAAAAATTATGACGGTAAGTCTAAGATTCAGTTGGGCGATTCAGACATTTACTTGGATCCCAAGATTTTCCCGCATTTAAAGAATTATAAGGGGCAGACAATCATTACTGCCTCTGGTGATACTCTTCTTGGTGGTGACGATAAGTGTGGTGTATCCGAACTGATTACTTTTGCAGAATACTTGTTAAAACATCCTGAGATTAAACACGGCAAGATTAGACTTGCATTTACTCCAGATGAAGAAATCGGTACGGGAGCTGAACACTTTGATGTTAAAGATTTTGGTGCCGATTTTGCTTTTACTGTTGATGGCGAAGCACCCGGTAAGTTAGACTGGGGGACATTTTCTGCTGCTCAGTTCAGCTTGGATATTCAAGGTGTCGATGTTCACCCTGCACAGGCTAAAGGACAAATGATTAATGCGATTCAGGTTGGAATTAACTTCCAAAATCAACTGCCACAAGACGAAGTTCCAGAACACACGGACGGATTGCAAGGCTTCTACCATTTGATGAATTTTCAAGGTACAGTTGATCATGCGCACCTTGACTACATTATCCGTAATTTTAAACGTGATGGTCTCGAAAAGCGGAAGAACTTAGTAAAGAATATCGTTGCTAAAATGAATAAAGAATTTGGTACTGATAGGCTTAAGCTCAAGATGTGGGACCAATATTACAATATGGCTGATGAATTGAAAAAACACATGGACGTTGTTAATTTGGCAAGAAAAGCTTATAAAGCAGAGGGGCTAACTATTAATGAAGATCCGGTTCGTGGCGGTACGGACGGCTCACAGTTGACTTATATGGGATTGCCTTGCCCTAATATCTTTGCAGGTGAGGAGAATATGCATGGCCGTTATGAATATACTGTTTTGGAATCGATGTACAAAGTAGTAGACGTCATGCTTAAGATGGCTGAAATTAACGCCGAAGAGAATAAGTAGTGAAACAAAATTGACTAAAAATGCAGCTTTTCCTAATAAATTTAAAAGATTAAAATCCTTTGGTAATAGGGTTCAAACGCCTTGGCAATTACTAGAAAAAGTTATGCACCTATAGCATATTATTTGAATTTGATGTACTAATCCATTGGTATTAATGGATTAGTACTTTTTTATTTTCCATAATTAAGCAAAAAGCACATGGTGAAACATTTAAATTCTTTCAAAAAATTATTGCTATACATAGTACAAATAGGTTATTATATAGGTGTGCTAGATAAATAATACAGTAAAGATGGAAGGTGAGTTCGTGGAATTCAAAGATAATATTCCCATTTATCTTCAGATAGAGCAGTATCTTTATAGGCAAGTTGTAATGGGCAAAATGAAAGCCGGTAAAAAGATACCCTCTGTACGTAAATTAGCCGTTGAATTAACGGTTAACGTTAATACCGTTCAAAGGGCTCTACAACAGATGAATGAGCAGGGAATTTTGTATACCAAGCGTGGTGAAGGAAATTTTGTTACTAAGGATACCGAATTACTTGCTCAAACTAAAAAGAAATTAATTGATAATGAATTAAGTGAGTTTGTTCAGAATATGAATAAGCTTGGGGTCGAAAAGGATAAGATAGTTTCAATACTTAAAGACTATTTGAAGTAAGGTGAAAATAATGGAAGATCTATTAGCAGTTAAAGATTTAACTTATAAGAAAAATCAGAAAGTTATTTTGGATGACGTAAATTTAAATTTGCAACCTGGAAAGATTGTTGCTCTTTTAGGGGAGAATGGTGCTGGTAAAACCACTTTGATGCGGGTAATTAGCGGTATGGCTAAAAACTATAGGGGATCAGTATCAATAGACGGATCGAAAAAAGAAGCTGACAGGAAGGCAAAATTAGCCTTTACAGACGGCTTAACTGGATTTAGTGATTCGACAAAGATCAAAGCCGTTGTTCAATTTTATCGAAATATTTTTCAAGATTTTGATGAGAATTCGTTTGAACGATTACGGCAATTTATGAAGTTAGATCCAGAAATGAAATTAAGCCAGTTGTCTCGCGGGATGAAAGAGAAATTAATAATTGCTTTAACGTTTGCTCGTAAAGCTGACCTTTATTTATTGGATGAACCGTTTGGTGGGATTGATGCAATGGCTCGTAAAAAGATTATTAATTCGATTATTTTATGGAAAAATGAAAAAGCTACAATTTTAATCTCTGATCACTTTGTAAATGAAATTGCGACTTTGCTCGATGAAGTTGTCGTCTTAAAAGATAAGACAGTTTTTGCACATAAGTCGGCTGACGAAATTCGTGCTCATCATAAGAGTATTGAAGAATACTATGAAGGACTTTATGAAGATGAGGAGGACGAATAATGGTAAATTTTAACCGCTTATTTTCACAGCTTTTCAAACAGAAGAGTAAAACCACTTATTTTATTTTTATGATTCAGCTAGCAACAGTTTTAGTAATTTCATTTTTCTTTATATTTAAATCAACTTTTAAAAGTTTGATCGGTTTTTTAATGGCAGTAATTGCATTGATTATTGGAACTAGTTTTATTGCAGAATTTATTTACTTAATCATCACAAGTTGGCAAAATGAAAAGATTAATCGCAGTCAAACATGGCGGTTAGCACCAATGAGTGCTGGGAAAATTTATTTAGATAATACTTTGAGTTCATTTGTAGCTTATATGTACTTGTTTGTGTTGCAAGTGATCAGTTGTCTTTTACTTGTTGGTCTCTCTTATTCGATTTCAGGACAATTTCGGCATGCAATTAATACTGGATTTGGTCACCTTACAAAAGATGATATTTGGATAAATATGGCTTGGTCTTCAATTAATTGGACTTTAGTACTCGAAAGCTTCGTTTTCTTTATTTTATTAAGCCTAGCTTTTTATATCACGGTTAGTTTCTTTAACTTTAGTACGCGTTCAATTATTGACTTTCTTTCTGGGATGTCCAGCAGATTTGTTGTTGGCCTCGTTCGGTTAATTTTAATTGGTCTTATTTGCTGGTTAATAATCGAAATATTACAGGTATTACCTGAAGATACCATGTTTTCTTCCCAAATTGGCAACGGAAATGACGTCTGGTACATGGCTAGGTTGTTAATAGAATTCCTGATTTTTGATGTTGTATTTGGTTCTATTAACGTTGGACTGGTTGATAAATTTGTTGAAGCCAAACAAAATAATTAAGGATGATGATAAGTAATGACTAAATCCAGTAGTTTGTTTTTACAATTTTTTAAGAAAAAAAGTTATTGGGTTCATACAATAATTCTTATTCAATTTATTTCAGTAATTTTTGGAGCTTTATTTTTCTTTTTGAAGAATGAAACCGGTGACGTTATTGGTGGCAGCGATCCAACTGTTATTAACCGATCTTTGTTAGCATTAACTAAAGCTTTTATAATTTCTTTCCCTTTTGCAAATATAGTTTATTTATTAATCAGTATCTGGCAAAATGAAAAAATTAATCGTAGCCAAACTTGGCGTTTAGCAGCGATCAGTGATTCAAAGTTTTATTTAGATAATAGTTTAAGCTCTTTTATATCCTATTTCTATTTACTTTTTTTAAACCTTTTAGAAATTACAATTTTATTTTTAATGACATTTGTATGTTCAAAAGGAATACGAAAAGCTTTTAATTATAGCTTCCAGAATTTTATTAAAGATATGGCTAGCTGGAATTGGGAATATCTTTTTAACTGGGCACTCTTAGTTATTTTGTTTGGCTTATCATGTTACCTTATTGTTAGTTTCCTGAATTTTAGTAGTAGGTCGTTAATCGATTTCTTACCAGGAATTAAAAGTACGATTGCGGTAAATTTTATTCGTTTTCTTTTAATAATTATTATTAGTTGGCTATTATATAAGATTATCAATTCAATTGGACCGATAGTTGATATTTACAATGGTGTAGCAAGTGCTGCTGATATTAACTTAAGAAGAGTTATTTTAGAGTATTTTGGATTTGATTTGATAATATTGCTCGTTAATACATTTATTTTTAGTAAATTTGTTGAAGCTAAACAAAATAATTAAGGATGATAAATAAAAAGAAGGAGTTAACCATGACCAGCTTTTATCAGCTATCGAAGAATATGTTTAAAGAGAAGAGGAAGTATGTCTATTTAGTTTTAATTGTTCAAGTAATTGCAGTTATGATTTTTGCGATACTTGAATTTACTAATTATAAGAGTGCTTACTTTAGCCCGTATTTGAATACATCAGTTTTAAGTATTCGCAGTGTATTGTTTGATAATGCTGTAACCACAACTTTCTTTGCAGATATTATCTTTTGCGGGCTCATGTGCTGGCAAAATGAAGGGAGAATTTGAGTCAAACTTGGCGAGAAGCATCGATTTCTGATACTAAATTTTACTTTGCTAATGTCTTTTCTAGTATTGTTGGATGTATTTATATCTTTTTGATTCAAATTATATTTGCTTTCTTATATCTTTTTGATTCAAATTATATTTGCTTTCTTAATACTGTTTCCAAGTATGAATTTAATGAGTACGGCAATAAATAATCTTTTGGGAGTAACCCAGTATAGTCCGCCATTCATAGACAGATTATTGACTATGATTTTATTCTTATTTTTAATTGCTACTACAATTTTTGTGTTTGTTAGTTTCACTAACTTTCTTGCTAGGACAATCGTTGATTTTCTCCCTGTTAAAAATACATTTTGGGTTCGACTATTAACCATGGCAATCTTAGTTATCATTGCTTCGTATATATTTATTCAGATTAGTACTCGCTTTCAAAATTACGTAGACAATCATTTTGCTGCTAAGTCGGTAGCTATGATAGCTCTTACAAATGATATGTCGCTTAATACCACAATGCTTGAATTTATACTCATTATTTTGGTATTAGGTGGGATAAACCTCGTATTGTTTAATAAATTTATTGAAGCTAAGATAGATAAATAATTTTTTAGAAAAAATAAAAGTCTCTCAAAAATTTTTGAGAGACTTTTTAAATACAATCAATTATTAAGCATTGGCAGCCATGTAATCATAAAGCTGATTTACCTCTTCATTAGTGAATTCACCGTCACCAGTTTTCATGGCGTGAATCTTTTCTACGGATAGGTGGCTAGCAAATGCAAGGTCAGTATCATTTACATGATGCTTTACTTGAAAATTAATAATTGCGTCGGCTAATTCTTCTTGTTCATTCATAACGAACACTCCTTACAGTTCAATTTTAGCGAAAAAGTTTTTAAATTTAAAGAGCAGTAATAATTAAAAAATTTTCATTTGGTTAAATGGCCAGTACCTTACTTTTACTTCGCCAAGTAATGCGCTGCGCTTTACAAAGCCGAAGTAGCGAGAATCTTTAGAAACATCTCTGTGGTCACCCATAACGAAGTAGCTGCCCTTAGGAACCCGCTTCTTTAAAGTAAAGTTAGCTGTATAAAGTTCGCCTTCCTTATGAGCTGCCGTTTCATAATGATTGTTTAAATACGGCTCAGGCAATTGTTTGCCATTAACATATATTTTATCATTTTTAGAAGTGACCATGTCACCGGGTAGACCGATAACTCGTTTGATATATAAAGCGTCAGGTTCATCCGGAGCCTTCAAAATGACAACTTTATTTCGTTCAGGTTGGAAGTGTCTTACAGCGATCAAACGATCGTTATTTTCGAAGGTAGGCTGCATTGAAGGTCCTGAGACAGTTTCATTTGAAAAGACAAAGCTGAATAATAAATAATAAATACCGATTATAATTGCCATCATAATGACGACGTCTAGTATAAATTTACCTAGGCTTTCATCTTTTTCATTATTCTTTTTATTTTTTGAATTGTTTGCCATAAAAATTCTCCTTTATCGTGCTGCCCTTTATTATAACTGAAATCTTGCCCTTTGAATGGTAAAATCATTATAGGTAAGCAAAGTATGACAAATTTTTTAAAGAAAATTAACCAATTAGATAAGAAATTAAATTATGACCCGATTCATAACCAAGTTGAAGAAATTAATGCTATAGTCGAGCATGTTGCAAATCAAGAGGTTCTTCCCGTTGCTCCTGCACCACTGGGGCTTTTGCCGGATCAATTTGAAGAAGTGGTAGATAGATTAAATGAAGAACAAAAGGTTGATTTAAAGGCTATAAATAATTTATTGAATAGCCTACGGCAGTTTTTATCGCTTAAATACGGTGTTTGGTCTCTTCCAAATAAGAAAACGGCAACTTTAATAAAACAAGAATTAGCTATCAATTCAGCCCTTGAAATTATGGCAGGCAATGCTTATTGGTCGAAAGCGCTAAATGAGGCTGGTATCAGGGTTACTGCTACAGATTCGCTTGAATGGGCTAAAACTTCCTCTACAGGAAAGCGGGAATTTTACCCAGTTGTTGATCTGGATGCTGTTTCCGCAATAAAAAAATTTGCTGATGCTGATTTGATACTTTGTTCCTGGGCACCCAATTTTGGCAAAAGTGATTTGGATGTGATTCGAGCATGGAAAAAATTTGCTCCTGAAAGTCACCTGCTTTTTATTGGTGAGAAAGAGGGAGCGACTAATTCACCGGAATTTTGGGAGAATGAAAACTTTGTTAATTCTTCAAGTTTAAGAAAAATTAACCGTTCTTTTAAAAGTTATGATTTTATAGATGAACAAATATATGAGATAAAACATGAATTATAAAAAAATATTATTAATTTTTATCATCTTTTTAACCTTTCTTGGAACCGGTAGCATGCTGTCTAACGTCCAATCGCGGGAGGCCGACCAGCTGCTGGAGGCACACGGATTAAGTAACAATACCAGAGATATCCGAACAGATAGCAAGGAAACAGTTAAAAACTTTTTACAATACTTGAATAAAAATTATCCTCATAAAAAAATTCAGTTGCACTTGGACAATAATTATGAAAAAAATCAAATTTTAGTATGGGCTAACCATAACATAATCGGTTTGCCCACTGAATCCGGTCGTTATTTCTCGCCTGATGATTTTCAGGGGCAGGTTTCATTTGCAGTATTAGGACCCAATGCTGAAGTGGGAACTGCCAAAATGCAGAACAACCAATATGTAATATGGGGCAACCAATATTATTCAGTTATCGGTACTCTGAAACACTACCACCAAATAGAACAAAATAAATATTATTTGACCACTGGCATTAACCAACCGACTGCTCAAAGTAAATTAAATAATTACCGCATTGTTATTGATAGTTCTAACAAAGTTATTCATAGGGTGGCTAAGCATTATCGGGCTAAGGTTCGTATGCCGTCCTTTGTTAAGAAACACCAGATTCACCGCTTTTCTATTATTCGTGAACTTTTGGTAATTTTACTATTTTGGATTATTGCCACTGTATGCAACGCCCTATTGGCATTATTAAATTGGCGGACTGTTAAGCAAACTCACCTGCACGGGCATTTATTGCGAAATTGGTTAATTAATAGGAGTGCTAGACTGGGACTAGTCGAACTATTAGTTGGTGTTGCCGCTTATATTTTCTTGCGCTGGCGTGCGTTTTATTCAAAAGCCGATCATTTAGGTTGGTTGTTATTATTTAGCTGGCTCATCATAATAGTAGTATATGGTATTAGTATTTTGCGTTTAATACGAAAGGATACTCATAGTGCTTAAATTACCCAAAGAATTTAAAGACAAATATCGTAAATTGTTGGGAACAGATGAGGCTGACGAAATGTTCACAGCAATGAATGATACTAACAAAAAATCCTTTAGAATTAACCCATTAAAATTTAATACTAAAATATCTTATTCAAAGAAAGCGCCTGTCCCCAATCTTGCTAATGCATACTATGGTGCAGTTTCAGGGCAGGATCCAGAATGGGTAAGCGGTACCGTGTATTCACAAGATCCATCTGCAATGTTTCCGGCTAAGGTCGCTAACGTGCAGCCGGGTGAAAGGGTATTAGATTTGTGTGCCGCTCCCGGTGGCAAAAGCACCGGCTTAGGTGAAGATTTAAAGGGACAAGGAGTGTTAGTCGCTAATGAGATTTCTCGCCCTCGTGCGAAAGTATTGCGGGAAAATCTTGAGCGCTGGGGTGTTAGCAATGTCTTGATTACGAGTGAGAGTCCAGAAAAGTTAGCACCGCACTTTTTACAATTTTTCGATAAGATTCTGGTGGATGCACCGTGTAGTGGGGAAGGGATGTTTAGGAAGAATCCTGAAGCCATTAAATATTGGTCTGAAGACTATGTCTTAACTTGTCAGAAACGGCAGAAAGAGATTCTTAAAGAGGCAGTCAAAATGCTTAGACCAGGTGGAGAGTTGATTTATTCAACCTGTACCTTTTCTCCAGAAGAAGATGAGCAAATTGTTGCTTGGTTAGTGAAGAACTTTAATTTGGTAATTACGCCAATTAAGTCAATAAAAATGGATAAAATTAGCCACGGTCATCTTGATTGGGCGCAGAACCTAGATGGTTTACAAAATACTCTGCGCTTCTGGCCGCAAGACGGACTTGGTGAAGGACAATTTATTGCTAAGTTGACCATGCCAGGAGTGACGATTAAAGCTCCAATTAAGAGAAAGAATAGGGCAAAGAAAAAATTAAGAAATAAGTTTGCACTATTCAAAGATGAGAAGGAATTAGTAGCAGCTATCTTAGATAAATTTAATTTACCAAGTGAACTTAATGATTGGCCCAAGCGAGTTTTAGTTAGAAAGCAGCACGTGTTTATTCCTGCTCTCACTGGTAAACAGTTAGATGGGCTGAAAATATTAAGTAATGGCTTAGAGCTAGGAATCTTAAAGAAGAAACGCTTTGAACCAGGGCACCAATTGGCTTTAGTATTGGGGCAGGTTAAACAAGAGCGGGTAATCGATTTGCCTAACCAAGAAAATTATCAGAGTTATTTACACGGTGAAACGGTTAAAGTTGACAGCGATCTTCGTGGTTTTGTATTGATTAGTTGTCATAATTTAATTTTTAGTTTTGGAAAAATCGCGAATAACGGTGTTATAAAAAATTATTACCCTAAAGGTTTAAGGACACTGAAGAAAGGATAAAAATAATGATAAAGTTAATTGCTACAGATATGGATGGTACCTGGTTAAACGATAAAAAGTCATATGATGTTGATCTGTTTTTGCGTGAATTTAAAATAATGCAGGAACGGAATATTAAATTTGTTGTTGCCAGTGGTAACCAGCACCAAAATTTATTAACCAGATTTCCGAAGGTTGCCGAAAAAATCTACTTTGTTGCTGAAGATGGTGCGCTGGTCGCTAAGGGAAGACAGGTGTTGCATTATGATGCGTTATCTGATCATGATTGGTCAGTTATGTTGAAATTGACCAAGCAATATCCGCAAAAAGCCGTTGTTTCAGGATTAGTCAGTGCTTATGTCCGAGAAAAAGACGGACAGGCATATGCAAAAGACTTAAAGAAATATTTTGAGAAATTAACGGTTGTAAAAGATTTTGATCACCTTAATGACAATATCTTTAAATTGACCTTTAACATGCCAGAAAAAGATATGCCGGATATGTTAACTAAATTAAGAAGAGCACATCCTGAGATTGGTTTTGTTTCTGGTGGTGCTGATTCAATTGATATATCAACCAAAGGGATGAATAAGGCCGTTGGTCTCAAGTATTTGGGTAAGAGATTTGGCATTGAATCCCGTGAAATGGTTTCCTTTGGAGACAGTGGCAATGATGTGGGGATGCTTAAGTATGCTGGCAGAGGTTATGCGACTGGAACTGCGTTGCCGAGTGCTAAAACTGCAGCAAACCAAATTATTGGTTCAAGTAACGATAGTTCAGTTCAAAAAGAGATTTGGCATTTGCTTAATAATTAAAAATTAGCTGGTTATTTAAATTAATTTTTCTAAATTTTGTGATGAATATCACATTAATTGAATAGTAAATAAAATATTAATAAAATAATTTAAATAGTAGAGTAATTTAATAACATAGATGAATCTGCTCTAAAAGCAAAAACGCTCAGAAATAAAAAATTATTTCCTGAGTGTTTTTCTTTGCTCTGACAACGTTTTTGAATGCTATTTAGCAGCTAATTTGTATTGAATTCTTGATTTTAGTTTTGCAAAAGGATTTTGTTTGGGTATAATCCAAGGCATAATATTATTTTATGCTTGGTTGTTGAATAACAATTGAGTGTTTTTTACGGAGGATCGTAATATGACTAACAGCATAGGCTTAGACTTACACCTTTACCCAGGTTTACCTAAGCAAACTGAATACCGCCATTTTTCCAAGGAGTTGCTTAGAGAAAAAGTTGGGAAAGATAAGGAGCTCACGCCCTATATTTCAGTGGACTCGAGTTATCGGGTTAACGCTGATCTGCTTGCTTTGTATGATTTTAAGAAAGAACCACTACTTGGGAAATATCAGAGTGTGCTGATTGACCGTGAACAGGGCATTATCTTAAGTAAACGCAGCAGTAAAGCGCATTTCTATTATTTTCTTAAGCATAAATTGATTAGTGGCCTGGCCTTTCAGAAAGCAATTGACCAACGCCTGCATTATAGGCGCTATCACGTAATTTCAACCGGGAAACGCGCGTACTTCTCCATCCATGGTTATACCGATGGTTGTACTGATTGGGTGGCTCTGCATTTGATGGAGGATTACCAGTTGTGCGGCCAACATGCTATTAGGTTTAGTGCCGTTAAAATCAACGGACTTGATTATACTTTTACTTTTGCTGGTTGCAGCCGGCATATTCGTAGCGAATTGACGGAAGGCTTGCGCCATAATAATTTAGTATTCAAAGTCTTGCAATATCATTTAGAAGATACGATGGGCTGGTCAATTTACCGGCTGCGGGGTAAAGAGAAATCACTCTTGGATAAGCAAGAATATTTCACCCCGGCGCCAACGATCGCATTCTTTACCATGCAAGAAGTATGTGCAGATTTACGAAAGCAGAAATATTTGTGGTACGGCCGAACAATGGCAGAATATTTTCAGTTAAATTTTTTTGAGACAGATCATAATTTAATTTTCCGTCTGTCACAACGGGGTGACAATATTTATTAATTAAGCAGTTTAAATACCAGCAAGATCGTTTGCTCAAGAAAATTTGGGCAAACGATTTTTTTAATTTTCAAGTATATAATTTATTTCTGAGTAAGATTTACTGTTCCGTTATTGAAGTACAATCTTGTTTAAATATTGACAACAAAAGGATTGCTTAACTTTTATAATTGGTGTAAACCAATTACATGCATAGTTTAATGTTTACTTTATTGCAGCAGAGCTATAAGATTGTTATTGTAAATCTAAATTAAAAAGTATTTTTAATTGTATGAGGATGTATGTATGTTAGGAAAAAATAATTTCAAAGAACGATTAAGAAAGATGGAAATGTAATCCAAAAAGGATCGCTTTTCTATTCGT
>NZ_AYZC01000003.1:14508-61699 GCF_001436775.1 Lactobacillus acetotolerans DSM 20749 = JCM 3825
CACTCTCCATCAACTGAGGCTGTAGGCAAAACAATTACTGCATCCTCAAATGACAAGACAGCTGATACTGCCACAAAAAAGAATAAAGAAACAAATAGCACCAGTGTAAGTAACACGGGTGCTATTTCTGGTTCCAATGAAAAGCCAAATTTGAGCACATTTCCAGGTTTGACCTTATTCTTCCAAGCTAACAAGACTGATAATAATTCAGATATTGTTGAACAAAGTAGCTCAGTAAATAATAATCAAACAGCCGCAGAACAAAATAGTACTTCACAAAGTGAGCAGAACCAAGCTAACGAGCGAAATGCTCAAAGTACGGATAACACTGTAACTAATAGTTCCACTCAAAATAATAAGGAAACTAACTCAGTTGCAAATAATAAGCAAGCAAGTTCTACTGATAAAAAGCAGCTAACTAAGCCAGATTTGAGTACATTCCCAGGCCTATCCATGTTCTTCACTGACGTTAAAAATGTAGATGTAAAGGATAACGCCGCCAAGACACCAGCTCAAGATACAAATGCCGATAAAAGTAATCAAGATCAAACAAATGCAGAAAGTAAAACGCCGTCTGCTAGTTTGGTTCCCGCAGAAAAGACGCCAACTGCACCTAAGAAAGATGCTGCATTAACTGCCGCTGCTTCAGATTTACAAAGTGCCATTGAAAAAGGTGATACTTACGTAAATTCAGATAAATTTAACCAGATGACAGCTGAAAAACAAAAGCAGTTACGGGATGCCATTCAAACTGGTAAAGAATTGATGGCTAAGTACAATACAATGCAAGCTGCCATGAATTCTGCTGCCTTGAAAGTAGACCAAAACAATAAAGCTAAAGCAAAAGCAAACGACAATACTCCAGCTTTAACTGCTTTAAGTGTTAATGACAACACACCTGTAGATACTAATGTAAGTGTGGGTAATGCAACAACTGATACAAATTCTAAATCTGATAACGAACAAATTACTGCGCCTGAATTGAGTCAAGCTGCACAAAATATTATAGTTTTGTTGCCAGCACTTAATCCAGAACCAAGTGGGGTTGCAAATATTGGGGCAAATGATTGGGATAGATTCTTATTTGTTCTTGCTGATGACAAAACAGCTACGATTAATCTCACCGATAATCTAACAGCCCCTGATAATTCAGCTGGTACAATTCCAGTTAATTCTACTTATACTGCTGGTACGGATCCTAGTGGTACTCAAATGCATTTATCATTTATTAAAACTATTAATGGTAATGGGCATAATTTAAAACTTAATAATTATACTTTTACAGATGGCCACCCATCATATATGATGGGATGGGGACCTTCTTCAATAGGTTTTAGTGATATTAATATTGATGGTAGTAATACAGTTAAACCTACTTTTGACCGCTATTTTACTAATGTTACTTTAAATAATGCTCATACTACAGGAGCAATAAATTTTAGTGGCTTAGATAGTTCAGGCGCTTGTGGTGTAAGTCTAGTTGGTAATTCATCAATTGACTTTGAAACACCACATACAACTGGTAGTAATGCACTTTTTGATTCACCAGTTAGTATAGGGAGTTATTCTGAATCTGGAATAGTGAATCCGCAAACAAACGTTAGTATTAAAGTGGGTCAGCAAATAGATCGATTATTTGCACCTGTTAAATCTACCGATTTCAACAAAGAACCACAAATAAATTTATTGGATAATGTTGGTGGTTGTGATGTCATAGATAATGCAAGTAATCGAGATCTTACTGCATTAAAAATTAGTATGAGTAGTGTTCCCTTAATATTTTCAATTATAAGTACTAATCAGACTGTAGATACAAAATGGTTCATGTGGGGTGGGAAAACGAATTTTACAAGTAAAATACCTTTCGCTATGCAATATGTGCAAGCATATCCATCGAATAAGTATTTTATGTGGTTACTTAATCCTGTTACTAATATTAATTTAGCTGATACTTCAAATACTGATCCATCAAATGTAAACAATGTAAGCTTAATATCTGGTTCTGAACAAGAGACCCCTAAAGATGAGATTTTGAGTAAAGGTTATACAAATCGTACTTTTAATATATCTGTTGATCAATTGAACGATAAATCAGCTTTAGTGAATTATGATTATTCAAATAAATTCGATTATCTAATGTTTAGAAGAGCTGAAACTGATGCTGGTGGCTATGATGTAACTGCAGCAGATCAAAAAGTTCATAAAGGTGATGTTAATCCGCCTGACCCAAATGATGCTAGTGATAAAGCAATTTTAACATTTAAAGATAACACCATTACAGATGGTGACCAGAAACAAAATATTGCTACTTTAAAAGATACTGCTGATCTTTTTCGCCCTAATAATAAGACTATTCAAACGATCGATTGGGAACCCAATGCCATCATGGATGCTGATGGAGTCGTTAAAACTGATAGTGCTCTTAGTTTTATCAATTCAGATAAGAAATTGAATACTTCAGCCGGTCCTATTGGTGACAATATGAGTAATGCTGTGATTAAAATTACTTATGGTGACGGTACTACTGATGAGGTTCCAGTTAAGTTTTCTATTCAAACTAATGCTGACTTGTATAAGAATGCCAAGCCAACAATTACTACTCACCAAGTAAAAGATGCTTTAACTAGTGATACTGAAGCGATTAATAAGAGTGACTTAACTAGTTTAATCGATACAGATGGTACCGATGTTAAAGACAAAGTAGATAGTGTTAAATGGGATACTTCCACTGGTTTACCGAATTTATCCAGTACTGCACCAACTAGTACGAAATTAATTGTGCATTTTACAGGTGATCCAGCAACTACTTTTTGTACTTATCCAGCTGACCAAGTAACGATTACGACCCAACCAGTTGTAGCGGCTCAAGATAAAATACATACCAGGGTTGGTGTGCTTCCTTCAACAGATGACGCTAAGAAAGCACTTGATAGTACTGATGTTGGTAAATTAACTAAGTGGAATCCCGCGTTCAAATGGGTTAACTACACTACTGGCAAAGATTTAACTGCAGATGATGTAAATGCTGCAACGTCAACTGCTGGTAAAGAGGTTGGCATTAGAATTGATTACTACACTGATTCTAAGCAAAGTGATGGTTACCAAATTGTTCCAGTTAATTTAGTAGTTGATAATGATGCAACTTATTATTCTGATATTGATTCAGTTGATCTTACTGTACATGAAAATGATTTGTGGCCACCAAGGGATACACCAGATACAGCTGAAGCTCTTAGTTCATTAAATGGTCAAGTGACGGCTGCACATTCAACTAGTCATGGTAAGATTGATACTTCGATTATTGGTTATCAAAATGTAAAATATCAATGGCGGGGTACTTCATGGCCTGATCTTACCGGCACTACTGCAAATGTTCCAATTGTGCTTTATTTTGCAGATGGTTCTGTATCTGCTACTATACCGGCCGATAAAGTCCACATCACTGTTAAGAGTGCTAAAGCATCAGATAAAATACAAACAATTAGAACTAATTCTTTGCCAACACTTGATCAGGCAAAAGCTGCAGTAGATTTAACTGATGTGACTGCCTTTAATCCTGAAATTACGGGCAAATTTTCTTGGTATGTCAAAGATGCGACAACTCATAAATATAACCCAATAACGAAAGCTGATACTTTATATGATAAGGCTGATGATAATGGTCAAATTACTGCCTATGTTCTGGTAAGTTATAAAGATACGGCACCTATAGAGGATCAATCTAATGATGGTATTCAATATGTAAAGGTTAAATTAAACCTAACTCCTAATAGTGCCAGTTATGAGGCTGATCCGGTTGCTACTTCGATTGTGACACATGTAAATACCAAAGCTACTAACTTCCAGGATACTTTGAATAAGCATGTGCAAGTTGAAACTAAAGCAGATAGCAAGAAGGAAACTGTCGACCAAATTTGGGATCCAACTACTGCCAAAGTAGTATTCCTTGATAATCAAGGTAAAGTTTCTGCTACTGCTGGCCCAGATTTAACTAAGACCAGTGATAAAACTACTTATCAAGCTAAAGTTGATTACGGTGATGGCTCTTACAGTAATGCCTTTGACATTGATATTACAGTTGAAGGTGCAAGTGAGAAGACGCCAATTCAAAATGTAATCGTTGGTGAGCAGCCAACAGCTACTCAAGCCACAGATGCTGTTACCGTTGATACTACGAATATGCCATATTACAAAGCTGAGTGGTACACCGGTGACAGTGCTGGTGATACCTGGGATCCAACTAATAATCCGTTTAATACGGCAGATGTTAATGCTAATTTGCCTGCTTGGGTAAAGGTTAGTTATTACACTGGTTCAGATAAAACAGCAGCTGATGCCGATGGTTCTGAATATGTTCAAGTTCACTTAAACGTGGAATCACATGCGGATGCATATAAAGATGCTAAACCAGTTATCACTACCCACAAAGTAACAGCTGATGCTGTAGCTAATACAAATGAAGCTATTAGTTTAGCTGATTTGGATAGCTTGAACTTGGGTGATGAAAAACTTAAAGATAAAGTTGATTCGATTAGTTGGGTTGATGGTTCTTTACCTAATTTGTCAACTGGCCCAGTTTCAGCCCAAGTTAAGATCCACTTTACCGGTGATCCCACTGATACTTATCGTGTTTATGACGTTAGCCAGGTTACAGTTAACTTAACAGATGTTAAAGCTAATACCACTAAAGTTCATACAGTAGTGCAAACAATGCCAAATTCTGATTCTAGTGCTGCTGCTACGGAAGCTAATGCTCCGGTTAAGGCACTTAACAGTGATGACGTAAAGAACATAGCTAAGTGGCACCCGAAGTTTAGCTGGGTTAAAGCCGATGGCACTACTTTAAGTACTGCTGACTTAAAGACACCAACTGATAAAGATGGTTTAAAGGTTGGCATTAAGATTGATTATTATACTGACGCTGCCCAACATGATGCCGATGGTTCAGAAATTGTACCAGTTTACTTAATCATTAATAGTAAAGGTACTCAATATAAGGATGCCCAAGCAACAATTACCACGCACCAAGTAACAGGAGATGTGACTAGTGCTACTGAAGCTATTAATCTTAATGATTTGAAGTTAATGAACGGCACTGGTCCAGACGCCGATATTACTGGCGATGTGGACTCGGTTAAATGGGATAGTAGTAGCTATCCAACCTTGTCCGAAACACCAGCTGGGACTAAGATAATTGTGCACTTTAAGAATGACCCTGAAGGAGTAGACCATACTTATCCGGCTAGCCAGGTAACCATTAAGACGCAAGCAGTTGAGGCTGATGACAGTAACATTCAGAAGACGGATCCAAGCACATTGCCAGATGCAACCCAAGCAAAGGCAGCTTTAAAGAGTGCTGATACAGATGCATTAGACAAATGGAATCCGGTTTATAGTTGGGCTAGTGATACTAATGGCACTGCCCTAAAGAAGACTGATATTGCTACACCAACTGGCAAAGATGGCCAGACTGAGTATGTAGTGATTAAGTACTACACTGATCCGCAACATACTGATAGTAGTTTTGACGGCCAGCAAATAGTCAAAGTAAACTTGATCGTGAATAATTTTGCGGATGCGTATAAGAATGCTACAGCTACCATTAATACGCACAAAGTGGCTGGTACAGTCAGTGCCAATGAAGCTATTAATCTTAAAGATTTGAAATTAACGAATGGAACTGGTCCAGACGCTGATATTACTAACGATGTAGATTCTGTCGAATGGGCAGATACGCCAGACTTATCCGGTGCTAATGGTTTAACAGTTCATGCCAAGATCAAAGTGCACTTTAAGAACGATCCAGACGCTGCTTACGCTACTTATGATACGGATCACGTGACAATTAACTTGGCTGATGTTAAAGCCGGAGCCAAAATTCATACTGCCCTGAAGACATTACCGAATAATGACAGTTCAGCTACTGCCACTGCTGCTACAGCTGCAGTTCAAGCCTTGAACAGTACTGATGTAGGTAACTTAAAAGATTGGCACCCGCAGTTCAGCTGGGTCAAGACTAATGGTGGTACCTTAACTTCTGATGACTTAAGTACAGTAACACCAAGTGGTAGCGATGGTACCGCAGTTGGGATTAAGATCAGCTATTATACTGATTCTGACCACACTAAACCAGATGGTTATGAGATTGTGCCAGTTAAGTTAATTGTTGATAGCGATGCGGATACTTATAAGAATGCTACAGCTGTTATTACTACCCACAAGGTAGACGGTACTTTAAATAATGCTAACCAAGCAATTAGCACTGGTGATTTGAACTTAACTGCCGCTGATGGTTCTGATATTAGTGGCGAGGTAGATTCCGTTAAATGGGCTGGCACATTACCAGACTTATCCGGTACTAATACTGCCAGTGCTGAAATTGAGGTCCATTTTAAGGATGACCCAAGTGGCACTACCCAGACTTATACTGCTGAGCATGTCACGATTAAGTTAGTAGACGTAACTGCTGATGACAATAATAAGCAGAATGTAGACGTGAAGTCCTTGCCAACTTCTGACCAAGCCCAGGCAGCCTTGTTAAAGGATGATGTGGCCAACATTTCGAAGTGGAACCCAGTCTTTAGCTGGACTAAAGATAAGCAGGGTACGGCCTTAACAGCAGATGATGTCAAGACGGCAACCGGTGCTTCTGGTCAACCAGAGTATGTCTTGATTAAGTACTACACTGATCCCAGTCATAGTGAAGCTAGTTTTGATGGTGAAGAATACGTACCGGTTATGTTACGAGTTGGTTATAAAGCACCGAAGCCTAATAATGGTAACCATATTCCAGAACCAGACCGAACACCGAAGTTACCAATCCCTGGTGAGGTCGATATTCCACAAGGCACAGACTTAAGTGGCGATACTACTTATGCTGGTGATGCGATTAAGAATAAGGACCAGCTGCCCGATGGTACCAAGTATAGTTGGCAGCCTGCACCGGATACTTCCAAAAAAGGTAAGCAAGAAGGTACAGTGGTTGTAACTTATCCGGATGGGACCAAGACTTCCATTAATGTCACGGTTAATATCGTGGACAAGAATGCCAATGGAACTAGTAATGGCAACAATGGTAATAATCACGGTGAAGCTAAGGAAGAATTGCTCAAGCACAATGCTTACCTGTATGGTCAAGATGGTAAACGTGCTAATAAAGCAGGCTTGAAGGCAGGTTCAACAGTTACTACTTATGGTATGGTTGTCATTAATGGCCGGAAGTTCTTTACTTTGGATAATGACTACTACTTAGCTGCTGGCAACGCTGTTGCTCAGACTAGAAAGCTCAAGTACATGCCTATATCTATAACAAGTATGGTCAACGTGTTGGTAAGAAGGTCGTTAAGACTGGTCAGGATGTAGCTATCTATGGGACAGTTGTTACGATTCGTGGTAAGAAGTATTACACCATTGATCACAATCACTTTATGAAGGCTAATAACTTTACCAAGGTTGCTTATCCAGACTTAGCTAATAGTGAGTTATCACCAAATGCTAAGCAAGATAGTAACAAAGCATTTACA
The DNA here is from genome assembly GCF_001436775.1 of Lactobacillus acetotolerans DSM 20749 = JCM 3825. Lineage (GTDB taxonomy): Bacteria > Bacillota > Bacilli > Lactobacillales > Lactobacillaceae > Lactobacillus > Lactobacillus acetotolerans. Next base: position 22,032 of record NZ_AYZC01000003.1, read on the forward strand.
GTTAAAGCCTTGAAGCACAATGCTTACTTGTATAACCAAGAAGGTAAACGTGCTAATAAAGTCATCTTGAACTTGAATTCTAAGGTGAAGACTTATGGCACCAAGACCATCAATGGGCGCAAGTTCTATGTAGCAGATAATAACTATTACATAGCAGCTGGTAACATTGACGCAACTAAGCGTAAGCTTACTCATAATGCCTATGTTTACAGCCAGTATGGTAACAGACTCGGCCGGAAGGTGGTGAAGCAGTACCAAGTAGTTGGAACTTATGGCGATCCCGTTGGAATTCACGGTAAGAGCTATTACATCATTGGTTCCGGTCGTTACCTCAAACGAGCAAATTTTGAAACCCGTTAAAGGTAGAACGTCCTAACATACGTACACAATTATTGGACGCAAAGAAGCGGTTGTTTGGTTGAAAAGATCAAACAATCGCTTTTGTTTATTCAAAATTTTATTTAACTAAAAAGTTAAAAATATTTGTACAAATTCTATAATCAAGGTATACTAATCATAGTTACAAAAAGTAAGGAGATTTATTAAGATGAAAATGTGTTGCTGTATTATGTCAAAATAATAAATGAGTAAATCAATTTGGATTTTCTCATTTATTAGCTAATTCGCTAAATATTTTGGGATAATTCATATTGATCATCAGCAAACATTTAAATTCTTTAATAATCAGAAAATGCTGACATCTATATGAGATAGGTAGCAGCATTTTTTTGTGTTTCTAATGAAGGTGAGAGCTATGAAGAAAAGAATTAATAAAACCTTAGTAACCCTATTCGGCAAATATAGAGGTGGGAGAGCTTGTCAATTTTCATAATTTCGATTCGAATATAAAGTTAATAGATGGGGATTTTTAAATTATGAATGATAATATTTCGACTGTTATAGTCGTCGCTTTAGCCGCAATTATTTTGATTGCCATAGCGTATTTACAGAAGAAAAAGGTTAGTTTTAATAAATTAGTTGTTATCGGACTAATTACAGGGATTGTATTTGGAATCGGCGTCCAACTTATCTTTGGTGCCAAGAGTAAGGTGGCTACAAATGCCACTGATTGGATTTCTATTGTTGGTAATGGATATATTTCCTTACTGCAAATGTTGGTAATACCACTGATTTTAATTTCATTAATTAGTGCCTTTACTAAGCTCAAGACATCAGAAAAATTTGGTAAAATTACCGGTAATATTTTGTTTTTCTTACTTTCAACTACTGCCGTAGCAGCACTAATCGGATTTATTAGTGTAGCTGTCTTTCACTTACAAGGAGCGGCTTTTGCTAGAGGTACAGCTAGCAAAGATAATTTAGCCTTCTTGCAACAACACCAGAACACTTTGAATAAATTATCGGTACCACAAAAAATTGTCAGTTTGTTACCACAAAACATCTTTGCCGATTTAGCAGGGACACGTGCAACTAGCACGATTGCCGTAGTTATCTTTTCAATGTTAGTTGGCTTTGCCTTCATGTGGTTAAAAGATAATAAGCCAGATGCTGCTAAAGTATTTGCTAGTGGCACTAACGCTTTAGACCAAATTTTAGGACGAATAGTAAAGATTATTATCAACTTAACCCCTTACGGTATCTTCTCATTAATGACCCAAACCGTAGCTGTTAACAGCATTAAAACAATCGAAGGCTTAGCAATCTTTATCGTTGCCGTTTACTTCGCTTTAATCTTAGTGTTAATTGGGCATACAATAATTTTGCTTGTTAACCGGATCAATCCGATTACATATTATAAAAAGGTTTGGCCAACATTATTATTTGCCTTCACATCAAGAAATAGTGCTGGTGCACTGCCAATGAACGTTGAAACCCAAACTAAAAAATTAGGTGTTGATCAAGCAATCGCTGACTTTTCAGCCAGTCTTGGATTAAGTATTGGTCAAAACGGTTGTGCTGGTATTTATCCAGCAATGATCGCTACAATCACAGCGCCAATTGTTGGGATTAATATCTTTTCTTTCAAATTTATTCTTACATTAATTCTCGTAGTTACCATTTCTTCCTTCGGTGTAGCTGGATCAGGTGGTGGAGCTACCTTCGCCAGTTTGATCGTATTAGGTACTCTTAATCTGCCAATCGGAGTTATGGCTATCGTATTAGCAATCGACCCAATCGTCGATATGGGTAGGACTGCAATTAACGTTAATGACAGCATTTTAGCAGGATTGATCACCTCTAAAAGAATGAATCTGCTGGATAAGAAGACTCTTGTTAAAAAGCAATAATTATAACTACAAATAAAGAGGAGCGGCAAAATTTTGCTGCTCCTCTTTTTAACTTTAAATAATATAAATTATGTAAACTAAAGCAATTGCTCAATGATACTTTTAAGTGGTAAATCATAGTACTGCTTAATAGAAGTTAAGTCCTTCAAATTATTTTTACCAAAAATTGCTATTAAATTGGCTAATTCTTTCTGCCAATTCTGAATCATATTAAGCAAGTATTCTTCATCATTTTGCATTAAAGCCTGTAAGAAGAAGTTAGAAATACCAACGTATTTACCGCCTAATACAAGGCCTTTCAATATATCTAACGGATTCCGTACGCCTCCAGAAACAATAAAGTTAACTTTTTCCTTCTTAGCCATCATCGCTGAAACCACGGTAGATAATCCAAGAGTTTCTAAGTAAGAAACGTCACTAGCATTACGCGCGTTTTCTATTTGGGCAAAGTTGGTACCGCCACTGCCGGCAACATCAAAGTAATCAAAACCTTCTTTTTTCAAAAGATGGATTGTGGCTTGATCGAGCCCAAAGCCAACTTCTTTAATAATGATTGGTATGGTTACTTTCTGCCGAATTTTTCGTAATTGGTCTAAAGAATGAAAATCTCTTTGCCCTTCAGGCATTGCTATTTCTTGCACGCTGTTCAAATGAACCTGCAGTGCATCCGCATTTAATTCATCAATGATTGCCTGGGCATCATCTGCGGAAGTTTTAGCATTAATATTGGCGATTATAATGCCATCGGGATTTTCCTCACGGGCAATAAGAAAACTGTCTAATTGGCTGTGTTCTTTGACTAAGATACTGGCTGAACCCAGGGCTAGGGCAATCTGAGTCTTATTGGCAATTTTACCTAAACTTTGGTTCACCTTAAACGATTTTTTGGAGCCGCCAGTCATTGCGTTAATAAAAAAGGGTACACTTACTTTTTTACCAAACATTTGCGTTTGAATTGACTTTAAATCTACCGTGCTTTCAGGCAGAGCAGGTCGTAATAAGTGCATCTGATCAAAACTATTTTGTTTCTGGCTATCAAAAAACATCTGAGCTAATGTCAGATGTTCCTCTTTTCTATTAGATCTTATCGACATTTGTTTGCCTCTATTTACTGTGCGAGGGTAATTTGGTGCACACGAAAGTTAAGTGGCCAAATACCATTTCTGCGCCATTCATTTTCAAGTGCTTGGGTATCCGTGTCAGCATCCGTAATAACGATGCCACAGTCACCATTACCGGCACCTGAAGTTTTAGCTGCACCACCAAAACTCTCCGCAATATTGATTAATTTGGATAAACGTGGGATCTCAATTGCAATTTGGTTGATCCGGGCAAAATGTTGTAATAACTTGCGGTTAACACGAATTTGCTTCTTAATTAAAGCAATATTATTTTCTTCAAATCCGGTTACCATCTTTAAAACACACTGCCGGGAATCAGCTAAGAATTTTTTATATTCTCCGTTTAATGCAGCTTTATTGGCATTAGTCTCATCAACTAAGCGTGAAGTGGAGGCTGGTTTTTGACTCCAGCCGATCATCAATTTCATCCCTTTAGGCGGGGTTAATAATTCAATCTTTAAACCTGGCCAAGCTTCATTAACGACTTCTGAAAGTGATTTTTTATTCAGTTCTGCCTCCAACCATTTTTTATCAAAGGTTTGGTAGGCTAACCAACCGCCGTAAACACTGGCTGCAATATCACCGGCTGACCCATTGCCCTGAACGGAGTAGTGGGAGACAGCTGATAACTTGTAGACCAATTCATTGCTGAATGGAACCCCATAAAAGCGCAAAATTGCCTTTACGGTTGCAACTGTGACAGCCGCACTGGATCCCAAACCGTACTTTTTACCGTCGGCTGAGTCTAAGTCAGAGTTGATATGTAAATCGTAAAACTTCATTTTGATATTTTGTTCGATGCAAAAACGCTCAGTAAAAGAGATTGCTGACAAAATATACTCAAATGGGTTGTCACGGTTATCAATTACCATTTTAGAACCACGACGTACCCAATGAATTGAGTCCTGTGAATATTGCTTGGAGTGAATCAAACCGGTGCTTGTTTTACTTTTAGTAATTGAAACGCGGATAAATTGGTCAACTGCCACCAAAATGGCAGGACAATCCTGTTCTAATACGGCGTATTCGCCCGCAATGTATAATTTCCCGGGTGCTTTTTCTGTTATCAAAAGAATTAAATCCTCTAATCTAATTAAGCTTTTAGCAAAATTTTAATTCAAATATGAAATACCTGAGCCAAAACTTGCCTCAATTATCTTAACATTCTTGAATTCTGACTCAAAGTTTTTAATAATTTCTTTTACATTTCTTAACTGGCAAAGGACCTTAACATTTGGTCCGGCATCGATTGTGTAGTAACACTCAATGCCATTTTCCCGTGAACTTTCAACCAGCTTGATTGCGCGGATTGTGTCTGGCTCAAAGTAGGTAAAACCAGGCTGAGCGGTCAAGTTAACAGCGTGCATTTCGTTGGCATTGAGCTCGGCTAAACTACCCAGTTTTGTAAAATCTTCATTACTAATAGCGGAAACCATTTGTTTTAATTCGGAGTCGTTACGTTTAATCCACGGCTTAAAAAAGGGAGAAGTTTGTGCTTCCTTCATCCCTTTAGTTGAAGATAATTTTTTAGGACCGCTATTTAATTCTACTGCTAAGAGCTGTAAATCTATTTTGGGATGTTCATCTAAAGCATAGGCATAGGAGCTCTCATCATCGTGTCCTTTTTGCCAGATTGCAAAGCCACCATAAATTGAACGTGAGGCAGATCCAGACCCTATTCTGGCTAAGCGTGACAGCTCTTTTTTGTCAACATCAATCTGGTAGCATGCACAAAAAGCGGCGGCTAATGCGGCAAAAGCAGAACTAGATGAGGCCAGGCCAGCTGAAGTTGGAACGTGGTTCGTTGAATGCACGATTAAGTTGCCAGCAAGGCTAAATTTAGTTTGCAGTAGGTGTAGATAGTTAAACACCCGTTTAGAATCAGTAGCGTTTTTCTTTTTGCCATTTAAGTAAAAGACATTAGGTCCATCCGTTTTTTCAACGGAAGTATCAGAATAAAAGGCATCTAAAGTCAGCGAAAGACTGGACATAAGCGGAAGGCGCAAACTATTGTCAGCCTTTCCCCAATACTTAATCAGGGCAATATTTGTGTGTGCTCGAGCAGTTTTCTTCATTAAATCTCCTCAATCCAGTAATTACTGATCAATTGTTGGCTATTTTGCGCGATCTCAGTGGCAACTGCCTGATTATCGCAGAGGGCGATAACAATTCCACCTAAACCGCCACCAGAGAATTTAAAGCCTAATGCGCCATGATTTAACGCAATCTTTTGCAATTCATCTATTTTATTGGTTGCAAGGCCAAAAGAATGCAGTATTTTTTCTGCTGCATTAAAGATTTGTCCTACTTTTTTCCTATCTTGTTTAAGCCAAGCAGCTTTAGTTTCATCAGCAAGTTTACCTAATTGCTGAATGTTTAACTTAGCCTTATTTGATGTTTGGATCTGCTTTTGTACCTGGGTTACAGCTTTTTTAGTATTTCCTAACTGGCCTGTATCCATAATTAACAGGGTGGCGTTCAGCTTTGCTTTAAGTTTTTTCGGGCCCATTTTTTTATTAAAAAACACCAGGTAATCGGAGTTAACCGTTGCGGCGTCGAGTCCAGAAGCCTTACCGTGATTAATCATCTCAGCGTGATTCGTGATGGCCATAATTTCATTTTCGGTCATATTCAATTTGAAGTACGCATTCATTGCCTTAGTTGTGCCTAAAGCCACGGTTGCACTCGAACCAAAGCCCCGTTCCATTGGTATTTCACCAGTGTAAGTAATTTTTAAATTGTCATTGCTGTTAGCTTTTTTCAATATTGTTTTAACTACGTACTTTAAGCCGTCATATTCACTTGGTGTTGCAAAAAAGGGCCCGTGGTATCTGGCGGTATCCATCCACATTTTATTGGCTGCTTCAACGGTAGTTTTAATATGCAAAGCAGTGATGGGCATTGCCAAAGCGTCGAAACCATATACTACAGAATGCTCACCAATTAAGATAACTTTTCCGTGTGCTAAATAACTACTTTTCATTTTATTTTCCTTAAGTTTTAATGATTAAAAGATATTTTCCCTATGCTAAAATAAGACACAAGGAGTTACGAACAAATGATCAATATTCTAATAGGTCGTCAAACCGACCCACTACAAGAAAAAATTCTGGACCAAGCGGTCCAAAATTACAAACATTATCCAGAATATGAAACTTTTATTATCGTTCCAAATCACATTAAGTTTACCACAGAAGTTAGGGCAATAAACAAGCTGGCTGTAAGTGAAAAAAAGGCTGAAACTTCAGTTAAAAACTTACAAGTTTTATCGTTTTCGCGGTTAGCCTGGTATTTCTTAAAAGATGCTGAAATGGGTTTGCCCACACGTTTGGATGATGCGGCTGCAGCTATGCTTTTGGCACAAATTATTGAACAAAAACGTGATGAATTAACGCTTTTTAAAAACGTTAATGTGAATTCCGGCTTGGTAAAGCAACTGTATGACACGATTTTGCAGGTTCGTGATGGCAATTTAGATCTCGATGAATTAGATGAAGAAAACCTGGATTTAGAAACTAAAAATAAAATTCACGATTTGCGGATCATTTATGATGCTTTTACAAAGGAAATTGCCGGCAAATTTTCAACCAAGAATGAGGTACAACTGCAATTAAATGAATTGTTAGCAAAGAAAAAGGATTTAGGCAACACTAGTTTTTATTTCAGTGACTTCTCACACTTTTCACTGCAAGAAAGTTTGACAATTAAATTGCTGATGATGCGTGCTAAAAACGTCACTTTAGCCTTTAAAACCAAGATAGGGGAGATTAACCCTAAAGCTGAAGCGGGTGACTATGACTATGTTATTCAGCAAACCATCAAACATTTAACCGATTTTATGCAGGAGCGCAACCTCAATTACAGGGTAGAAACGACCAAATTGGCACCGAAGCAGAGCTCACGTGAGCTACTGAATAGTTTGTGGACCGGAACTATCGGACAAGTTGCTAATTTAAAGCAGGTGCAATTGGTAAAGGCTGATTCACGTTATGCGGAAGCTTATTTTGTCGCGCGGACAATTTATCAGCAAGTTGCACTTAACAATTACCGTTACCGCGATTTTCTGATCTTGGCACCAAACTTACAAGAATATGAAACTTATTTAACGCCGATTTTGCGGCAAAATAAGATTCCGTTCTTCAATGATTTACAGCAAGAAATGAAGTATCACCCCTTAGTTATTTTGATTGGAAATATTGCTGAATTGCTGACCAGGCCGCTACAGACACAAAATTTACTGGCAATCATGAAAACGCGTTTAATCATCCCGTCTTGGTACAAAGATGAGAGTGCGTATGTTCATGATGTTGACGAATTAGAGAATTTCGTCTTAGCCCACGGAATTAATCATAATTTATGGAAACGCGACTTTACGGATTACGTTGACGTGAGTGTGATTAGGTTAGACCAAATGCCCGATGAAGTCGCTAAAATTAACAAGTTACGGCAGTATTTTGTCAGCAAAATAACTACTCTAATAGAAAAAATGAAGAAGGAAAGTAACAGTCAGAAGGAGATCACGCTTTTCTTCAATTTCTTAACTAGTAATGGGGTAACCCAGCAGTTAGACAAGTGGCGTAAAGACGCAAATGATGCTGGAGATTTGCAGCAGGCTCAGCAACCAGAACAGGTTTGGGACCTATTAATTACCCTACTTAAAGATTATTTACTGATTAATCCAAATGATTTTAGTATCGATGCCTTTTTCAATATGCTGATAAATGGTTTTAAAGAGGCTACTTTCTCACAAATTCCGTCAACTTTGGATGCGGTCAACCTATCCGAGATGGGGATGATCCAGACAAGCGGTTATAAGCAGGTCTTTATCATTGGTGCAACCAGTACTAACCTGCCGGCAATTCAAAAGACTCCGGGGTTTTTGAGTACGGAAAACTTACAGAAGCTGCAACAGAGTTTTGGTGAAGAGTCGTACTTAGAAGATAATCAACAGCTTAATAATTTGGATCAGAATTACCAATTTGGAATTTCTCTGGCATTGGCCCAAGACCGGGTCTATATTTCTTATCCGATACTAAATGCCTCAAATGAGGAACTTGAACCATCGATCTACTATGATCGGCTTAAAAATTATGGTGCACCTGAATTTGTTCAACATGATTTGCCAAGTAAATTGCAGGATATTCTATCTTTTTTAACCAATCCTGGTGCTAGCCTTGGTTATTTGGTTTATCTCAACACAATTGAACCCAGCCGTGCTATTTCTAACCTATTAGCATTAACCCAGAAGGAAATACCGGATAAAACCACCGCTGTCATTGCAGCAAGTAAATTTGATAATCGTCCTGAAAATATTGGCTCTGATTTGGCTGAACAATTGTACGGACAGAATTTAAATTCATCCGTATCGCAATTGGAAACCTATTATGAAAATTCATATGAATATTTCTTAACTTATGGTTTGCGTTTAAGGAAACGTTTTGAAAATGAATTTGATGTTATCCAGGCTGGAAATTATTTTCACGAGACTTTTGATCGTTTAGTCAAAGAATTAAATCAAAAACACTTAGATTTGGCTAAGATTGATAATGCAGAATTAGAGAAATTACTTAACCAGGCTCGTTCGAAGATGATGGACGAAGGTAAGTACGCGCAATTGTTAAATGATCCCTTTAACCAATACCTATTTAAGTGTCTGGATCATACTACCTCAAAAGTTGCGCATAACTGGCGGAAATCTTTGAAGGATACGCCCCTACGGGCAAAATATTCAGAGCTTAATTTTGGATTAGGTGAAAAGGTTAAGGGCTTGGATTTTGCTGTACCTAACTTAGCAGGTAACCATAAAATCGACCTGCGCGGGAAGATGGATCGGGTTGATTTGGCCCCAATTACTGGGAAAAAGCAGTTTTTGGCACAAGTAATCGATTATAAGTCATCGGCCAAGAAATTTGATCTAGGGATGTTCTATAACGGGATTGCTTTGCAAATGGTCTCTTACCTGGATGTCTTAGCTAAGAACCGGCAATTTTTTGCTGGCAATGATGAATTGTCGCTTTTAGGGGCGTTTTACCAAACGGTTACTAGGCAATTGGATCGTCTAAATAGCAAGGAATTAATTGGAACTGACATGCAGGTTAAGGATTCGGCACTAGATAGTAAACCAAAGTTAATGTATACCGGCTTAATTAATAATGATCCTACCCTTTTAACTGAAGCAGAGCCGCTGTTAAATGAAAATAAAACTAGTTCGAATTTATATGCCGGTTTGAAAACCAAAGCGAAGGGTGGCTTTTCTCTTCCGTCAAACAGAAACTTTAGCGCGGATGAACTCAAACTTTTGCTTGAGTATGACGAAGATTTAATTAAGAGTGCCTCTAGCCAGATATTATCAGGGGAGATTAAACTAAACCCATACCGTTACGGTAAAGGAACGAGTGCTTTAACGTATTCAGATTACCGCGACGTCTTCTTCTTTGATTCAATGCTTAAACAAAATAAATACCACCAAATTACTAATCTTAATAAGAAAGAATTATTAACCAAAATAAAGGAAAAATTAGGAAAGGAGGATGAAAATGACTAAGTTTACTAAGCAACAAGAAAAAGCAATTAACGATCAAGGGCATGATATTTTGGTATCTGCCTCAGCCGGTAGTGGGAAAACCACGGTTTTAGTACAACGGGTCCTGCGAGAAATCCTTTCTGGAACAGGTGTAGATCAGCTATTAGTGGTAACTTTTACCAAAGCTGCTGCAGAAGAAATGAAGAATAGGATAAAACAATTGCTTACTAAAGCCTTGCAAGAAAATAAGGAGCAAGCTTCATACTTACGTAAGCAATTAAATGCAGTTGATACAGCAAATATTTCAACAATCGATGCCTTTTGTTTGGACGTAATCCGCCGCTTTTACTACGTAATTGATATTGATCCGAGTTTCAGTATTTTAACGGATGAGACCCAAGCTGCATTATTGAAAGAGCGCGCACTGCATGAAATTGAAAGTGAGTACTTAGAAGCAAAAGACAAAGACTTCATTGCTTTTTATGATAATTTTGCGGGTGACAGGGATGCTGAATCACCTAAAGACTTGTTACTTGATTTATATAATTTTGCGATGGCTAAACCAGATTACCGTAAGTGGTTAAAAGGATTAAGCAAAGTGTATGCGATCGGTGATAACGTTGTTGCTTCCAACTTATGGCAGAAGCAGATAAAGCCGTACATGCTTGCCAGTTTTTCAGGTCTTCAAGACAAGGTTGCCCGCTTATTAGGGAGCGGTGCGCTTGCAACTAAAGAATTAAAGAAAGTAAGAGATAGTTTTACTCTTTTTAAGAAAAATTTAGATAATTTTATTAATGCTTTGACCAATGACACTGATTACAACGAACAAAGGGAAATTTTACGTTCCTGTATTTTTACAGGGAATTACCGAAAGTCCAAAAAATGGGATGAAGATCTTTTAGACTTTTACCAAGAGGCCCAGGACCTCAAAAATGAGGCTAAGAACCAAATTTTTGATACCTTCACTTCTTTTTATGCAAATACGGAAAAAGAACAAATTAAAATAATGAAGCAAGGACAAAGGATTATGGCAGCCATTAGCAAGGCTGAATTATCTTTGATCGATCGCTTTAATTCATTAAAGCGGGAAGAAAATCTGCTTGACTACAGCGACATGGAGCAGTTGGCCTACCAGATTCTTAGTCAGGATACGTCTAACGCCCAACTTGCCCGGGATTTTTACCAGAATAAATTTAAAGAAATTTTAGTTGATGAGTATCAGGATATCAATGCCTTACAAGAAAGAATCTTGCAATTAATAAAAAATAAGAAAAAGAATACTTTATTTATGGTAGGGGATGTTAAGCAGTCAATTTATGGTTTTCGGCAAGCGGAGCCGAGCCTATTCTTAAATAAATACCATGCTTTTGCGGAAGATAAAAATGACCATGAAGAACGGATCCTTTTATCAGATAATTTTCGGTCAACTAAGCCAGTAACAGCAATTGTTAACCATATATTTAATGGTGTTTTGAGTAAAAATTTTGGTGGAATTGATTATAAACATGAAGGGCAATTGGTCTATGGGGCTAAATATTATCCGGAGCACCTTGATCAGGCAACCGAGGTTATTTTCCACAAAAAAGAAAGAGGCTCTAAGAAGGATACCGATGATGAAGCTGGCAATTTAGACTTTTCTGAGATTGAAATGGTGATTGCCAGGATCAAGCAGTTTAAAAAAGAAAAATTGCAAGTTTATGATCCCCATAGTGGTGAAAAGCGTCCATTTCGTTATAGTGATATTGCCATCCTTACCAGGAGCCGGAGTGACAACCTTGAAATAATGCAAGAATTTGCTAAGAATAATCTCCCTCTTTTTATCACTGACGCTAAGAATTACTTTCAAACCTTTGAATTAACGGTAATTATGAATTATTTAAAAATTATCGATAATCCGGATCAAGATATTCCGTTAGTAACGGTTTTACGTTCTCCCTTATTTAATTTTAAGGAAACAGATTTAGCTAAAATTCGCATCAAAAATAAAAATAGCAGTTTTTACAGTGCTCTAACTTCCTATGTATCTATTAATGACAAACTTAGTCAACGTGTTAAAAACTTTTTGAATCAACTAAGTGACTTGCGCAAATTTGCAACTAACCACCGAATTTCTGAATTGATTTGGAGTATTTACGAACGGACCAACCTATTAGAAATTATGACTTCTTTACCTAACGGTGAACAGAGAAGGGTTAACCTGGAAGCACTGTATGAACGAGCTTCTTCTTACGAAAGTGCTGGCTTTAAGGGACTTTACCAATTTATTAACTTTATTAACCGTATGCGGCGCAGCCAAAAAGATCTTGCCCAGCCGCTTTTAACGAAGGAAGCAGGTAATGCAATCAGACTGATGACAATTCACGGTTCTAAGGGACTAGAATTTCCAATCGTATTTTATGTGGGATTAGAACACCGGTTTCAGATGCGCGATTTAAGCGGCAACTATGTCATTAATTCAGATAAGGTGGGGTTAACCCTCCGTGAATCGCATTATCGGGCCGATTCGTTAGTTAAAGCGATTGGTAACGTTGAAAAAAAGCGGCAGCAGCTTGAAGAAGAGTCAAGGATTCTCTATGTGGGTTTAACTCGGGCCAAGCAAAAATTAATATTAGTTGCGGACATTCCTAACTTTGATAAGAGCGTTCAGACTTGGGACAGAGAATTGAATCATGATGGCGACCTGCCGCTGGCAGATAAGTTAGCGGCAAAGAGCCCCTTAAATTTTGTGGGTCCAGCACTAAGATTTAACCAGCATGTTAGCCAGAAAATAACTGATATTACGAGTGCTGTAGACCAAAGCCAAAATATTTTATATATTAATTATGATAATCAAGAAAGTCCTACTGCTGTAGAACAACTCAAAGAGCCTAAGAAAGGTGAAGATTTGCAACTTTTGGGTAAAACGGCTAAACGGCTCTACCATTTTGATTATCCGTTTAAGGATGCTAGTAAAACAACGGCTTACCAAGCGGTTTCTGAAATTAAGAAAGCCTTTAATGATCCGCTTGATACCGATCTAGAAAATTCGCATCTTTTGTCTTCAACTAATAGGTATTTGCAACCAATTGACACAAAGCCTAACTTTCTTTTTGAAACTAAGTTTACGGGGGCTGAAATTGGTACCGCCACACACTTGATTTTGCAATATTACGATTATCATGGTGATGGCAGTGAGGAGCAGCTTAATACAGAAATAAAGGATTTAATTCAAAAGAAAAAATTAAATCCTGAGATAGTCGCCAGCTTACCCAAAGATCAAATTCAGTGGTTCGTTCACAGTGATTTTGCCAAACGCTTCTGGAAATATCCCAATAGGCTTAAGCGGGAGGTTGATTTTTCCAGCCTTTTGGCAGCGAATACCCTGTTTGATCATTTTAGTGATCCAAACGCAAAAATTTTGGTACACGGTACGATTGATGGTTATTTCATTGAAAATAATGGTATTATTTTATTTGACTATAAGACCGATCACGTCGATCAAAAGCACTTATCTACAGCAATTGCGGAAATTAAGCAAAAGTATACCGGCCAGCTTCGTTTATATAAGAAGGCTCTTGATGAATTTACTCCTAAAAAAATTAGGCATAAATACCTGATTTTGCTTGACGCTAACAAAGTGGTAGAAGTTAAATAAAGAAGGAAAGGAGGGCAGAAAATGACGAAAGCATTTGCTAAAGATACATTTGCAGTGGTTGACCTAGAAACAACCGGGACACAGCGTGAAAATGATAATCACATTATCCAATTCGGTTGTGCAATTATTAAAAATTTAAAAGTGGTTAAAACTTACTCTTTTATGATTAATCCCCACCGGCCGATTCCATTAGCTGTTCAGAATTTAACGGGGATCCATAATGAGGATGTCAAAAACAAAAAAGATTTTACTTATTATGCACCTAAAATTATTAAAATCCTGAAAGATACTGTGTTTGTGGCTCATAATGTTAATTTTGATTTACCATTTTTGAATTATGAGCTAATGCAACATGGTTATGAAGCTTTGACCAATAAGGCAATTGACACGGTTGAGCTTGCTAAAGTTGCTTTCCCGACCCTGCCTTCGTATAAATTGAGCGACTTGACTTCTCAATTGAAGATCAAACATTTGAATCCCCATAAGGCTGATTCTGATGCCTATGGTACCGCGATACTTTTACTAAAAATTATTGCCAAAATTGAACGGTTGCCCCAAGCTACGTTAAATACTTTAAGTTCGTTAGCGCACGGTTTAATCCGTGATACTTCTTGGGTATTTACAACAATTGCTGACTCATTGCGGAAACAAAAACGACCGCTTGGGGGGAATTATATTCAAGTCCGAAACATTGTTTTACAAAAGCAAAAAACAGATTCCCATACATTTGGCAAAAAGGGCAATAACCAATTTCCAGTTAATGACCATGTAAAGCGCAAATTATTTAAAGGTAAAATTAATTATAGGGGCGCGCAAGTTGATCTGATTAATCATATTCATAAGTTTGTCGATAATCCTGATAAACGGGCTATGCTGGTTGAAGCTCCTAATGGAACCGGTAAAACTTTCTCTTACTTATTTAGTTATGCTTATGAACTCTATTCGAGTAGGAAGTTGGTAATCGCTACCCCAACCAAAGTTTTGCAGGATCAGTTGCTTGAGCAAGAAATACCACAGATGTTAAGGATAACTAAATTAGATTTGACAGCTGAGGTAGTAAAATCGAGCAGCCACTATTTGGATCTAGATGGATTTGTTCAAAGTCTGTTTCAGGGAACGCCCAATAAGCCAACACTGGTTTTACAAATGCAGATTCTGGTTTGGTTAACAGAAACTAAAACTGGGGATCTGGATGAATTACAGTTAACCAACTATAAAGCACCGTTGTTTTCTCAGATTTCACATCCGGGAGACGCGCGGGTTGGTAGCCGTTTTGCCAGTGTTGATTTTTGGAATCTAGCGCGGCAAAAGCAAGAACAAGCTGATATTTTAGTAACTAATCATGCTTATTTGGCCAATCATTATACGGATACAATTTGGGGACAAAATCCTTACTTAGTAATTGATGAAGCCCACCGCTTTGTCGACAATGTAATCACATCAAGAAATGATTCGTTTCGTTTTGAATCACTCTGGGGCGTTTTAAGTCACCTGCGCAACTTGCTTTATTACGCAGATGATAGTGTACAAAATCAATTCACTAATGATGTGCAGTTGAATTTTCTGCTGAAGAAACTCGATCCAGGAATCATAGAATTAATTCATAGTATTAATGAATTGCAAAAAATTTTATACGCGCAACGCAATAAAGCAATCAGCCGCAATATGCTGGCTAACGGTAACTTGCTACTGAGCTTTCAGGGAAAGAGCTTATTTCCTGAAGGAAGCCCATTTATGGCCAAATTAACTGAATTTGAGCATAAATTAGAGCAAATTAGGCAAGAAACTAACCAAATTTTATTCCATTTGTACCAAGAAAAAGATAATTCCTTGTCTAGCACTGATGCTCTGCTAAGCGATATTACGGAACAAATAGATCACTTAGATTACTACACTGAAAAGGGCTACCAGTTATCTGATTTATTAGGGAACCGGGAAAATTTTGCTAAAGAAGGATTTATTTTAGTAATAACCAACCCAGAAGATCCGCTAAGTACGAATCTGGGCTGGTTAATGCTGGATGCTTCAAATGAATTGAAACGTATCTACAGTCGGTTCAGTCATATTCTTTTTGTTAGCGCAACGTTAACGAGCAATAATAATTTCGATTATATTATCAAACAGTTAAATTTAAGTGCGTTAAAGCCAGTTAAATATGTCGGCCGCGGCACTTTTAATATTAAACAACACTTAGAAGTTCTGTCGGTTAAAAACATGCCGGACTATGATACTGAAGAATATAAACAAGTATTGGAAAATATTCTTACTAATGATTTAAAAGGTAAACACCATATCTTGGTTTTGATGACTAATTTAGATAAAATTCGGGATATATTTGTCGCAATTATGAATAATCCAAATTTAGAGGATTTCGAAATTCTGGCTCAAGGACTTTCGGGCTCTACAAAAAGGATGGCAAAAAGGTTTGCAATCGCTAAAAATGCTATAATTTTAGGGGCTGATAGTTTTTGGGAAGGAATTGATTTCCACAAATGTGGTATTGACGTCGTGATCGTCGCTAAATTACCATTTGAGTCCCCAGATCAACCTGAAGTCCGGCTAAGACAAAAAAGACTTGAAGATAATGGGATAAATGTATTTAAAACAGATACAATTCCACGAGCTGTTATTCGTTTTAGACAGGGAATGGGGCGCTTAATCCGTGGTGAGGAAGATCACGGTCAATTTGTTATACTAGACTCACGACTGTGGACTAAAAAATACGGGCAAGCATTTTTAAACGCCATTCCGGTAAGGACCAAAAAAGTTAGTTTAAAAGAATTAAAAAATAAGTTAGAAAATTATGATCAAAGACGACACAAGACAAACAATTAAATTTGTTGCATGGGTAATTGCTATTATTATTGTGGTATATATTGCTGCAGTTATTATTGTATTTATGGCTGGTTCACCATCGCGCAAGAACGATAGGCAAATTAGTCAGGTTGCAAGTCAAAAGACACCAATTAAGAATATTCAGCAGTACTACCATTTAAATCGTGGTACGGATAGTTATGCACTTAAAGGAACGGCTAAAAAAGGCCAAGTTTACTATTTTATTTACCTGCCTAATTCTAAAAAGGCATATTTACTACCATCTAAAAAGGGTGTTAGTGAAAATGAAATTAGAAGAAAATTTAACCAGCAAGATGGTCAGCAAAAGATCTCTAATGTGAACTTGGGTTGGTATAAAGGTCAAGCAGTATGGGAAGTTACCGCCAAAAATAGTCAGGGTAATTACAGTTATACCCTGTATGAATTTAAAAATGGAAGTAAAATATCCGAAGTCGCTAATTTATAAAAACTTTGGTATTATTAAGCTAATTAAAATATGAAGGTGGAATAGGAAATTTATGACAGAATTAATTTCAATCAAAGATTGTTCCAAGCATGTTGATGAAAAAGTTAAGATGCATGTTTGGTTAACTGATAAACGTTCAAGTGGGAAAATTATTTTCTTGCAATTACGTGATGGCACAGCGTTTTTCCAAGGAGTTGTTCGTAAGAATGACGTTTCTGAAGATGTGTTTGAGGCTGCTAAATCATTACACCAAGAAGCTAGTTTTTATCTTACTGGGACAATTCATAAGGATGAACGTTCACACTTTGGTTATGAAATTCAAATTTCAGATTTAAAGATTGTAACGAATAATGAGGGTTATCCAATTGGTAACAAAGAACACGGGATTGACTTTTTGCTTGATCACCGTCACTTATGGTTAAGAAGCCGTCGTCCTTTTGCCATTATGCAAATTAGAAACGTTCTTTTTAAAGCAACGGTCGACTTCTTTGAAAATGAAGGATTCATCAAATTTGATGCTCCTATTTTCATGCATTCAGCTCCAGAAGGCACAACCCAGTTATTCCATACTGAGTACTTTGATACTGATGCATACCTGTCACAATCCGGACAATTATATGGTGAAGTTGGAGCCGAAGCTTACGGTAAAATCTTTACCTTTGGGCCAACGTTTAGAGCCGAAGAATCTAAGACTCGTCGTCATTTAACTGAATTTTGGATGATGGAACCAGAAATGGCTTGGATGCACCAAGATGAATCATTGGATCTGCAAGAAAGATTCCTTGCTTACATTACAAAACAAGTTTTGGATAAATGTCAGTATGAACTGAGTCTACTTGACCGTGATCCTAAGAAACTGGAACCAACAACTGAAGGTCATTTCCAACGACTTTCATATGATGATGCAGTTAAAATGCTCCAAGATGGTGGCCGTGACTTTAAGTGGGGCGATGACTTTGGTGCACCAGATGAAGCATATATTTCAGAACAATATGATCGTCCTGTCTTTGTCGTTAACTATCCAACGACAATTAAGCCCTTCTACATGAAGAAGAATCCGGGTAACCCTAAAGAATACCTGTGTGCTGATGTCTTGGCTCCAGAAGGCTATGGTGAAGTTATGGGCGGTTCTGAGCGTGAAAGTGATTATGATACTATCAAAACACAACTTGATGAAGCTGGCCTAAATGAAAAAGACTACAGTTGGTACCTTGATTTACGTAAGTACGGAAGTGTACCACACTCTGGCTTTGGCATGGGCTTTGAACGTGTAATTGCTTGGATCTGTAAGTTAGATCATATTCGTGAAGCTATTCCGTTCCCAAGAATGATTAATCGTTTGGAACCATAGTTGTTTTTATAATTGAATAAACTAAAAAAGTTGAACTAAAGTTTTTTAGTTCAACTTTTTTTGAAGGGGATAATAAGTTTGCAATACAATGATTATCGTACATTAGGTTTTACAACTTTACAGAACGGGTTAATTGCCTATTACCCGCAGTTGCATATTAGCGATGCGGAATTAATTTTAATTATCCAGTTAGAGGCTTTTAGTCAACATGGTGAAAAGTTTCCTTCTAATGATAAAATTGCTGCTAATACTAACCTTTCAGTTAATGAGGTAGCAAGTTTGATTCAGAAACTAATTGATCAAAATTATTTAACGATTGATCAGATAACTGATTCTAAAGGTAGAATTGGCGACCGTTATAGCTTGGATGCTTTATATAAAAAGTTAGATCAATTTCTGGACAAAAATATTGTTATTCAAGATAAACAAACCAAACAGAAAAGCAAAGTTTCTGATAGTTTAGAAAATAATCCTTTAAACCAATTAGCAAGACAATTTGAAATTGAATTTGGCCGTTATCTAAGTCCAATAGAGCGGGAAGAGATTGCTTCTTGGCTTAATGTGGATCATTATAGTCCAGAGATAATAAAACTTGCTCTAAGGGAAGCAGTGCTATCTCAGGCATATAGTTTAAAGTATGTTGACCGAATCTTACTGAATTGGCAAAGACATAATCTTAAAACTAGTGCAGAAGTTGAGAAGTTTTTACAAAGGAATCGTTAAAAAATGGTAGAAGAAAAATTATTAAGCGATGATGAAGCACGCGATGTTTTAAATCGGATAGACCAAATGTATCCTAACGCGAAGAGTGCGTTGCATTGGGACAATAAATTTCATTTGCTCTGTGCTGTTTTGATGAGTGCACAAACCACAGATAAAATGGTCAACCGTGTGATGCCCAAGTTTATAGCTGATTACCCTAATCCTGCAGCTTTAGCTAAAGCTCCAATTTCAGAAATTGAAAAACATATCGAAAAAATTGGCCTTTATCGTTCCAAAGCTAAACATTTAAAGGCAACTGCCAATATTTTAGTAGATAAGTATGACAGTAAAATTCCTCAGGATAAAAAGACCTTAATGACCTTACCAGGGGTAGGAGAGAAGACAGCCAACGTTGTATTGGCTGATGGCTTCGGCGTACCGGCAATTGCAGTTGATACGCATGTATCGCGAATCTCAAAGAAGTTTCATATTGTGAAGCAAAATGCCAAGCCCCATGAGATTGAAAAGAGGTTGGAAGAATTACTTCCAAAAGATAAGTGGATACATACCCATCACGCCATGATTTTCTTTGGTAGGTATACGATGCCTGCACGAGCTAAAAATGATGATCCGTATTCATATTTACCACCTAAAAAGGTTTAAGAGCACGTAAATTTAAAAATAAAATTGTAGTAAAAAGCGGCAAGTTAAATTTCTAACTTGCCGCTTTTAATTATGTAACTTTTAATTTTAATTATTGACCGTTGCCTTTTCCTTTATTGCCGGTAGACCCATTGTTATTACCAGCAGGTTTATTGGTCTGCGTCGTTGTACTTGACTGTGATGACTGGTTAGTGCTGCTACTAGACTGATTATTATTTACACGGCCAGAATTATGTTCAGTCCGGTTAGATTGCGAGGTAGATCCATTTTCATTATTGGTATCATTACTTGTATTTCTACTTTGGCTATTATTATCCGAATTGGTATTATTTGAATCTGTCTTTTCATCATCTTCATCATAATCCGCATTATTGTCGGTAATGCCAACAGGTGCATGACCGCGGACAAATAGTTGCCAAATACCAGAACCATTTGGTGCTACTTGTGGTGGGTTAGAATTCTTAACAATTTTGGCTCTAATAACTGAATCAGGTTTTTGCCAATCAACGTTTGGCTTATTCTGCATTAAGTAATTCATCATACTCTTATATATAAGTTGAGCAGATAATTCGCCAACACCAGAAATAGTTCCGTCTTTCAAGTTATCGTAACCGGTCCAAACGCCCATAACATAGTTTTGGGTGTAGCCCATAAACCATGAATCTTTTGGTGTTGAATTGTAAGCCGGGAACTTAGCTAAATCTTGATCTGAATACTTAACTGTTCCCGTTTTACCTGCTTGGTATAAGCCCTTGATCTGAGCTTTTTTACCTGATCCAGACTTAATTACACCCTTAAGCATATCTGTGATCATGTAAGCAGTAGATTTCTTCATTACACGAACCCCAGCGGAATCATAGTTACGAACTAATCCGTCAGGAGTTTCAATTTTAGAAACAAATTGCGGCTTATGATAGATACCCATCGTGGCAAACGCACTATAAGCGCCGGCCATCTGCAAACTCGATGCGTTAGCACCAATAGCCACAGATAAACCAGAATTAGTAGGTACATTAATTCCCATTCTCTTCGCGAAGACAGAGGCACGGTTAACCCCAACTTTATTTAAAGTCTTAACAGCTGGTACATTGCGTGATTGCTCCAAAGCATGCCGAATGGTCATCATCCCATCATACTTATTATCCCAGTCATATAACTGAATATTAGTTCCAGGATAAACATATTTACTATCATCAATCATTTTTGCTGTTGACCAGTTTAGGTATTGGATGGCAGGTCCATAATCAAGAACAGGTTTAATTGATGAACCAGTTGAGCGTCCAGTTTGCACGGCACGATCTAAGCCTAATTGAACAGAAGGTAAGTGCCGTCCACCTAAAATGGCGACAACATGGCCGTTCGTCGGATCAACGATCGTTGATCCGATCTGCATTTTGTTGCTCGTAAATGGTACCTGATTACTGTTAGCCAACTGGTAAAGTTTGTTTTGGGCTGCTTGATCTATGTTAACGGTAATTTTCAGGTTATCGTTATAAGGGTCAAAACCTTTTTTCTTTACCTCAGCAATAACCTCTTTAATGTAAGGATCATCAATTTTTCTGATCCTATTTTCGTTATCGGTATGTTGAGGTTGTAAGCCACTCTTTATACTTTCCTTAGTAGCCTGATTGTATTGACTCTGAGTTATTTTCTTATTATCAAGCATTGCACTTAATACCACGTTACGACGGTATTTAGCACGTTGTGGGTATAGATAAGGGTCGTATGCAACAGGCGCATTTGGCATCCCTGCAAGTAGAGCGGTTTGTGCCAGATCAAGCTGACTTAGCGGTTTATTGTAGTAATAGTTGGCCGCAGTACCCATACCGTAATTACCATAATTCATATAAACTTTATTAATGTAAAATTCCAGAATCTGGTCGTGGGTGAATTCTCGTTGTACTTTCATCGCAAGCCATGCTTCTTGGGCCTTCCGTTTCAACGTTCTTTGTGAACTGGCAGTAGAGAAGACCGTCAACTTAACCAGTTGCTGGGTTATGGTTGAACCACCAGCTGCGATACTGTTGCTCTTAGCATTAGTGAGCGTTGAACCGATAATTCTAATTGGATCGATGCCAAGCTTATCCTTATAAAATCGCTTATCCTCAACGGAGACCACCGCGTCCTTTAACCTTTGGGGAATTTTATTACCTCGAACATAAATCCTTTTTTCTGAACCTAAAGATAATAAAAATTTGCCGTTGTCATTATAAAGACTAGAAGTACCGCCACTTTGTAATTGATTCTGGCTGATACTTGGTGCGCTTTTTGCGTAAAAAGCAAACAGACCAATGCCTGAAACAATTAATAATAAAACAATCAATAGACTCCACTTAACTATTCGCGTCCACAAATGTTTTTTTGGTTGTTTCTCTTGATAGTCTTTGCGTGATTCACGTTTCATACTTTCATGATTTGAATCAAAATTATTATTTGCCATTATTTATTTTCCTATCTGCTATAAAACGATCAATTGCGTTGAGGTAAGGAAGGGTAGGACGAAAGCCACTTTTAATCTCAATTGATCGGTCTTCAACTTCTTTTAAAGTCATTGAACTTTTATGCCTTTTTCGCCAAGCAGCGATAATAGAACTGGCTGGTGTGACAAAGTACCTGTCTAAACTAGTAAATCTAATGATGGTAAAACAAATACCTTGTTGCTGCAAGCATTCATCTAAATGGATGATTTGGTGTTCATGAAAATTTTTAAGTGGGAAATTAGTTTTGTTTCTAGTTTCTTTGGCTTCAAAATCCAAATAATATCCATTATATACACCATTATAATCCGTAGTTGATGCCTGTCTAAAATAAGCTTCCCGAATCACTGCTTTCGATCTTTTAGGATAATCCACTTTTACAATCTGAACAGGCGTTGGCTTTTTATGTACAACTGCTATTCCTTCTACACGATAATACTTATTAGATTCATTAATCTGTTGCTCAAGGGTCATTCCTCGATCAGAAAAGTTAACACCTTTCCTATGATGATATGAATGACGAATCTTTGGCTTTTTATCAGGTTTCCTAAATGCGGCTGGACTGCCGCTTGGATATTTGACCATCAACCTCACTCCTGTTAGCATTATACCAATAAAGAAAAGGTTTTTGAATAAGGGAAGTTTCATTGTATTATGCAACGTCTGTGGGTGACTGGCTATCGCAGTTATGAATTAAACACTTTCGGTGATAAAGATCCAAAAATTAAAGTTATTAAATATGTTTTAAAAAATTATTTTATTAACTTATTAGAGAATGGCCAACTTGACTGGATAATAACTGGAGCTAATCTCGGAGTTGAGCAATGGGCTAGCGAGGTTGCTGTGCAGTTAAGGAAAACTTATCCTGTAAGGGTCTCCATTATGACTCCTTATGAGGAGTTTGCCAACAGGTGGAATGAAAACAATCAGCTTAAATTTTTAAATTTAAAAAAAGCGGTCGATTTCTTTGCATCTACATCTAATAATCCTTATCAAAGTCCAGTTCAACTAAGAAATTATCAAAATTTTATGCTTCTTCATACTGATCGAGCTATGATGATTTATGATGAGGAACATCCTGGTAAACCTAAATTTGATTATCACGCAATTAAGAGCTACCAAAAGGAAAATAAGTACCCGTTAGATTTAATAGATTTTTATGATTTACAGGATGCCGCAGAGGAGTATCAGGATACCCAGCAAAGCGATCGTTTTAGTGAATAATTTTAAAAGTTATACTAAAATTACTTTTACTGTTTTAAGCTGTCCTGCTTTTTGCTAGAATAAACATGAATGTAAAGGAGTTGTCAGTCAAATGGCAAATTTAAACGATATCAAACTATCAGCACAAGATATTTTAAAAAAACAATTTAGAAACAAAGTTAAGGGTTATGATCCGGATGAAGTTGACTCATATTTAGACCAAGTAATCACCGATTATGAGACTTTTCACCAAATTATTGAGGATCTGTACGGACAAATTGGAACCCTGCAGCGTCAATTAATGGATGATAATAAGAAGAAAGCACAAACTAACAAGCCACAGCCTGTAGAAGAGGAAAGTAGTAAGCCGCAAGAAAAAGTTAAAACTTATACTCCATCGAGTAAACGGTCGGCTACATTTAATTTCGATAATTCTGAGGATGAAAGCCAAGGTGAAATTTCCACTAATATGGCGATTATTCAAAGGATTTCAACCCTTGAACGTAAGGTATATAATTTAGAACAACATGTTTATGGGTTACAAAAGCAGTGAAGCTTTGCTATAATCATTAATGGTGCGAATTTTGAGCGGTCGCGGTTAACTTATGTTAGCTGAGGAAAGTCCACGCACGCACGAACTGCGAAGTTTGTAGTGTTCGTATTCAGCCTAATAAGCTGGAGAATTTTTGTTACGGCGGAAAAAATGCTAAGTCTTTTGATATGCACTACTATCCTGAAAAGTGCCACAGTGACGAAGCAGAATTGAAAACGATTCTGGTGGAACGAGGTAAACCCTGCGAGCGTGCAACCCAAATTTGGTAGGGGCGTCTCAACCTAAGAAAATGAACTAAAGGTTGGATTACTATTTTATAGTAAAGATAGATGGCTGCTAAAAGTAATTTTTGCCAAAAATTACCGGAACAAAACGTGGCTTATAGAGATTCGCACAGGCAGAGTTGAGCTTCAAAGAAGCTCAACTCTTTTTTTAGAAAATGAAAGAGTTAAGTATGCAGAAATATCAACTTTATACTACTATGGGTGCCGGTTTTGAGAGCGTAGTTGCTAAAGAGTTACAATCTTTAGGTTATCAAACCCGCACAGAAAATGGTCGAGTATTCTTTAAAGGTGATCAGGCAGATATAGTTAAGACTAATTTATGGCTTAGAACAGCTGACCGGGTAAAAATTCTCTTAAAAGAATTTAAGGCCATGGATTTTGATACTTTATATAATGAAACCTATGATTTTGACTGGGCTAAGTTGTTGCCAGTTGATGCAAAATTTCCGGTTCAGGGCAGATCCGTTAGATCCAAGTTACACTCTGAGCCAGGTGTTCAATCAATTGTCAAAAAAGCGATCGTTAACAAGATGGCTGATCAATATCACCGTCGGGGCTTCTTACCAGAAAGTGGTAACGAATATCCACTCGATGTCCATATTTATAAGAATACGGTTCGCTTATCCCTAGATACAACCGGATCAAGTTTATTTAAGCGTGGATACAGGGTTGAACATGGTGGCGCACCGTTAAAAGAGAATTTTGCTGCAAGTTTATTGAAATTGACCCCATATGATGGGACTCACCCGTTAATTGACCCTATGACCGGTTCTGGTACTTTAGCGATTGAAGCTGCTTTAATTGCTAAAAATGTCGCTCCAGGAAGTTGGCGTAAGTTTGCATATGATGGTTTTGACTGGTTTAATCCGCAACTTCATAAAGATGCAGTAGAAGAAGCCAAAACTAAAGTAAAAAAGGTTAACGAGCCGATTGTGGCGAGTGACATTGACCAATCTGTTCTTGAAATTGCGAAGGTTAATGCTCATAACGCTGGCGTCCTACAGGATATTTACTTTAAACAGCTGGCAATTAAGGATTTCGCAACGGATTTAAAAAACGGCATTATTATTGCCAACCCGCCTTACGGTAAACGTTTAAAGGATAGGGAATCTGCTGAAAGTCTGTATAAACAAATGGGTGAAGTATTTAAACCGTATAGTAGTTTTAACCAATATTTCTTAGTTGGTGATCCTAACTTTGAAAAGTGTTTTGGTAGAAGAGCCAATAAGAAGCGTAAATTGTTTAACGGAAATTTACGGGTCGACTTTTATCAATTTTGGGCAAATAAAAAATGATTACAGATAAGCTAAACGCTGAATTTTGGGTAATTTCTGACCCACATTTAATCGCAGATAGTATGCATGATAATGGCCAAGCTTTTTCAAGAATGCAAAAAACAAGTCAAGGTAAAGATCTTTATTACCAAGAAACGGTTTTAAGTTCTTTTATGAAAATGGCTCAAGAGAAGAAGCCGGCAGCTATTATCGTTACTGGCGATATTACCTTCAATGGTGAGCGCGTTTCCGCAGAAAGATTTAGGGATATTTTTCGCCCCTTAAAAGACACCAAATTATTAATTTTACCAGGCAATCATGATATTTATGATGGCTGGTCCCGAGAATTTCGCGGCAAGAAGCAATTTTATGCTGGTCAAATCAGCCCGATGTTTTGGAAAGCAATTTTCGATAAATCATACGGGCATTGTGAAAGTGAAGACCGTAGTTCGCTTGCCTACAGCGTTCAGTTTAACCCGCAATATTTTTTACTCATGCTTGATTCTAATTATTACGGCAGTGAAGAAACGACTGAGGCTCCACATACACGTGGGGGTATAGGTAAAAAGCAGTTAAAGTGGATTGAAGAGCAACTGCGCTGGGCTGAGCAAAATCATTTACGGCCAATTGTTTTTATGCACCATAATTTATATGCGCATAATCCTGCCGTTAACCGTGGTTATGTTTTAGATAATGCACATGATTTACGGAAATTATGTGCCCGTTATAATGTTAAGCTGATCTTTTCGGGTCACATTCATGCGCAAAATATATTAGGACCACAAGGTACAACCCCAACTACAGAAATTGTAACTTCTAGTTTTTGTTCTAATGATCAGGGTTATGGGGTGGTGCGTGTACATCCCAAGCACGTAACTTATATCAGAAAAACATTTAATATGAATCCCTACTTAACAGATAAAGAAAAGCAGAATTATACACTAACGCATTTTCATGACTACCTAGAAAAATTACAGTTGGGTAGTATTGCTGCTGATTTAGTACAAAATGATTTACGAAAAAATCATAATGATATTGATCTTGTACGTAAAATGGGAAACTTGTTTGCAAGAATGAATTATAATTTTTATACGGGACACAACCACATGAAGGCTGGTGAATTAGCCAAAATCCATGCTACTGAAGCCTATAAAACTTTAATTAAACAACATCCTGAGTATCGTTTATACTTAAAGACCTTATATGATACGACTGACCACAGCAATTTGCGGGTTAAGATTAGGTATTAATATGAAAAAGAAATATTTTATTTTTTTAGGTAAGGCCGGTCTAATTTATTACAGTTGGCTTTTTATAATTTTATTTATAAGCCTGATTTTCGGTTATGAAGGTACTGCAAAAATTAATTGGCCAATGATAATTATTGGAAGTTTATTTGTAATATTATTTATTTACACTTTGCTTAATTCTTATTGGAATCAAAATTATTTAAAATTACCTTATAGATTTAAGATTAAAATTAATAGTAAGCCAACTTTAGTTAAAAAATACTGGCTGTTTAAAATTTACCAAATAAAACCGGTAGATTATCAAAAATATTATCTTTTACGGATAGAAAAATAGCGTTTCGTTTGAAACGCTATTTTTTTAGTCATTGACTGTTTTAGAATTAATATTCTCAATGGGATTACCATCTTTATTAAAGTAGGAATTGATATTCCGACACCAGATCATCGCAATCGTATGTTGCCCAACATGGACGCCAACTACCGGTCCAATAATGCTGGTGTAAAATTTATCTGCAGGGAATTTTCTTTCATAATCTTCAAGCCACTCGTCTCGCCTCTTAAGATCCAATGCGTCAAAGATTGTGCTTTGAATCGGGTAGGGCATATTTTGCGTTAGTCGTTTAAAATCAGCTTGAACATGAATATAGGCGCGCTTGTATTGGCGCTCTTTGGCTATCGCTGAAATATGACCTGTCTTTTGCACATCAATCGATAAAATAGGCTTTATCTTAAATAGGGATCCAACAAAACTGGCTGCATTAGATAAGCGACCTGTACGCTTTAAATAGTTCAAATTGTCTACCATGAAGCGGACATCCATCGTATTTCGCAGGTCAACTAAATCATGCATAATCAAATCCACGTTTGCACCACTTTGAATTAAACGACCGGCCAATAATACGGCATCTGCTTGCCCGGCACAGGTAATTCTGCAGTCAAAGGGGTGAATATTAATTCGTTTTTCTTCTTTAGCAGTATTAACAACGGTATTATAGAAACCAGAGAGACCACTAGAAAGTGTAATAACGATTAAATCTGTATAATTATTTTTTATATATTGATTAACGTACTTTTTAAATTCACCAACAGAAGGTTCAGAAGTAGTTGGTAAAACCGTGGCGTTATCTAATTTTTTATAGAAATCTTTATAACTAATATCAATTAAATCGCGGTAGGTTTTACCATCCCAGACAATTGGAATAGGGATAACACCAATATCATATTTCTTACATTGTTCTGTAGTTAAGTATGCAGAACTGTCAGTTAAAATACCAATTTTCATTTTTTATCCTCCATAATGAATTACTCATATTTTAGACGAAAAACTATGGATAAGATAGAGAAAATTTAGAGGGAAATTTGCTATAATAAATTCTGACATATTAAAAAGGTGGGACACAAATTCTAAAATGAAATATTTATCAATAAAAACAAAATTAATACTCTTTTAGACAAAAGAAGGGAGCATGCGCAATGAAATCAGATATTCAAATTGCACAAGAAGCTCAAATATTACCCATTAGTGAAATAGCCAAGAAAATCGGTTTAAAAGCAGAAAATCTTGAACCATTTGGCTATGATAAGGCTAAAATTAACTGGTCAACCATAAAAAAGACCTGTGAAAATAAGCATTTAGGGAAATTAATATTGGTAACATCAATTTCTCCTACCCCAGCAGGTGAAGGTAAATCTACCATCACGATTGGATTGGGAGATGCGATCAGTAATCAATTGCATAAAAAAGCGATGATTACTTTACGGGAGCCATCAATGGGGCCCGTTTTTGGTCTCAAAGGTGGAGCCACCGGTGGCGGGAAGGCACAAGTCATTCCTATGGAAGATATTAACCTGCATTTTACCGGTGACATGCATGCCTTAACCTCTGCAATCGATACCCTAGCTGCACTAATTGATAATTATATTTATCAAGATAACAAATTAGATATCGATCCCAACCGGATTTTATTTAAACGTGGAATTGATGTTAATGACCGCAGTCTTAGACAAATTACCATTGGTCAGGGTTCTAAATTTAATGGAATTGAGCACAAAGCAGGTTTTACTATTACTGTGGCCAATGAATTAATGGCCATTTTATGTTTAGCCAATGATATTAATGACTTGAAACGAAGAATTGGCAATATATTAGTTGCTTTTACTAAAAATAATAAACCTGTATACGTAAAAGATTTAGGATATAAAGGGGCAATCGCAGCAGTTTTGTCCAATGCCTTGAAACCTAACCTGGT
Organism: Lactobacillus acetotolerans DSM 20749 = JCM 3825; assembly: GCF_001436775.1. Classification (GTDB taxonomy): domain Bacteria; phylum Bacillota; class Bacilli; order Lactobacillales; family Lactobacillaceae; genus Lactobacillus; species Lactobacillus acetotolerans. Next base: position 50,866 of record NZ_AYZC01000003.1, read on the forward strand.
TCAAACGATTGAACACACGCCAGCCTTAATTCACGGTGGCCCGTTTGCTAATATCGCCCACGGCGCTAATTCGGTAATGGCAACTAATTTAGCCTTACACTTAAGCGACTATACTTTAACTGAAGCTGGTTTTGGTAGTGATCTAGGTGGTCAGAAATTCATGGATTTTGTCTCTAATCATTTAGACAAAGGGCCAGATGCTAGTGTTGTTGTGGCAACAGTGCGTGCTCTTAAATACCAGGCAGAGGGTACAACCAAGCACTTGGATGAAGAGAATTTAACCGCTCTTCGTAATGGATTTAAAAACTTAGAGCGGCACATGAATAATATGCGTTCGTATAATGTTCCCGTTATCGTTTTGATTAATCGTTTTGCCAGTGATACAAAAGCTGAACTTAATTTACTGAAAACTTTGGTAGAAGAACAAGGAATTAAGGCAGAAATAGTTAATTACCATGGTGAAGGTTCAGTAGGCGGAATCAAAGCCGCCCAAGCCGTAGTTGCACTTGCTAATTCTGGGAAAGCCGATTTAAAAGCAACTTACAGTGCGAATGATGATATTAAGACTAAGGTTAAAAAAGTAGCAAAAAAGATTTATCACGCAGATAAAGTCGAATATACTGAAAAAGCTGAGAAGCAAATTCAAGAACTAGAAAAGATGGGAAAAGACAAACTTCCCGTTATTATTGCCAAAACTCAATATTCATTTACTGATAATAAAAAATTATTAGGTGCTCCAACTGGTTTCACTTTGCACGTAAAAGGTGTTAACTTGAAAAACGGTGCAGGTTTTATCGTAATCACCACTGGTCATGTTTTAGATATGCCAGGTTTACCTAAACATCCTGCAGCTCTGGATATCGACGTTGACAATGATGGCAAAATAAGTGGTTTGTTTTAGAAAATGATTTATGCAATTTTTATATTTAATTATTAGTTTACTAGTTGTAGTGGCAGATCAAGGGTTAAAATCCTTTATCATTAATAACTATTCCGTGGGCGAAGTTCACCAAATAATTCCTGGTATTCTTTCATTTAATTATTTACAGAATAATGGAGCTGCTTGGAATATTTTAACCGGTCAGATGTGGTTGTTTTATATCATCAGTACCTTAGCCATAATCATATGTTTATATTTTTTGTTTAACAAAAAGTATAAAAATCCGCTTTTTGATGTCGGTATTTCCCTAGTTTTGGGTGGTATAATTGGCAATTTTATTGATCGCTTGCATTTAAAATATGTTATTGATATGCTTCAACTTGACTTTATGCATTTTAATATTTTTAACATTGCTGATTCCGCAATTACGGTTGGGGTAATTTTGGTTTTCATTTATCTGATTTTCTTTGATGAAGGAGACCATAAGAATGCCTAGTAAATATCAGATTCAGGTTAAAGATGAAAAAGGCAGATTAGATAAATTTATAGCAGAAGAAATTAATGATTTATCGCGTACTAGGGTTAAAGAACTCATTCAGGATAAAAATATTTTGGTTAACGGTAAAAGTGCAAAAGTTTCCTATAAAATTCAAAGTGGGGACCAGATCTCGGTTACGGTACCTAAATTGAAACCACTGAATGCTGAACCTGAAGATATCCCTTTGGACATAATTTATGAAGATCAAGATGTAATTGTGGTTAATAAGCCTCAGGGTATGGTGGTTCATCCAGCAGCCGGGCATCCTGATCATACATTGGTTAACGCTCTTTTATACCATACTAAGGATTTAGCAGCTAGCCCCGAAGGCTTTCGTCCAGGTATTGTTCACCGAATTGATAAAGATACCTCCGGTTTATTGATGGTTGCCAAAAATAGTAAGGCACGTAAAAGTTTAGAATCGCAGTTAGCTCATAAAACTAATAAAAGGCAGTATTTAGCAATTGTTCACGGAAATTTTGGTGAAGATGCTGGGACTATAGATGCACCAATTGGCCGCAATCCATATCACCGAAAGAAAATGGGGATTATCGATAATGGTAAAAATGCTGTAACCCATTTTAAAGTTTTAGAACAATTTAAAAAGTATAGTTTAGTTCGTTGCCAGCTTGAAACTGGGAGAACGCACCAAATCCGTGTTCACATGGCTTATATTGGTCATCCTGTGGCAGGTGATCCACTTTATGGACCAAGAAAAACTCTAAAAGGGAATGGTCAATTTTTACATGCCCAGGTCCTTGGCTTTAAACAGCCATCTACAGGGGAATGGCTTGAATTCAAAGTTAAACCGCCTGCAATTTTTGAGCAAAGATTGACCGAATTAAGAAGAAATAAGTGATAAAATGAAACGTTATTTGATTCTTGAAGATGGAAGTTCATTTCCAGGCGAAGGAATCGGGGCAACAATTATCTCTACGGGAGAACTCGTTATTCAAACGAGCAATTTTGGTTACCAAGAAGCTTTAACTGATCCCACGAATGCCGGAAAAATTTTAGTTTTTACCACTCCCATGATTGGTAGCACTGGTATTAATGCTATTGACTATGAAAGTATCGATCCAACAGTAAAAGGTATTATTGCTAACGATGTTGCTTGGAATATTTCAGACAGCGAAACTTTCCAAGATTTGGACTCCTTTTTAAAAGAAAAAAATATACCCGCAATCTTTAACGTAGATACACGGGCATTGGTTCATCGTTTGATGGAAGAAAATACGATTAAAGCGTCAATTATGGATACAAACGATGAACATGCTTTTGACCAGATTAAAGCTTTGGTCCTTCCAAAGAATAAATCGGCAATGGTTTCAACTAAAAATGCCTATGCAGCACCTAATGTTGGTAAAACAGTCGCTGTATTAGATTTAGGTTTAAAGCACTCAATGTTAAGGGAACTTTCTTTACGTAAAATTAACGTGACAGTTCTACCATATGATGCTTCGGTAAGGGATATTGAGAATTTGCGGCCTGATGGAATAATAATTTCTAATGGTCCAGGCAAAGCAGATGAGGTTGAAACAAATTTGGCTCCTATTTTTGACCATTTTTATAGTAAACAACCTATTTGGGGGATTGGTTTAGGCTTTTTAGCGTTAAGTAATTACCTTAATTTTGAATTAGTTACCCTACCAGAAGAATTTAACGGTACTAACTATCCTGTCATTGAGCAAAATTCCAACCAAATTTGGCAAGTTGCAATGAATATTGATCAATTGGTTTTACCAGACAGTGTACAGTTACAGATGGATCAAGAATACTTTGATCTACACAGTGAATTATTGGCTGGCTTTAGTAATAACAAAGAGAAAGTTATTGCAACGGCATTTAATGCCGAAGGTGCACCTGGTAGCCTGGACGCACAGGTGATTTTTGATGATTTTGTAAAAATGATGGAGTAAAAAATGCCTTTAGAAAATGATTTAGATAAAATTTTAATCATTGGATCAGGTCCAACCTTGGTTGGCAGTGTTGCTGAAATGGACCTTTTAGCAACTGATGCAATCAATGCGTTAGTCGAAGAAGATATTCACGTAGTCTTAGTAAATCCTAATCCAGCAACGATATCAACTGATAAGCGTCCTGGTGTGACAGTCTACCTTGAACCCATGTCTTTGGATTTTTTAAAGAGAATAATTCGCATGGAAGAACCTGACGCGATTATGACAGCTTATGGTTCTACAACGGCATTAAAGGTAGCGCATGAGTTATCCCAAGATGGTATTCTTCAGCAAATGGGTATCAAACTGCTTACGTTAAACAAACGTACATTGATGATGGATGATCAACAGAAAAGGGCTGCCTTTTTAAAAAATATTGGTATAGATGTTAATCAATATTGGCAGCTATCTGAAGACATTGATGAAAATCTAATAAAGAAACTAAAAGAAAATGTGTCTTTTCCGGTTCTGGTTACAAAACATCAGCAATATCTTCATAATTTACACCTTAATTTTAATAATTTTGATGATTTAATTACTTATTTCAAAAAAGAGAGCCAAAGTGAGACCTTTTCGTGGAGGCATTATAGCTTAACTGAAGATCTTTCTTCTTGGGAAGAAGTAATCGTTAATATCATTAGGGATAGTGCGGGTAACGTAGCTTTTGTTAACTTTTCTGATTCAATCGAACCCGTTGCAATAAACTCTGGCGATTCCGTCACCGTCATGCCGTCATTAACTTTAAATAATGATCAGGTGCAACAGTTACGGGCAATTGCTAAGAAAATAGCAGATAATTTGAAAGTAGTTGGAATCTTAAGTATACATTTTGCAATTAACCACCACGGTACACAAATTGATACTAAGGTTTTGGCAATTAATTCACGAATAACAAGAAGTGCAGTTTGGTCACAAAGGGCAGGTCTCTATAGTGTCGGTTATATAGTAAGTAAGGTAGCAATTGGTTATCACTTAAATGAAATAACTGATCCCATGTCTGGCTTAAATGCTGCAATTGAACCTGTGCAAGATAAAATTGCGGTTAAAATGCCATACTGGTCTTTGTCGGAATCTGGATCTAACCACTACAGTTTGGGCAAAAGAATGCAAGCCAGTGGAGAAGCCTTAGGAATCGGGCAAAATTTTGAAACTGCATTTTTAAAGGGGTTAGATTCTATGACAAATACACGTCTTGCTTTGTTTATATTTAAATCTGAATTGAAAAAAAGCAAAGAAGAAATTAAAAAAGATTTAATTCACCCCGATGAAATGCATATGATTAAGTTATTGGCTGCAATTGCAAAAGGATTTACTTTTCAAGAATTGCACCCAATAATTTACTTACATCCAATTTACTTTCAAAAATTTCAACATATTATAAAAATTGGTAAGAAATTATGTACTGAAGATAAAATTAGCGATAATTTGTTATTAGAAGCAAAAAAGCGGGGTTTTTCAAATAAATTAATCTCCTACTTAAGAAATACAGATATATCTAACGTTGATAAACGATTAAACAAAAGCAACCTAACACCATCATATTTACAAGTTGATGGTTCAGCTGGTATGTATCGTCCTAAAGTAAATGTTTTTTATAGTGCTTACGGTAGTCAAGATGAATTTACTCCGCTCAAAGCGAAGAAAAAGGTACTTATAATTGGCATGTTGCCATTACAGGTCTCCGTCACCAGTGAATTTGATTACATGATTAGCCACGCGATTAAAACTTTACATAAGAATAATTATGCAATTATTTTACTATCCAATAACGGCGAATCGGTTGCAGCAAGGTATAAAGATGTTGACCGCATGTACTTTGATCCTATTACTGCAGAAAATATTATCAAAATTGCCAGAAAAGAAAATATTAAAGATGTATTGCTGCAATTCTCTGGTAAAAAGATTAATGCTTTAGGACAAACTTTAATTGATAATGGTTTACATATTTTGGGCCGACCAGACGTAAACCCAAAGGATAATATAAAAAGGTTACTAAGGTTCCCAATCAGGGGACTAAAGCAGAACCCTTCATTAACAACTACTGATAAAAACATGGCAATTAAATTTATTAAAGCACACGGTTTTCCGATTTTAATTGGTGGTATCAGCAAAGAAGTTAAACAAAAATCAGCCGTTATTTATGATATGCCAGCCTTTGAAAAATATTTAACAGAAAATCAACTAGATAAAATTTCTGTTTCGCACTTTATTGAAGGCAATAAATACGAAATCACAGCCATTTCTGACGGAAAAGAAGTTACTATTCCTGGTATAATCGAACACCTTGAACAGTCCGGTTCTCATGCTTCAGATTCAATAGCAGTATTCAGACCGCAAAATCTGTCAAAAAGGGGACAAAAGAGACTCACGGAATGTTCAACTAAGTTGATCAAGAAAGTAAAAATGCGTGGTATTTTTACTCTGCATTTTTTGAGTGTAGGAAAGTCTTTATATTTATTGCAAATTAAGCCGTATGCTGGACATAATGTTGCCTTTTTATCCCAGTCATTGGGTAAGGATATCACCGCGTGTGCAACCGAAGTTTTAATTGGAAAGAATTTAAAAGATCTCGATTACGATAAAGGTTTATGGCCAACAAATAATTTTATTCACGTAAAGATGCCTGTCTTTTCATATATTGACTACAACAGTGGGAACACGTTTGATTCGAAGATGAAATCTTCTGGTTCGGTTATGGGACGTGATACACAGCTAGCTAAGGCACTGTACAAAGGTTATGAAGCAAGTGACTTACACATACCTAGCTATGGAACTATCTTCATATCAGTTCGTGATGAGGATAAAAAGCGGGTTACTCAATTAGCCCATCGCTTTGATCGATTAGGTTTTAAAATTGTGGCTACTGAAGGTACTGCCAATATGTTTGCGGAAGCGGGCATTACTACTGGCATTGTGACCAAAGTCCATAATAATCCCCATAATCTGCTTGAAAAAATTCGGCAACATAAAATCGTGATGGTAATCAATGTAACCAACTTATCCGATGTAGCTAGTGAAGATGCGATCAGGATTCGTGATCAAGCTTTAAATACGCATATTCCTGTTTTTTCAAGTATTGAAACGGCGGAATTAATTTTGGATGTTTTAGAGTCATTATCGTTAACAACACAACCGATATAAATTAGTTAAAAACAAATAAACCGAGGATGTTTTTGTAGACATCCTCGGTTTTTATTTACCAAATTTATTACTAATTAATCAATTTTTTTAGATAAAACACTATCTTTTTCTGGTGTAACTTCAGTGGAATTCTGTCCCCGATAAATTACAAATCCAGGTTTAGCACCTTTTGGCTTCTTAACACGTTTATCTTGAACATAATCCACCTGAACGTGAGCAGATGCTCTACCTTTAGAGAAATAGGCCGCTATTTCGGCTGCTTCTGCTATATCTTCATCACTTGGATTAGAATCGCGCAAAATAACATGTGACCCAGGCATATTTTTGACGTGGAACCAATAATCAGTTTTATTTGCTTTTTTCAAGGTTAACCAATCGTTTTGGTAATTATTTTTTCCGACTAAAACCACCTTACCTGATGATAATTTAAACTTATTCAGATTACGCTCAGTGATCTTCTTACGTCGCTTTTGTTTATGTTGCCGCCGAATATAACCTTGATTAACCAATTCATCATTAATCTGATCAATATCTTGTGGATCCGCATTATCAATAGCTGTTTGGATAGAATCAAAGTAAGCAAGATCGCTCTTTGCAATTTTAACTTGCTGTTTAACGTGTTTGATAGAATCTCGCAATTTCTTATAACGGGTGAAGTACTTTTGAGCATTTCGAGCAGGGGACAAAGCAGCATCAAGGTGAATATCAATAGCTTTATTGTTATCGTAGTAATTTGGTAAAGCTATTTTTGTCATACCTGGTTTTACTTTATTTAAATTAGCATTTAAAATTTCACCACGAATACGGTAACCTTCAGAGTTTTCAGCTAACTTTAACTGCTTGTTTAATTTAACAATCTTCTTTGAAAGCTTTTTTTGCTCATTTTTGACTACGCGTTCAACCTTACCTGATTTCTGTCTAACCCAATCACGGTTTGCTTGATATTCATAGAATTCATCTAGTGCATGATTTAAATCAGGATCTGAATTCTCTTTTTCAAGATTCAAATGGTAGGGAAGGTAAGGAAAGATTTTTCTTCTGTTTCTAGGAGTCTTTAAGACAAAGGCACGCGGATTATCAAATTGATTAAAAAAAGTCTTAAATGATGAATATGAATAATCATCATTTAAATAGCCAGTTAGCTCATTTCGATCATCACGATCAAGCCCATCTATTTTCTTGGCTAAATCCGCAGGATTATCATTAGCAACTTTTTCTTTCTTAAACTCTGCCTCTGACATTATTAATCCATTTAAACCAGGTTTAAGTGGTGGTAATTCATATTTAGCTTTGGGTAAAAGAATACGAGCCCGGTTTTCATCAGGATTGATTCTCTTAAGCAAGTCAATAATGTGATTAGATTTTTCGCCATAAAGAATAACGTTGCTGTGCCTACCCATTAATTCAACAGATAAAATTAATTCAACCTGATCGCCTAATTCATTCCAATTGCTGAAATGAAAGTTCACGATTCGATCTACACCTACTTGATCAATAGATAGTAGAACAGATCCCTCTAAATACTTCCTCAGCACCATAGCAAAAGTGGGTGCTTTATCAGGATTAGAAATAGTTTGTTTAGTCAAATACATTCTAGGGTATTGTGCATTTGCAGAAATAAATAGTTGATAGTTTTTCCTATTTTTCCTAAAAGTTAAAATTAAATCCTGACTAAACGGTTGGTAGATTTTGGATAAGCGTCCGTCCGTTAGGGCAGGTCGTAAAGTCTTCAAAAGACTATGGATAAATACACCATCAAAAGCCATAATATCACCTCAAAACACGGATTCTATTATATCAATTTTTTAAGAATAAGTATAAAGTTTTATTTTACACTGTATCTTAAAATAGAGTACTGGTATTAATATAATAATAACTGTGATTTTTATAAAGAAAAGATAAGTAAAAACTGCTATACTAATATTATAAATAATATAAGCTATTTTCTATTAGCAATGACTAATATATAAGGTAAAACTAATAAACTATACTGTTTCACAGCATTTATTATTAAAATCTTTATTTTTGTTTCACGATCATATATACAATTAAATTCATTGATTAATGATAGAATATTGCTTGTAATTTTTACTTTGGAGAAAAGGTTGAGTAGATGGACATTTTATCTTTTAGCACAATTGCAGATCAGATTAAAAGAGAAGTTAATCATAAATGTGGCTTGAATATTTCACAAACTAGGATCTTATTATTTTTTGATAAAAATAATAATAAAGCCCTAACAATGGGTAACTTGGCTAATGAGCTTAATATTTCTTTATCCACTTTAAGTCGTCAACTTCAGCAGAAAAAAACTCAAAATTTTATTAAAGTTAATAAATCTGAAAAAGATTCTAGTAAAAGCGTCAAACTCAATAATAGGGGTCTTAAAAAAGCTTCAGAATTAAAAACTGCTCTGAAACAAATTGAAACAATCCTTTTTTCATTTTTAGATGAAGAAGAATTTAATAATTTTACTAAGCAGCTCTCTACGGTAGCAAAAAGCTCAAATGAAATAAGTACTGATTAACTATTGGTCGTATACCATGTTTTTTTATGCTATAATTTTTCTATACATATTGAAAAATTGAAAGGTTAATTAGATGAAAATTGCATTAGTTACTGATAGTACTAGTGTCTTAACTGAACAAGAAGTTAAAGAAAATAATGTAATCGTGGTTCCTATTCCTATCATCATTGGTAAGAAGGAATATTTGGAAGGCGTGAATATTACTTCCGAAAAGCTTTTTGAAACTCAAAGACAAGGTGCAGCTTTTCCAAAAACTTCTCAACCAAGTATGGGTGATATGATTAGTCTTTTTAATAAATTGCATAAAGAGGGCTATGAAGCTATCATCGTAATTACTTTGTCGAGTGGTATTTCGGGATTCTATCAAACATTACAAAATATAGCTCATGACAATCCAGAATATGGTTTATATCCATATGATTCTCAAATAACGGTCCATTTACAAGGTGATCTTGTACTAGCCGCTGCAAAAATGATCAAAAATGGTTTAAAGCCGGAAAAAATTATTAAAAAACTTGATAAGATTCGCGCTACTATTGATGAATTATTTGTAGTCGACGATTTGAATAACCTCAACCGTGGAGGAAGATTAAGTAACGCTGGAGCCTTTATTGGTACCATGTTACATATCAAACCATTACTTACTTTTAAAGATGGTAAAATCGTCGCTTTTGATAAAATTCGTTCATTAAAGCGTGCGGTTTTAAAAATTGAGAATCTAGCTTTAGAAAAAATTAATAAACTTCCATATAGAAATAAACTAAAACTCTTTGTTCTTGATTCAAACGATGCGCAACAAGCTGAGGGCATTAAAGAATTTATTATCAAGAATTTCCCTGGTAGACCAGTTGAAGTTACAAAATTCAGTCCTGTAATTGCTACACACTTAGGTGAGAAATCAATTGCTATTGCTTGGATGATTGATATTAATGATATTGATTTAACTAAATAATCAAAAGCAGTCTTAATCGACTGCTTTTTTATTAAAGTTTTTAATAGTAAAAATATTATAAGCAGAAAGCCACCTTACCAATTTATAATAAAATTATTATCGAATATTTATTTAATTTTATAAATAGGAAAAAGACATGAAAACAAATGATCAATTTACTAATTGGGCAATTGAATTACAAAGTCTAGCTCAGGCAGGCCTTGAATATGGACATGATAAATTTGATTTAGAAAGATATAATCGAATTCGTGAAATTGCCACTGAGATGATGTCTGAAAAGACTGAATTACCAATCAAAAAAATTAAAACTCTTTTTAGTAGTGAAGATGGTTATCAAACTCCCAAAATTGATACGAGAGCAGCTATCATCAAAAACAATCAGATATTACTTGTTAAAGAGAAAAGTGATAATAGCTGGTCTTTACCAGGTGGATGGTGTGAAGTTAATCTTTCAGCTAAAGAAAATTGTATTAAAGAAGCCAAAGAAGAATCAGGCAGATACATTAAAGTAGAACGATTAATAGCAATTCAAGACCGTAATCGTCACAATAAACCAATTCGTGCAGTTGGTATTTGCAAAATATTTTTCTTATGTCATGCAATCGCTGGTAGTTTTAAGCAAAATACTGAAACTGCTGACTGTAAATATTTTTCGCTGAATGCTTTACCCCAATTATCTGAGAGCAGAAATACAAGGGAACAAGTAAAAATGTGTTTTGATGCTTATCATGATCCTGACTGGCAAGCAAAATTTGATTAAAAAAATAAGCTTGAGGTGAATAATGAAGTGAGACCTAAAAGTGAGACACTTTTAGGTCTTTTACTATGTCTAAATTTA
>NZ_AYZC01000030.1 GCF_001436775.1 Lactobacillus acetotolerans DSM 20749 = JCM 3825
AAAGAAAATTGTGTAAATTTGTAATAAACTAACGTCCAGTTTTAGGGGTTAGCTTCATTTTTATGTGCGTAATATTATACCTTATTTAAAAATTTTAATAGTTGTTGTGTGTTTTCACACTTAAATAAATTATTTAACCAATTTTTGTATTGAATCAATTTCATTAGCTCTGCTAAAGCAGGTAAGTGTTTTGCATTGTCGATAGGAGCTAAACCAATTATTAATTTAATTGGTTTCTTAGAATTTGGTAAAAATATCGGTTTCTTTAGTAGTAGTAAACTAAAACTTAATTTATTAACCCCATTAGTCTTTTTTGCATGAGCTAATAAAATGTTGTCACCAATTACCATATATGGTCCTAATTCTTTTAATAAATTAATAATAGCAATAGGGTATGATTTTTCAACACTATGATCCAACACTAATGGTTTAAGAGAATAATAAATTGCTGATTTCCAATTAGAAATATAATTTTTGAATTGTATATGTGAAGAGGACAATAAGTTCATTAAATGATAAGCATCTTTAAGTGGGTATTTAATATTATTATTAATCTCTTTTTGAGCGTTATTTGTAGAAACGGTTGTGAGTAGATACTTTCTTAATTCCGTTTTTAATTCTTTAGGTTCTAATATTCGTGCGTGCTTACTGATGATATCTAATAAAGCTTCAATATCATATCGCTTTGGATCTATTTTCTTTGAATCTTTTAAATTCGTTTTTATTAGCATAGAGTCAATTAAATTTAGATCATAAGAAGAAGGGAAAGCTGCGACTTGGACTATCGGTATGCCTTCTCGAGCGTTGGTATTAATTGTACTTATGATTAAAGCAATATTTTTAAGATTAATTTCTTCATATTGTGTATTATTAATTGGTGTTTTGAAGTATACATTAGGATATTTTTCTGACAAAATATTGAATAATATTCTTGAAGTACCAATTCCACTTGAGCATACTATTAAGACAGCTTTTTTCTTTTGTGTACGTTTCTTTTGAAAAAGTTTATTAGCTCGTAGTCCGCCACCGAGATATAAGGAAATTAGTGATATTTCATCCATTGAAATTGGTTTACCAATAAATTTAATAAAAGGTTGAATTGCAATTTGAGTAAGTTCGAAAATTTGTGAATATTCGTTTTTAATATTTGTCAGTCCAGGTTGATTGTATACAAATCCATAAAGAATTCTATAGTACGTAGATGTTAAGTGGATAGTTAAATCATTGATCAATTTCTTTGAATAAATATTAATTTTAGAAAAGTCACTAAATTTATTAATTATTTGTTTAGCAATTGGATAAAGTTTATTCACTAACGGATTACTTAAATTGATTTGGTGAAAAGGAGCAGATTTAACAATTTTGGTTAAAAATTCGCTTTCTGAATTATTAAAAATTCCTATCTCATTAAGAAAACTCATTGCCCAAGTTTTTTCAAGAGAAGTGGGATTATTATCTAGATTTTTTGAATTATTTAGATAGTGACCTTTGAATATTCTTTTTAAATACCAATTAATGAAATAAATCAATGAAATTCGTGCATTATCAGTAAAATAATTACCAGTGATTTGCTCTAATAAAAAAAGCTTGTCACTTATTTTTTTCTTATTTTTCGAATTAATGTCGAATTTAAGAAAATTATATAAGTCAAATATATTTTTATACACCCAACTACGAATATCAATTTCTTTTCCTGTAATGATTTTTCCAAGTTGAGTGTTTTTTATATTAATATTGTATTTTTTCAACTCTAATCTGGTATTTTGTAAATCTCTTAAAATTGTATTTTTGGATACACCAAAAATATTTACCATTTCGTTTAACGAAAGGTGATTGCTATCGATTAGTTCGAGTACTAGCAAATTTCTTCGATCATGAATATTTAAATCTGCTAAAAAATTATTATTATCAGAAAAATCGTAATTTTCTAATAGTTCTTTAGTTTCATTTGGCAAATAATATCCTGTATCTTTAATATTATTTATTTCTAAATAGTTCTTTTCAGCTAGTTCGTTATTTACATTTTTTATTAAATAAAAAACACTTCTACGAGAAATTTTTAGTTTTTGGATTAAATATTGAATTGAAACAAAATCTTTTTCATTTAATAAGATTTCTAATAATTGATTGCCGTGCTTGTGTTTACTAAATTTAATAACCAAAATAACACATCTTCATTTTTTATTTAACCATATCATCATTATTGCACTTTGTATGACAACATTATTGCACTTGTTAAAGTGTTAATCAATTCTTAGAGTAGTAAGTGTATTAATTAATACGACACAGGAGGTAAAGATGGTTTTATCTAAATTGCTAACGAATCAGACTGTGAAATATGAAAAATCATTTCATGGTAATTGGGAAGACGCAATTAAATTAGCAGCGGATCCACTAGTTATTGATTCAACAATCGATAAAAAATACGTTAATAGCATGATTGATAATGTAAAAAAAGAAGGTCCTTATATAAATATTGGTTCTGAGATTGCTTTAGCACATGCTCGGCCGAATAATCATGTTAAAAAGATTGGTTTGTCATTTTTAAAAACAGGTAATGAAATTAACCTGATTGATAAAAAACATCCGATTAAATTATGGTTTGTACTTGCTGCGATAGACAATACTAGTCATTTAGATGTTATTAAAGAACTAATGAATATATTGATGGATAGTAAAAAACTTGATTTACTTTTAAATGCAAATTCACAAACACAATTATTAAATGCTTTTAATGAGCCTAATAATGCAAGTAAATAGATTGGGGTAAATATTATGAAAATTTTAGCTGTATGTCAAAACGGTTTAGGTAGTAGTTTTATAGTTCAAATGAATATACAAAATATACTAAAAGAAGAGAATGTTGATACTTCAAATATTTCTGTTGACCACGCAGATGTTGGAAGTACAGGAGCTGATTCAGCCGATTACTTTTTCACTGATAAAACTTTAGCAGATAATCTTAATGTACCGAAAGATAAAGTAATTCCGCTAAATAGTTTAATTGATAAAGAAGAAACGAAAAAAGATATTAATAAGATATTGAAAAAAGAGAATATTGATTTCGATGCGAATTAAAGAAAGCGGGGGTATAAAAAATGAAGTCACTATTAAATATATTCGTTAGTATTGCTTCACAACCAGCGATTTTAGTTTCGCTGATTGCACTCATTGGATTATTGTTGCAAAAGAAGAAAGCGACAACAGTTATTCAAGGAACCATTAAAACTTTTGTTGGTTTTTTGGTTTTAATTGGTGGATCTGGAATTTTGAGTAATTCACTAACACCTTTTGCATCAATGTTTAAGTTTGCTATACATGTTCAAGGTGTTGTTCCAAGTAATGAGGCGGTTGTAGCTATTGCTTTAGTTAAATATGGAACCACAACTGCATTAATTATGTTAGTAGGGATGTTAGTTAATATTTTATTGGCTCGTCTTACTAGATTTAAGTATATTTTCTTAACTGGCCAAGCAATGTTATACATGTCATGTTTAACAGCAGTTATTTTGATTAGTGCACACTTAGGTACCGGTTGGAAGACTGTCCTATTTGGCGGGTTATTTGAAGGAACATTATTAACCGTCACACCAGCTTTATGTCAACCATTTATGCGTAAAATTACTGGCGGTGATACAGTAGCAATGGGGCACACAGGTAATATTGGTTATGCTATTTCTGGTTTAATGGGTAAACTTTTTGGTAATCCAAAAAAGACTACTGAAGATTTAAAGATACCTAAGTCACTTGGATTTTTACGTGATTCAACCGTATCAATAACACTTTTAATGAGTATTGTTTACATTATTTTAGCTATTATTGCTGGTCCACACTTTGTTGAAACTAAGTTAAGTTCTGGTACAAATTACATTGTTTATGCATTAACACAAGCCGGAACTTTTGCTGCAGGTTTCGTTGTTGTACTTCAAGGTGTTCGGATGATTTTGGCAGAAATTATCCCGGCCTTTCAAGGAATTGCTACTAAATTAGTACCTAATTCTAAACCAGCTTTGGATGTACCAATTATATTTCCATATGCACCAAATGCTGTACTTTTAGGATTCTTTGTTAGTTTTATTGTTGGTACTTTAAGTATGCTATTAATGGTTATTTTGAAGACTACCGTAATTATCCCCGGTGTTGTTGGACACTTCTTCTGTGGCGCTGCTGCAGGAATATATGGTAATTCAACTGGTGGCCGTCGTGGTGCCGTAATTGGATCCGCTGTTAATGGTTTGCTTATTAGTTGGCTTCCATTACTTATCTTGCCAGTATTAGGCAACCTTAAGATGGCTGCTTCTACATTTGCTGATACCGACTACCTGATTCCAGGAATTCTTTTAGGTAAATTAGGTCAAGCTGGTCCAACTGCTATTATTTGTGGCATTTTAGCATTTGTTGTAATTATCTTTGCATTAAGCTTCTATTTGAATTCACGCGATAAGAGAAGAAAAGCTATGTCATCAGAAAAGAATTAAAAAATGATAGAAATTAAATAAATAGAAAAAATGATAGAAATTAAATAAATAGAAAGGTAAATAAAATATGAAATTCTTTTTAGATACTGCAAATGTTAAAGATATTAAAAGGTTTGCACAATTAGGTTTAGTAGATGGTGTAACAACTAATCCAACTCTGATTTCTCGAGAAGGCAGAGATTTTGAAACTGTTATTAAAGAAATTACGAAAATAATTTCTGGTCCTGTTTCTGCTGAAGTAACAGCAACTAAAGCTGAAGAAATGGTAAAACAAGCCAAAAATGAAGTTAAATGGGCCAAAAATATTGTTGTAAAAATTCCGATGACTGAGGAAGGGTTAAAAGCAGTTAAAGTTTTAAGTTCAGAAAATATAAAGACAAATGTAACCTTGATCTTTTCTGTAACTCAAGGACTATTGGCAGCCAAGGCTGGAGCCACTTATATTTCTCCTTTTTTAGGTCGTTTAGATGATATTGGTGGTAGTGGAATTGGTTTAGTTAAAGATCTTCGAAAAGTGTTGGATAATTATGGCTTTAAGACAGAGATTATTGCAGCAAGTATTCGTGGAACTCAACATGTTAAGCAAGCTGCATTAGCTGGGGCAGATATTGCTACGATTCCAGCAGCAGTATTTGGTAAATTATGGTCTCATCCATTAACGGATAAAGGCTTAGCTAGTTTTGCTTCGGATTGGGCATCCTTTAAACAACAACAAAAATAAGTATTGATAATTAGGAGATTAAAACTATGTTTGATAAAACGGATGAATTAGGTGTAAATACAATTCGTACATTAAGTATTGAAGCAATTCAAAAGGCAAATTCTGGGCATCCAGGTTTACCAATGGATGCAGCACCAATGGCATATGTACTTTGGACAAGACATTTAAATATTAATCCTAAAACACATATGAACTGGGTAAATCGTGATCGTTTTATATTATCAGCGGGTCATGGCTCTGCAATGCTTTATAGTTTGCTTCACTTAGCTGGCTTTAATGTTTCGATTGATGATTTAAAGCATTTCAGAGAATGGGGAAGTAATACTCCAGGACACCCAGAATATGGGCATACTGATGGTGTGGAAGTCACGACTGGGCCTTTGGGACAAGGCTTTGGTATGGCTGTTGGAATGGCAATGGCAGAAGCACATTTAGCTGCTAAATTTAATAAGCCTGATTTTCCAATTATGGATCATTTTACTTATACTATTGTAGGTGATGGTGATTTAATGGAAGGTATTTCTCATGAAGCAGCTTCTTTGGCAGGACATTTGAAGTTGGGCAAATTAATTGCCTTATACGATTCTAATAATGTCTCTTTGGATGGACCAACTTCAGAAACCTTTACAGAAAATGAAGGTAAACGTTTTGAAAGTTATGGTTGGCAACATTTAGTTGTTGAGGATGGTAACGATTTAACAGCAATTAATGCAGCCATTGAATTGGCAAAAAGAACGCCTGATAAACCGAGTTTGATTGAAATAAAAACCATAATTGGTTATGGAGCACCTAAACAAGGGACAAATGCTGTACATGGCAGTCCACTTGGTGAAGATGGTATTAAAGCAGCTGAAAAAGTATATGGCTGGAATTATCCAGATTTTACAGTGCCTAAAGAAGTTCCTAATCGTTTTGAAACCACTCTTAAAGCAAGAGGTATGGAAGCTGAAAATGATTGGAATAAATTGTTTAAATCTTATTCGGAGAAATATCCAGAATTAGCTCAAACGTTTAAAGATTCGTTTGCTGGTAAATTGCCGACAAATTTAAAGAAAATTTTGCCACATTATGCTCAGGATGAATCGATAGCGACAAGAGCAGCTAGTTCTAAGGCAATTAATGTATTAGCTAAGAATATACCATATCTTTGGGGTGGCTCAGCAGACCTTTCTAGTTCTAATAAAACTATGATAGCTAATTCAGAAAACTTTGAACCAGGTTTTTACACTGGAAGAAATATATGGTTTGGTGTTCGTGAATTTGCAATGGCAGCTGCTATGAATGGAATTGTTCTTCATGGTGGTTCTAGAGTATTTGGTGGAACTTTCTTTGTCTTTACAGATTACCTTCGTGGTGCAATTCGATTATCTGCATTGCAACACGCACCAGTTATTTATGTTTTGACTCATGATTCAATTGCTGTCGGTCAAGACGGACCAACCCATGAGCCAATAGAACAATTAGCTAGCTTACGTTGTATGCCAAATGTTCAAGTTCTACGTCCTGCAGATGGGAATGAAACTTCAGCAGCTTGGGAAATAGCATTAAAAACTACAGACAAACCCACGGTTTTAGTTCTTAGTCGCCAACCATTGAAAACATTACCAATTTCTATAGATACTGCTTTCTCTGGGGTTACTAAAGGTGGTTATGTTGTAAAGCATTCTAAAAAGAATACAGCTGATGGACTATTGATTGCTACTGGTTCTGAGGTTAACCTAGCTTTAACAGCTCAACAAAAATTACATGAACAAAATGTCGATGTAACTGTTGTTTCAATTCCAAGTTTTGATCGTTTTGCTCGCCAAAGTAGAGATTATCGGGAAAAAGTTTTGCCTAATGATGTTAAGAGACGTGTTACAATTGAAGCAGGTTCAACGTTTGGCTGGGATCAGTTCGCTGGTGAGCATGGTGTTAAAATAGGAATTAATCGTTTTGGCGCATCTGCACCTGGTGATGTTGTCTTAGATAAATATGGTTTTAATGTTAAGAATGTTGTGAATAAATTTCTTACAATTAAAGCTTAGTAAAAAAAGCAGAAAATTAAAAATAGGTTCTAAAATTTGTAATTAAATTTCAGAATCTATTTTTTTAATATAAATATTGAATAATAATTATAAGTGCATCTTATTATATGAAGTGATTTTCATTTTTTTGTCTGTCATGGTCATAGTAGTGATAGATGCATTACGTGGACCGTTGCTAATATCAATGCTGTCACTATAATGATCGGCGATACTCCTAATTGTAAAGCCGTGAGTAACAAGTAAAATATTTTCCGCTCCATCCATTTCACTGATCATCTTAAAACCTTTATTAACACGAGCCCAATATTCTTTTGCGTTTTCAGCTTGGTGGTATGGGTCAGCTGCTTTAATCCAATCTTTCACTTTATCGATTGGTTCATGTTTAAGCAAATCGTAATGATTACTATAGCCGTGGGGCCCACCAATCATTCGCCAAGCTACACCACAATCCATTCCTTCGAAGTAACCATAAAATTGTTCACGGAAGAATGGTGTGGCAATATGTTGCAGTTCATCTTTATTAGTATTGTGTTTGATGATGATGTCACAAGTGTCACAGGCACGTTTTAAATCACTAGAAAGCGCAATATCAAATGGCACATTTTTGAGAGCTTCGCCGACTTTTTCAGCGCCTTCAATTCCTTCTTGGGTTAATGGGGTATCACACCAACCTTGCATTTTGTTGTAGCGGTTGATATAAGTTTGACCATGACGAACAATATAAATTCTCTTCATAATTCCTCCTAGATTAGGTTAATTAATTATTTTTCATTGTAGAGCTTTTTAACATTAGTAATATCCTGAGGTTGAATAGTATAAACTGAACCTTGTGGATACATTACAGAAACACCTTTATTGTGATTCAAACCGATGGCATGACCTAATTCATGTTCTGCAGTATTTACTATTCTATTATAACTATAACCATACCATCCGTTTTGTAAATAAAACTTGTTTAATTGGACTTTGGCGTTTATTAGGTGGCCGGTTACGGGATTGTAACTAGTAGCCGTTTCTCCAGCAGCATTGGTGCTACTATCGTTTGTTACACTAATTATAACTTGTGCTTTTTTCTTATTATTTGTTTCTTGAAAAGTGAAGGCTTGTGTTTTATTCCAAGCTTTTATTGCATCGATTGAGGCAGATCGTAATTGAAGGTCATTCTTAATATTGACGTATACAGTAGCATTGGGACTAGGCCAGCGGCGTTTTTGTGCGTTGCTGTCATCGGTCTCTGGTTTGATTGCATTTTTAACAGTATTTGGATCTGAATCGCCTAATTTTGGCGGATTAAGGTTACCCGTTGAAAGCATCTGTGAAATTCGGTCATTTAAGGCTGTTAGAGAATTGTTGGTTGCGTTTCTGACGCTATCATTATTTTGATAATCCCAAACGGCAAAGACCACAACTACTACGAATATTAAGTTACGTAAAAAACGGAGAAATTTTTTCATATTTTTATCAACCCCCAGTAAATACGATTATAATGACTATTTCTAAACTTTTCATGAATTTTTACTTATATTTTCTTGTAAGTACAAGAATTATATATTAAACGGATTTCATGATAGAATAGAATGCAAGTTTTTGAGGAATAGGTGACTACATGACAAAAGTGACAGATGAAAAGCAATATGAACAAAAACACCTTGATCACATCTTGGAGTTAATTAAGACGAGAGAGAAGAATTTAGAGAAATCTATTAAGTCTGTTAGAGGAGAAGCTAGAAATTTAAATTCACACTTTTTTGACGATGTTAAATTAGATTATGATGGCTACTCAACGTCAATGGAAACCGCATTGTCTATTCACCAGCAGCAACAATTATTAAGTGAACGTGAACATGATTGGCAACATTCAGCTAAGCAATTAAATACCGTTAAACGACTTGAAAAACATCCATATTTTGCCCGGGTTGATTTTAAAGAGGGGGATGAAGATCCCGAAACTATTTATATCGGACTCGGTTCCTTTGCGGATGAGAATAATCACTTCCTAATCTATGATTGGCGTGCTCCTATTTCATCTATTTATTATGATGGTAAGTTGGGTAAAGTTTCGTACAATTCTCCTGATGGTGAAATTACCGTTGATATGACTAAGAAACGACAATTCATGATCAAAGACGGTAAAATTGTAAATATGTTTGATACCAATGAGTCAATTGGAGATCAAATGCTCTTAGAAGTTTTGTCTGAAAAATCTAGCACCCAGATGAAGTCAATTGTAACGACCATTCAACGTGAACAGAATAAAATTATTCGCAATACCAGTGCGGATTTACTATTTGTTCAAGGTGCAGCTGGTTCTGGTAAGACGTCAGCAATTTTACAACGAATAGCTTATTTACTTTACCGTTACCGTGGTAATTTAACCAGTAGTGACGTAATCATGTTTAGCCCTAACCAGCTATTTAATGATTATATTGAAAATGTTTTGCCTGAAATGGGTGAGCAAAACATGGTGCAAATGACTTACTGGCAATTTGTGGCCCGTCGTTTGCCTGGCATGAAAGTAGAAAACTTATTCAATCAATTTGAAGATAAAGCTGCAGATACTAATATTAGTAAATTAAAAGATTCAACTGAATTCTTTAAACTATTAACGCGTTATGCTAAACACCTTAATAACAAGGGAATGATCTTTAAGAATATTTACTTTCGTGATCCAAAAAAGTCTTATTTTGCCAAGGAAAAAATAAAAGATATATATTACTCATTTAATCCTGATTATAAGCTGCATAACCGAATTGATGCTACCCGTGAAAAGCTAATTAAAATGTTAAACAGAAGGATCAATTCAGAAATTAAGAAGCCATGGGTATCTCAGACAATTCAAAGCTTAAGTAAAGAGCAACTAAATGACTTATATGATAAACCAGATCAAGAATTTTCATCTGAGGCAAAAGAAGAGCAGTTTTTAGGCCGCAAAATTGTTGTTAAAAAATTAAGCAAAGTTTATAAACGAATCAAGCATAATCATTTCATTAATACTAGGGCACAGTACCTAAGCTTTTTACGTGCAATTCCTAAAATGATTGATCTTAGTAAATGGCATATTTCTCAAGATGATTGGGCTAAACATGTTAATAGTGTAAAAGAAAGTTTCAAGAAACATTATATCCATATGAATGACGTTTCTGCTTACTTATATTTATATGACCTGATTACTGGACGGTACGTCGATTATGAAATGCGCTACGCCTTTATTGATGAAATTCAAGATTATACTCCTTTTCAATTAAGCTATTTAAAATATAATTTTCCACGTGCCAAATTCACAATGCTTGGTGATCTGAACCAGGCAATCTTCACTAAAGATGAAAGTAAAGATCTGCTTAAGCAAATTAGTGGGTTGTTCGATCCTAAGAAGACCGAAGTAGTTCAGTTAACGAAATCATACCGGTCAACGAAACAGCTAACAGGTTTTACTAAACAAATTTTACGACAAGGTGAAAAGATTGAAGCCTTTAACAGACAAGGTCCTAAACCAGTAATTTGGGGTCGGAAGAATGATGACGAGGCAATCTCAGTTCTTGAAGGTATTCTTAAAAATAATGATAAGAATAAACAAACAACTGCCATTATTACCAAAGATTTGTCTTCTGCGAAATATGTTGACAAAAAGTTAAAAGCGGATGGAGTTAAAGAATCTTTGATTGCAACAGCCAACCAACGTTTGGTTCCAGGCACATTAGTTATTCCGTCGTATTTAGCTAAAGGACTAGAATTTGATGCTGTTGTCATGTGGGGCGCTTCTAAGGCAAATTATGAGCAGCTTGATGAAACGCAGCTTGTTTACACGATTACTTCACGGGCGATGTATAAACTGGATATAATTTATACCGGTGAGAAGAGTCCGTTACTTAACGTCAATGCGGATACATATGAAGAAAAATAAAATTGACAAATCGATTTGCATAATTTAACATTTTATACATATTAGGAATAACTTAGAGCAGAAATAGTAATTAAAGATAAGTTATTAGAGAGCCTTTGTTGATGAGAATAAGGTAACTACTTTAATGAAATCACATCTGTGAGTTGATTTTCTGAAGTTAGTAAGAAAATCCGGGATATAGCCCGTTACAGCTAAAGGTTTATTAATAAACTTAGTGAGGCAGTTAACGTGAGTTGACTGCGAACATGAGGTGGAAGCACGATTGATTCGCCCTCGTAGCCAATTGGCTATGGGGGCTTTTATTTTTGTTAATAAACTTAGTGAGACAGATAATGTGAGTTATCTGTGAATATGGGGTGGAACCACGGTTGATCGTCCTCTTAGGCTTTAAGCTTAAGAGGACTTTTTTATTTAAAGAAATTAGGTGTAGAAATATGACGTTAAAATATATTGAAGAAATTTTGCCATCACTAATAAATGGAACGTGGATGACAATTAAAATCTTCTTTTGGACACTGTGTCTGGCTTTACCAATCGGAATAATAGCTTCTTTGGGTGAAATGAGCCATATCAAAATAGTAAAATGGCTGGTGAAGTTTTACGTGCTTATTATGCGGGGCACACCACTTCTTCTTCAGTTAATCTTTGTCTTTTATGGGTTACCGATTATTGGGGTCGTTTTTCCACGTTATCAAGCGGCTTTATTTACCTTCGTTTTGAATTATGCGGCGTATTTTGCGGAAATTTTTCGTGGTGGGATGCAGTCAATTGATAAAGGGCAATTTGAAGCAGCGCAGGTTCTTCGCTTAGACCGTTGGCAGACAATGACTAAAATTGTTATTCCCCAGGTAATTAAGATTGTTTTGCCATCGATTGGTAATGAAGTTATTAACCTAGTTAAAGACTCATCACTGGTATATGTTATTGGCTTAGGGGATTTGCTCCGTGCTGGTAATGTGGCGATGGCACGAGATGTAACACTAGTCCCACTAGTTTTGGTTGCCATTATTTATTTGATTTTAATTAGCGCTTGTTCGTTTGCACAGAAAAAACTTGAAGAATA
The DNA here is from genome assembly GCF_001436775.1 of Lactobacillus acetotolerans DSM 20749 = JCM 3825. Taxonomy (GTDB): domain Bacteria; phylum Bacillota; class Bacilli; order Lactobacillales; family Lactobacillaceae; genus Lactobacillus; species Lactobacillus acetotolerans. The sequence continues at coordinate 12,191 of NZ_AYZC01000030.1, forward strand.
TTTTTCTTATTATGAGTAGGATGGTTTGTAATGTTAGAAGTAAAAAATTTAACTAAAAAATTTAATGGGCATCCAGTTTTACAAAATATTAATTTTACTTTAAAGGATGGAGAAATTTTAGCAATTGTTGGCCCATCTGGTGCTGGAAAGACTACCTTGCTCAGAATTATTTCCGGCTTAGAAACAAAAGATAGTGGTGAAATTCTGCTTGATGGGCAAGAATATAATTTAGGGAAGGTAGGAATTGTATTTCAAGATTTTAACCTGTTTCCTAATTTAAGTGTTTTAGATAATATAACTTTAGCCCCAGAATTAGTTTTAAAAGAATCGAAACAAGTAGCTGAAAAGAATGCAATGGAACTATTAACTAAGTTGCAAATGGGCGGTCGTGAAAAGCAGTACCCTTATCAGTTGTCTGGAGGTCAAAAGCAAAGGGTTGCAATCGCGCGTGCACTTGCAATGAAGCCTAAAATCCTTTGTTATGATGAACCAACTTCAGCATTAGATCCAAATTTGCGTCATGAAGTGGAAAAGATGATTTTGGACTTAAAAAAATCTGGTTTAACCCAATTGGTTATTACCCATGACTTTACCTTTGCAAAAAATATCAGTGATCAAATGTTAAAAATTCAACCACTGGGTGAGGCATAGTTATGAAGAAATTTTGGATAGCTATTTTATCCTGTTTTTTGCTTTTATTTACCGCCGGTTGTGAAAATGTACAAGAGAAAGCTAATACGCAGGATACCTGGAATAAAATTGAACAAAAGAAGCGGGTTGTGATTGGGCTAGATGATAGTTTTGTTCCAATGGGCTTTGAGAAGAAAGATGGCCAATTGACAGGTTATGATGTTGATCTTGCCCGGGCAGTTTTTAAGCAGTATGGAATTAAAGTGAATTTTCAAACGATTGATTGGTCGATGAACGTAACGGAATTGCGTAATGGTACGATCGACTTGCTGTGGAACGGTTATAGTATTACTCCAGAACGTAAGAAAAAAGTGGCTTTTAGTAAGCCGTATTTACGTAATAGCCAAGTTTTAGTTGTTAAAAAAGGCAGTAATATTAATTCGTTTACGCAAATGAAGAACCACGCTTTGGGGATGCAAACGGGCTCAACCGCAGAACAGTGGTATGAAAGTAAGCAAAATATTCTTCATAGCAAAGATAAGGTGTTGTATGACACAATTGCTAATTCATTTTTAGACTTAAATGCGGGCCGGATTCAAGGAATCCTTCTTGATGATGTTTATGCAAATTACTATATTAGTCATATGGCTAATAAAAAAGAGTATAAAATTATCAAAGATCCCAGGGTACCGACAGATTTATTTGCTGTTGGGATTCGTAAAGGTGATAAAACTTTAAAGAGAAAGATAAATAAAGGATTGGATCGTTTGCAAGCAAATGGTAAGTTAGCTTCTCTGAATAAAAAGTGGTTTGGTAAGAATAATAGTTATTTAAGAGGGGATTAGTTGTGGGTAAAAAGCTCAATTTTACTTTTAAGCATGTAGATGAAATGACAGGTCGAGAATTTTTCTGTGTGGAAAGATTGCGGACCGATTCCTTTGTCACAGAGCAAAAAATTACGTTGCCGGAATTAGATGATATTGATTTAAGGGCAATCCAAGTTTATTTGTTGAATAAACACAAAAACAACGCATTAGCTACCTGCCGTGTTTTTCAAGCAAATGGCAAATGGATGCTTGGTAGGGTAGCTGTTGCCAAGAAAATGCGTGGACAACATATAGGTGCGGATATGATGCATGCCGTGCATACTTTTTTACGACAAAAGGATGTAAATTATTTATATTGTCATGCCCAATTACAGGCTAAACCATTTTATGTGCATTTAAATTACCACGTAAAAGGTGATACTTTTGATGAAGGCGGCGTTCAACATATCTTAATGTATAAAAATTTGCAATAAAAAAATCGAGAATTATTTCTCGATTTTTTCTTTAATTACTGGTGCAACAGTATTGATTAAAATTGCGTTTCCTTTATCGGTTAAATGTTGTCCGTCAGCCAAATAATATGAAGAAATATTATCTAATTTTCTTCCTACTTTGATTAGATCAATAAAAGGTATGTGGTATTTTTGTGCACACTCTTTGGCTATTGCATTGTAGCGGTCTAAACTTTCATCGCTATAATCTTGCATAATTTCTTTATTATTAGGGTCTGGATAAGAGGGGCCGACGATAATCATTCGATTAGAGCCAATTTCTTTAACCATTTTATCTAAATTCTTAGCATAACGTTCACTGTTAATGCCCCAGCCCGCAGCTGTGTCATTTGTCCCGTATTCTAGAACAACTAAGTCTGCTTGGGGATCAATTTGTTTAATATAATCTAAACCTTCCACAGTGGTTGCACCACTTTTGGATAAATTTTCCACTTTTACGCTATTTCCCAACACTTTTTGTAAACCATTTGTTATGGCGTCAGTATCTTGTCCGTTGCGGTAGCCGTTGAAAAGTGAATCACCAAATAAAATTATTTTTTTCATATTTCCGCTCCTTACTCTATAATAAGGGAAAACAAAATGAAGGACAATTAATATGAAAAATTATATACGATTTAATCGTGATCAATGGGCTAAGCTTGTCCCTAACGATAAAGTTAAGATTACCAAAAATGAATTGGCTAAAATTAAATCTTTAGGTGATGTGGTTGACTTAACAGATGTACATGAAATTTATTCCAGTTTAATTGCTTACTTATACTTGGTTTACCAAGATAAAAGGCATGCTCAAGAAAAACAAAGTGAGTTTTTACATAAAAAAATCAAAAAAGCCCCCTTTATTATCGGTATTTCCGGTTCTGTAGCTGTAGGAAAATCAACAACAGCCCGTTTACTAGAATTGCTGCTTAGCCGTACTTATCCGAACTTAAAAGTTCATTTGATGACGACTGATGGTTTTATTTATTCTAATCAGGAATTAAAGCGGCGTGATTTACTATCACGTAAAGGCTTTCCTGAAAGCTACAACATGTCGTTACTTACCGATTTTTTAAAAGACGTTTTAAGTTGTAAAGATGACATTATTTATCCGCTCTATTCTCAGGCTTTGAGTGATATTGTTCCTGGTAAATATGGTCACGTGAAGAATCCGGATATTTTGATTATTGAGGGAATTAATACTCTCCAACTGCCACAAAATGGGCAAATAGTTACCAGTGATTTCTTTGATTTTTCAATTTATATTGATGCAGAGGAAGACCTAATCGAAAAATGGTATATGCAGCGTTTTGTTAAGTTACTAGATTTAAATAAGAATAATCCTACTAATTTTTATTATAAAATGGCTAACGGACCACGCGAAGCAGCAATTAAATTAGCTGAAGAAACTTGGCAAATGGTTAATTTAGTAAACTTACGTGAATATATTGCACCGACTAAACAACGGGCCAGTTTGATTTTACATAAAACAAATGGACATTTAATTGATCAAATATACCTACGTTACTTTTAATTTGTTATACTTAAAGGTATGAATATGATTTATTTATTACTTATTAAAAAATTTGCTTTGCCTCCAGCGCACGAAATGCTTTGGATTAATTAAATTAAAATTTTTATATTTAAGGGAGAAAAAAATGGTAGAAGCAATTAATTTAAAAAAAGGTATGGTTTTCAGTCAAGACGGTAAGTTGATCAAAGTCTTGAAAGCTAACCACCACAAGCCAGGTAAGGGTAACACCGTTATGCAGATGGATCTTCGTAACGTAGAATCTGGCTCTGTTGTTCACAAGACCATGCGTCCAAGTGAGAAGGTTGATTTGGTTGACGTTGATAAGAAGACCGCTCAATACCTTTATGGTGAAGGCGATACTTATACCTTTATGGACACTTCAACTTATAACCAATATGAAGTTTCAGCTGATCAATTAGGTAATGATAGGTTATACCTTATTCCTAATATTGAAGTTCAATTGGAATTTGCTAATGATAGTAAGTTGATCGGGATCGAATTACCATCAACTGTAACAATGAAGGTTAAGCAAACTGAACCAGGTATCAAGGGTGCAACTGTTACTGGTTCTGGTAAGCCAGCTACTATGGAAACTGGTTTAGTTGTTCAAGTTCCTGACTTTATTAAGGAAGGTGAAAGCTTAATCATTAATACTTCTGATGGTGCTTATAAGTCTCGTGCTGAAAACGTTAATAAGTAACTTTTAGCCAAAATGAAAGCGTCTAGCAAAAATGCTAGGCGCTTTTTCTTATAGATGATTTATTCACCTTTAAAAGTTCCATTTTCAACTTGGCGAATGAAATCAGCCAGGTGTTTATAATAAACTGCTGGATTATCAACCATGTGGTGGTGACCACCATCGGGTGTGGTTACTAAGCGTGAATTTGGTATCTCTTTTTGCATAATCTTAGCAGTTGAAATTGGCATCGTTTCATGTTCACCAAAGGTCAACAGGGTAGGTACTTTAATGTTCTTTAGTTGCTTTCTAAAGTGCCAATCCTTGAGCTTACCAGTGATAACGAATTCGTTGTCACCTTGGAATGCGTTGTAAACAGCATTGCCACCAATATCTTTTAAGTGGTAAAGCTTGGAAGGTTGTCTACGATCAACAAAGTTAATGTTTAAGATGTGAACATCATCTTGGTAACGTTGGTTATCGTAATTGTTTTCCTTCTCACATTTATGCATAAAATCAATTTCAGTTTGTGGAAGCACTTCTTGTCTGCGGCGATTAACTGCTTTTACATAATCATCAATTTCATCAACCATTGAAGAAATAATTGCACCTTTAAGGTGTTGACCATATTTAACAGCATATTCTTGAACTAAGAGACCGCCCCAACTTTGACCAATTAAATAAAAGTTATCTAAGCCGAGTTTTGAACGGACTTCATCAACTTCGTCTAAAAAGTATTCATAGGTTAAATATTTTTTAGCAATTTTTGGATCAGAATAATCTGGTTGATCGGAATAAAGTGAACCAAGTTGATCATACATTGTGACCTGGACGTTTAAACCCTGCTTTTTAAGTTGTGCAGCGGTGTCCTCCCAGTATTCATGGTTACCACCAGGACCACCATGAAGTGCCAATAAATGAATGTCACCGTGTCCTTGCGTGTTAGTCCAGAGATGGTAACCGTTGTCTAAAGTAATAATTTTGGTACCAGTTTTCATATGTTTCTCCTTAATTTTTAACTTACTTATTAACTTCCATTTTATCTCATAGTTAAATAAAAGGGAAAGAACAGGCAGGGTATGTTAAACGCTAAATTGGTGTAGAAAAGCAAAATACTAAGTGATATAATTACAGTAACAGGAACATTTTATTTATATATTAAGGAGATGCACTTATGGCAGAGCCCAAATGGTTAAAAAATATGAATCGTGACGAGTACTTAAAAGAGGATTTTGATGCAAAAGGTAAGTCTCGTTATACCGTTGAAGGATTAAAGAAGAATGATCCTGATTGGTTAGATAAAGCTGCAAAGAGAACTCATGCTGCAAAGGGGGATGACTATGTCAAACTTGATTCAGGTTTGTTAACAGTTAATCAAATTAATTGGATGCTTCGTAATACGATTGGCGAAATGACTTTTGTTGACGATAACAATCAATTCCTGTGGTACAACCGCCCAACTGATCCTAATAAAAAAATGAAAGCAAAACGGGTGCCAGCGCAGGTTGGTAACACAATGGAATCAGTTCACCCGAATGTCCGTGAGGTTATTCCTAACGCAAAGAAAGTTGTCCATGCACTTCGTACTAAACAGGATGGCCATGATGATGTTTATATGCCTGTCCCCAATGGTAATTTGAGGAAATTGGTTCTGCATTATTACAAGAGGGTGGAAGACGATAACGGTGATTATGCCGGTATTTATGAATGGGTTCAAGATCTGTATCCGCTTGTTAAATATTTCTGTGAAACCACTGGTCAAAAATTAGTTGTTGATCCTGATGCAACGACTGGAGCAACTTATCGTCGTAATTCTGACCCCGATGCTAAAACTGGTGCATCAACTAAGGCAGAAGAAGTTAAAGATAAAAAAGAGCCGGAAGAACCAGATACTTCAACCGGTGCCTCCAATTAATCTTTAAAATCGAAAAATATATTTAATTGATCGTTAGATTTATAGCTAACGATCTTTTTGCTATGCTAAAATAAAAACATTATGACTTTTTATACGCTTAAATTCATTCAAAATAATCAAGATGCTAATAAGACAGTTTGGTATATATTAATGATTATTGCCACTATTGCAATGGTACTTTTTGCTGTCCTTTATTTACGAAATCGCTTTACAACCCGTTACCGTGATTTAGGGATTATTGCTCTTTTATTTTTGTTGTTATTTGTTGGAACTCGTTATGAAAAATATGTCCAAACAAATGCACAAAAATCTCAATCTGTGCAGATTGTTCCCTTTATTAAATCAGTTGCTAAAGATTTTAATGTAAAAAATTCTGACGTAATGGTTAATTCAACAACTTTACAGGATGGAATTATTGTGGCTCTGTGTCAATCGCTGGTGATAGAAAATTTAAAACAAGACTAAATTAAT
>NZ_AYZC01000031.1 GCF_001436775.1 Lactobacillus acetotolerans DSM 20749 = JCM 3825
ATCTATTAGGACATTTTCCTTTGATAACAGTTAAGACATTATCACTTGTTAATCACATATAAAGAATTAATTAACCTTTCATCATTAACTATTCATGTTGAGTGTAATAGTTATTGATGTTATTAATAATTATACCATCAATACTAATCAAATCATATTTGGCAGTTTGAATTATTATTCTTTAGTAGTTTATTATAATTAAAGCTGGTCAATGTTATTTTAATATAGAAAAAAGAATCATATTTTTCCCTACAAATATAGTTAGATATGATTCCTTTTTGTTAATATTTGAATTTAAAGACATTATCAAAATTATGAAGTATTCCTCTTCTTATTTTGACTTATCTATTAGAACTTACTTTCACCTAATGCATGTTGTGCAGCTAAGTTTAATAAACTCCATTGACGGTCGAAACCTGGTTGGAAGAAGAAATCAGCATCTGCTAAATCTTCTAGACGCATCTTATTGCTGATGGCCAATGATAAAGCATTGTCTTGAGCAGTAATGTCATACTTAGAAAGTACGGCACCACCAACGATTTGGTGAGAGTCAGGCTTGTAAGCTAAGTATACGTAGACCTTCGGGTTGTCTTTGCCAACTGGAACGTAAGGTGGGCGTAATCTGTCTTCATAGAATGAAGTTTTGATATTAACGCCTGCACGTTTTGCAGTAGTTGAGTTCAAACCACTTTGAGCGAAGTGATAATCAAAGACGCTTAAAGCTGAAGAACCAACGACACCTTTAAATGGTACGTCTGGCTTCTTCTCAAATAAGTGCTTAGAAACATATCTTGCTTCACGACGAGCAACAGTTGCCAAAGCAATAGGCATGTGGCTTTCAGCTGGGATTGAATATGCTAATGTGGCGTCACCAATTGCGTAAACGTCAGGTACATTAGTTTGCAGATATTCATTAGTCTTCATCCAGCCGCGATTATCAAGATCAACAGTGCCCTTCATCCAATTAGTGTTAGCTTTAACACCAGCAGCTTGGATGACAACATCACTTGGAAATTCATTGGTCTTAGTCTTAACAGCGGTAACCTTACCGTCTTTGCCTTCGAATTCGGTGATGGCTTGTCCCATCTCAACGTCGACGCCTTTGTCAGTCAATTCTTTGTTGAGAATATCGGTCATATCTTTATCAAGGTAAGCACCCAGTGGACGGTCAATCATATCTAAGAGGGTTACATGCTTACCAGCTTTAACGCTAGCTTCTGCAGCTTCAATACCAATATAACCGGCACCGATAATGGTCATGTTCTTAACACTAGGATCAGTTAACTTGGACTTAATCTTGGTTGCCCAATCTTTACCACGCATTAAGTAAACATTTTCTAAATCAGTACCCTTAACAGGTAATGAATTTGGAGTAACACCAGAACTAAGAATTAATTTATCATACGGATAATCCTTAACTTGCCCCTTGTTGTCCTTGACAGTAACGGTCTTTTTATCTGAATTAATTTTAGTAACAGTATGATTGTTTAAAACGTGGACATTTGGTTCAGTGAATGTATCAGGTCCAAAGTTTCTAACATCATTAACATTCGTAACCTTGTTCTCAAGGTACAATTCCATTCCACATGACATAAAGGAAATAAAATCACCAGATTCAAATAAGGTAATATCAATGTCATTGTAGCGGTTTAACAACTCTCTGATTGCTTCGTGGCCACCGTGTGATGCTCCAACAATAATAACTTTCTTCGACATGAAAAGCCTCCTAAATAATTATTAATGCGATTGCTGAACCGCATTGATCCTCTTCTAGATTATAATGATTCTAAATTAAATTCAACTAATACGCTAAATTAATTTTTTTATATATGAAGTCCTAGATAGAATTTCTTAGAATGGATGATTGAATTAATAATATATGTTGGTAAGAAAGTATTGCGTAAACGTAGGGCAGTAGCAACTTATGGTTCATCAATTAAGATTAAAGGCAAACGATATTATATTATTGGTAAAGATATATTTGCTAAGAAAGCTAATTTTTGATATTAGTCGTTAAAAAATATTTAATTGTACAATACAAATACCTGCAGTTCTCAGTTATAAGAATTACAGGTATTTTTTATGATAAAGTTTATAAATCAACTCAATTAAATAGAATGGGTTGATTTATATTTTCAAGGAACTATTTTTTGAAAGATGACTCCTGATATGTTGTTTAATTAAGAATTTATTGTTTTTTATTTTTACTGGTATATACTTAAGACATACCGATAAATATGGAGGAATTACGTTATGTCTGATAAAACTATTAAAATTCGAAAATCTGGGAATTCAAATATTTTAACCTTACCTAAAGAAATAAAACCTAAGGCAAAAAGATATAGAGTTTTTCAAGGACGTGACGGCATGATTGTCTATGTTCCAGAAAAATCTAATCCCTTTAAAGATCCGGCTTTTATTAACAAATATAAAAATTCACGTCAAAAGGAAGAATTCGAAGGACCTTTATTTGATAATGAACTCTCATAAAGAATATATTCCCGCACAACAAGATTTAATAGCAATAGATTTCGATCCTGCTATAGGAAAAGAAATTAAAAAAAGAAGGCCTGCTTTAGTAATGAGCAATGTAGGTTACAGTCAAATTACCGGCTTAGTAGTAATAGCACCAATTACACATGCTACTAATAATCGATTGAAAGATTTCTTTGTCCCTGTTGTCAGTGATAAAGTGGATGGATATATTAATCCGCTACAATTTTTTACCTATGATTTTAGAGAACGGCATGCTCAGAAATTAGATTTATTACCAACAACAGCGTTTGTTAAAGTAAGACAAGCTATTTTGGATATCATTGCATAAGGTAGGAAAGTACGAAAAATAGGTTAGAATGATGTGAACCATGGAATTAGCACGCATTATTATTAATTAAATAATTATGAATCGTTTTCGATATGTTATCGGAGGCAATTCTTTTATTTACTTTTAATTAATTCGATCATAGTAAAACCCCGAAATTCAGATTCGAATTTCGGGGTTTATATTATTCTCAATTATGAGAATTACAGGTTTTTTAGCTAACTAATCAACTGATTTTAAAGCTTCCAGCATATCGATGTTCTTAAGTTTATTATTAACAACAAAGCCCAAGACTAAGGTAATAATTCCAATTACACCAAACGGCCATAAGAAGCTAGACGCTGATAGTGCAGGGTTAAACATGACATTATCAGGTGGAACTACGTATAGGATGTAGCGGTAGAGCAGGTCTCCTACACCGTAGCCTACGATTAGTCCAATACAAGTTAGAAGGATCGTTTCGCGGTAAATGTACATCGTAACTTCATTATCGTAGAAACCAAGAACTTTGATTGTTGATAACTCTCTAATCCGCTCAGAAACATTAATATTGGTCAAGTTGTACTGAATAACAATAGCAAGTAATCCAGCAACAATGATTAATACAATCATGATCATATTCAATGATTCAACCACGGTATTAATTTCTTGGGTGATGGTTGTGTTTTGTACAACACCGGCTGTACCACCTAGTTTCATGAATTTATAAGCTTCATTTTCGGTGTTTTTGGAGCTACCATTCTTTAGAATAACCATACTTGCGTTGGTGCTAAATGTCTTATTAAAGACTTTCTGGTATTTAGTCGGATTCATGAAGGCGAAGTGTCCCATATACATTTCGGTGATGCCGCTGATTTTAATCGTTCGTTTATGACCATTACCATCGTTCATGCTAATCTTGTCCCCAACTTTAGCATGTAGTAGGTTGGCTAAACGTTCAGAAACAACAGCACCATTATTGCTTAATGGGATGTTCTTATGAGTCTTACGATTGTTTAAATGAACGTAATTCTTAAAGTTTTTCGTGTTGCTTGGGACAATTAATTTAATATCCTGCGAATCATTGTTTTTACCGGCGGTCTTAGACATCGACTCATAGTGAATCGGAGCTTCAGACTTAATAGCATTACTATGCAGCTTCTTATTGACTGCAACGTTTTGACTATGTGTGATCGGATCTTTCTTAGCTACGATCATATCGTAATGAATTAAATCACCAAATTGGCGTTTATTCATATTACCGATTGAGTTCTTGACAGAAAAGCCGGTGAATAATAGTGCTGCAGCACCACAGACACCAAAGATAGTCATTAACATTCGTTTCTTATAACGGAAAACGTTACGGGCAGTGGCTTTGTGGGTAAAGTTTAAATGATTCCAGATGAATGGAATCTTTTCTAGCATTATCTTAGAACCGGCTGCAGGTGGTTTAGGTAAGAGTAAAGCTGCAGGCTTCTCGTTTAATTCGCCTTTAGCTGTTAGGTAAGCTGGCAGTACCGAACTGATCCAAGATAGGATTATGGCAATAATACTTATGCCCCAATAGAAATGCTGCTCAATTGGCGGTAACGTCAAATCATTGTAATAGGCGTGATAGACAATTTGTGGTAAAAGTGTATGTCCTAAGTAAATACCAATAATAGTGCCCAATGTGCCTGAAATGAAGCCATAGAAGGTAAATTTATTGATAATAACGTGATCATCATAACCAAGTGCCTTTAAGGTACCAGAATTAATCCGTTCTTCATCGATGAAGCGGTTCATAGTGGTAAAAGTTACTAAAGCGGCAACGAAGTATAAGAAGATTGGGAATACTTTGGCTAAATCATCAACAACCTGTGAAATAGTCGTGTAAACCACGTCGCCCTCGCTACCGGGAACCTCTCTACGGTTGGAAATAGTATAAGTAGGAGACTTAAGTTCCTTGACTTGTTCTTTGATCTTATCTAACTTTTTCTGCCCAGCACTTATTTTCCTTCTTGCAGCTGGGGCAGACTGAGCGAATTTTTGCTTTGCTTGCTTGTATTCAGCTTGCTTTGAAGCAAGTTCTTGTTTTGCCTGGCTTAATTTAGCTTGTGCACCAGCAGAAGTAGCTTGTAATTGCTGCTTTTTACTTTGTAATTCATTTGCTTTAGCAGAGTATTGCGCAACAGCAGCTTGGTACTGAGGAGTATTTTGCTTTCCAGCAGCCTGCATTTGCCCAATAGCCTGTTTTGCTTGAGCTAATTGACTGGCACCGGCCTGTAATTGACTTTGAGCGGAACGGGATTTACTTTGTAATACCTGTTCATTTTTAGCAATTGCAGCTTTTCCTTTAGTTAATTGCTTTTGGGCACTAATTAATTTATCTTGGCTAGTCTGCAGTTCATCTTTTGCCTGATCGAGTTTATCTTGTTGGGGCTGTAACTTACTGTTGATAGAATCATTAATTCGGCTTTTACGTGCAGAAACCTCACTGTTTAAATTCTTCTTGAGTTCTTTCTTATCCTTAGTTACACGGTTAGTGTAAGTGGAGCCGTAAGAATCAATCCCGCGTAAATTCTTGTAGGTAAGGTTAGCGGTCATGTAAACGTCAGAGTTAAAGTCTTGCGGAACAGCAACCGCATAACCTCTTAATTCACCGGTACCACTTGTACTTTGACCTAAGTTTATGTTTGATAGGATTTGACTTGAACGAACGAAACCAACGATTTTAAATGAATGGCGTTTTAAGAAAGTTTTACCAAGCACGTTGCTTTTTTCAGTAAAATTGATTTTATCGCCAATCTTGTACTTCTTGTGGTATTGGGCAGCTAAGGCTATCTGACCTTTTTTATTGGGCAGATGGCCGTTACGTAGTTCATATTTACCAACCTTACTGGGTTTGGAAAAAATTCGGAAGCTCTTTTTAGAACCCTTAACAACGGTATCAGTCATGTAACCGTACTCAGCTTGTTTTAATCCCTTAGTCTTATTAATGCGTTTAACGTCCTGGTGATCCAAGCCATAGTTGCTGATAACTGTTAGGTCAGGGGTATTTAGCTTTTTGGCATAATCATTACCGGTATCCCGCATATCGGGCCCGGTAACAACTAAACCCACAAGACAGTAGGCACCAAGTAGCATTAACCCTAAAATTGAGAAGAACTGGCCTTTTGTATGTTTAATTGATTGCCAAATATCTTTCCAAATAATTTTATTCATGCTGACCACCTACCATTTAATGTTTGATACGGGTTCTGGTTTAGCATTTTGTTCTATCTTGGTAACTTTGCCATCATGAAAGTGGATAACCCGGTCAGCCATTGGAGCAATGGAGCTGTTGTGAGTAACGATGACGACAGTAGCACCATGTTTCCGGCTCATGTCTTCGATAATTTGCAAAACTTGTTTACCGGTTTCGTAGTCAAGGGCACCAGTTGGTTCATCACAGAGTAGAATCTTAGGATTCTTTGCGACTGCTCGGGCGATGGCTACTCTTTGTTGTTCACCACCGGATAATTCGGCAGGAAAGTTATTGATTCGGTTTTTTAATCCCACGTCTTCTAGAGTTTTAATGGGGTCTAAGGCATCGTCAACGATTTCTGATGCTAATTCAACATTTTCCTTAGTAGTCAGGTTTTGAATCAAATTATAAAATTGAAAAACAAAACCGATGTCATTCCTACGGTAGGTGGTCAATTGCCGTCTGTTGTATTTAGCAATATTCTTACCATCGATGATGACGTCACCACTGGTGTTAGTGTCCATACCACCCAATATGTTTAGGATGGTTGATTTACCGGCACCAGAAGCACCCAAGATAATTGCCAGTTCACCTTTATTAGCTAAAACTTCGGTATCACCAGTTTTATACTTCTTGTAGTTATGGCGTACTTCAATATAGCTCATAAAAAATACACTCCTTAATAAAAATTGACTTATAAAACAACCTTCCCACAATTATTAATAGGATACAACCGTAAGTATAAAGAAAAAAGTGAGTAATTTAAACTCACTTTTCTTCATCTAGATATTTAATTAAACGGACTATGTTTTCCATAGTTCGGCTTACGTTGGCCGGTCCATTTTTTAAAGCCATTTCAATTGGTTCGGCTTTGTCTAAAATGCCAAAGATGGCCGTAAAACCATACTCATATAATTGTTCAATGCCCTTTCCCAGGTAGCCAGCTAAAGATATCACCGGAATATCATGTTTTTGTGCAATTTGTGCAACTCCAAATGGTGTTTTTCCAAATTTAGTTTGTAGATCGGTCCCACCTTCACCTGTAAAGACAAAATCTGCATTCTGCATTTTATCTTCTAAATGGGTTTCTCGGGCAACCACCTTAACGCCAGGTTCAATCTTAGCAGGGGTGAAAGCTAATAAACCGGCTCCAAGGCCACCTGCAGCACCGCTACCAGGGATGGTTGCTACACTTTTACCAATTGCCTTCTTAATTATGGAGGCATAGTGGCTGAGATTATTATCCAAAAGGGGTTGAGTGTTTTCATCCGCACCTTTTTGCTTACCGAAAACGTAAGATGCACCGTTTTTACCGAGTAGTGGGTTAGTTACATCGCTTGCTAAGGTAAAAGTAGTTTTATTAATTTTAGGATTAATATTACTTAGATCAATCTTGCTAATTCTATTCAAATCACCGCCGCCTAGGGGATGGCTAATTTTTTGGTTATTTTGGTCTCGAAAGGTGATACCGATTGCTTGAGCCATTCCTGCACCACCATCGTTTGTGGCGCTGCCACCTAAGCCAATGATGATATTGCTTACTCCGTGATTAAGGGCATCAATAATTAATTCCCCGGTCCCAAAGGTAGTTGTTTGTAAGATAGTTGCAGAGGTGCGCTTTTGAATAGGTACATAAGTTAAACCGCTAGCCTGTGCCATTTCGATGATTGCTGTTTTACCATCACCCAGAATGCCATAATTAGCGCTAACTTTTTTACCAAGAGGACCAACTACTTTCTTAGTAATTATTTGCCCGTGGGTTGCGTCGACTAAAGAGGCAGTTGTCCCTTCGCCACCATCAGCCATCGGTACCGCAATGATTTGGGCATTTGGTAGAACATTTTTAATTCCTTTTTCCATAGCCTGACAGACTTCTTTAGCGGTCATGCTTTCTTTAAAAGAATCCGGTGCTAAAAGAAACTTCATTTTATTGTAGGTATTTTTCGAGAACTTGCAGGACACCACTGTCATTATTACTTGGAGCCTGATACTTGGCTAATTTTTTAATTCTTTCATCGCCATTAGCCATTGCATAACTGTAACCAGCTAATTCGAGCATCTCCTTGTCGTTTAAACCGTCACCAAAGGCAATTAGTTCGCTGGGTTTAACGTTGAAGTAGCGTAAGAAGTATTTAAGCCCTTGAGCCTTGTTAACCCCATAAGGCACAATGTCGATATCATCGAAACCACTGGTTGTACAGTGAATTCTTTCACCGTTAAATTTGTTGAACCTGCTCTCAATCTTGGCTGCTAATTCAGCGGAGCAGTTAAGGGTTAGTTTTGTAACCCGTTCACTAGAAGGGATGTCTTCGGGTAAATTATCTACTTGAATTTCATTGGGGTAGTAAAAATGCATTAAGCGTTTGAAGTCAGTCGGTGCGTTTTTACTTAAATAGGCATGATCCATCCCACTAGCCACAATATGTGCCTCAGGATAATTATCTTGAATAAAATTGATTAAAGCCACAGAGGTCTTATAGGTTAAAACGTGGCTAGAAATAATACTATTATCTTGAATTAGAAGGGAACCATTGTCAGCAATCATGTCAATCCGGTCTAAAAAGCCGGCAAAATCTCTTCTAAGACGGACAAGCGGACGGCCACTAGAAACAATAAAATGAATGTGACGTTGACGCAACTTGGTTAGAACTTTTTCGAAGTGGGGATGATCAAAGGTAAGATCATCATTGTCAAAGGTTCCATCCATGTCTACAGCTACAGCTTTAAAAGGAATATTTTTCATTTTCTTCTCCTTAATTTAATTAACACATTCATTGTACAGTAAGCGGTTTTATATTTTAATAATTCTAATTTATTTTGGGAAAAATAGCCCTGTTTCAATCAAAAACAGGACTATTTTAAGTATGAATAAACTATTTTGTGGCGTCAGCGGGTTTTCTGTGACCAGCTACCCAACATATGGTTAAAGCAATTATGGCTTCAATTCCAATGTAAACTCCCCGAAGGGCAATTTTAGTACCACCAAGGTAAATATCAATGATGACCGAGACAATAATAATTGTAAAGATCGTAATCCATTGTGGCCGGCTAAAGGCAACACCGTATTCCTCTTCGCGGCGCCTGATTCCTGGCAAAATTGCACCTAAGCCAATTAATACGATGATGGAGATAACGTTAATGATCAGTTCGTACCACCAGATACTACCGTATTGTTTAACGTCTTGCGGAGCAATTCCCATAATGGTGGCTGCTGCGGTTACTACTAAGAGAAAGAGGCCAGCTGCATAAGCCAGTTTATCATTTTTAATAAAGACGTAATCTGATGGGAATTTCTTGGAATTCTTTCTTATCCGCATGAATGAATAGAATATCCAGCAAGTAACACCCGGTGAGATGATCCCGTTTAGGTTTAATAGCCAGTTAAAGATATCGTTCATATCAGGAAGGAAAATTCCTAGCAGCATGATAAATGCTGAAAGTGAAACGGTAAGAATATAGCCGTTGATTGGTAAGCCGTTTTTGTCTTTTTTGCGTAAGAAATGTGGCATGTACTTGTCACCGGTATCGGAAATGAGCATTCTGGTCATTGCATCTAGCAAGACGGCAAGTAAAGCGGCGTTATAAAAGACGGATGTCCATGCCCATAGGTATAGCAAGAATTTACCCATGCCATATTGGTGACCAACCATGTCGAATACATAGTAAGCACCGTTCATCTTTAAGTCGTTAGGGATGTGGTAAGCGTTAAAGTAAATTCCTAAGGCAAAGGAACCGAAGACCGTTAAGAAAATGGTCATGATAGCCAAGGCAATCATTGCTTTAGGGAAGTCACTTTTAGGGTGCCTCATCTTAGTTACGTATGGTGCGACCAGCTCACAGCCGTTTAACGCAAAGATCAACATGGCTATGGTTGACCAGTAGTGCATGTCGAACTTGGGAATAAGGGTGCGCCAGGTAAATGGTTGAGTAGCCATGTGACCGCCAGATTTTGCCAAGCCTAAGAAGGCTAAGAAGACAAACATGAGGGTCATAATAAGCATTAACCCACCACCGATGGTTGAGAGAATTTCCATCGAATGGGAAAAGTAATGTTCAATAATAATGAAGATAATGAACATGGTAAAAGTTAAAATAGCAAAGGTAGAGTTATTTATTTGGTGCTGAAATTTTTCTGAGCCTGTGAGTGCCCAACCAATATCAACGATAATCTCATTAGCAGAATCAACTGCATAAGGGATTGAAGCTGCCCAATATGTCCAAGCGGTAAAGTAGCCAAGAAACTCACCGTCGGTACCTCGTACCCATGATGAAAGGCCGCCACCTTCTTTACTGAAGACCGAGCCAAGTTGTCCCACCATTAACGAATATGGAATAACATAAAAGATACACATGATAATCCATGATGTAACAACGGACATTCCTTGGTTTTGGAAGTTGTACATGATATCGTCTAAGCCGATAACAGTACAAAAAGCCATTAAAGTTAGTACTGGCCAAGAAATATATTTATTTTTTGTATTTGTAGTGTCCACTTAATTTCTCTCCTCCTAAAAGTGCTTAACATTTTTATTCTACCTATTAAAAAGCGGGCTGACCAGTACTAAAACGCTTACTGGATAAAGAATTAAGCAAATTCTTCTTATTTTATTAATTATTTGTTTTATATTAATTATAGTAGAAGAAAATTTTTGAGGATTTTTATGAAAAAATTTAGATTTACTAAAAATGAAAAAATATATTTATTACTGGCATTGCTAGTACTTGTGTTGCTATTTATCTCAAGTTCGATGACTTACCACCAGCAAGAAATGAAGCCAACTTCTATTAATCATCATTTGTCTTTAATTGAGGAACTAGTTGGCAACTGGAATATTTATTACGGTGGGAAATGGCACAATGCTTATCTGGACGGTGGCGTTGCCAGTATGACGGAATTTGTTATCCGCAAAGCCGCTCACTTTTCTTCCTATTTTTTAGTTGGCTTATTTGGCTACCTTGGTCTTAAACGAATTTTTAAAATTAATTGGCTTGGACCACTTTTTATTTGGCTGACTGTAATTGGCTTAGCCGCTTTTGATGAATTTCACCAATTTTTAACTGGTGACAGAACCCCTAGTGTACATGATATAATGTTAGACGGGGCAGGTGCTTTGACCGGGATTTTGCTTTGTTTAATTGGACAAGCTGTTCACACTTTAATAATGAAGAAAAAATCCAGTTAAATCACTGCTAGTATTGAATTTTATGGCCCTATGAGTTACTATAATTATCGTTAATATTATAAATGAAGAAAGAAGGATTCTTATGTCAGGACATTCAAAATGGCACAACATTCAAGGCCGCAAGAATGCGCAAGACGCTAAGAGAGGGAAAATTTTCCAGAAATTATCTCGTGAAATTTACATGGCTGCAAAGAACGGTGGTCCTGACCCCTCAGGGAATCCTAACTTGCGTATGATCATGGATAAGGCACATGCTAATAACATGCCGAAGAATAATATCCAACGTGCTATTAAAAAAGCTGAAGGCAACTCAGAAGAGCACTACGACGAGATTACTTATGAAGGCTATGCCCCAGGTGGTATTGCCGTCTTCATCGAAGCATTGACTGATAACAAGAACAGAACTGCTTCAGATGTTCGTGTTGCCTTCACCCGTAATGGTGGTTCACTTGGTGCTACCGGTTCAGTTTCATACATGTTTGACCGGAAAGGTTACATTGTAATTGACCGTTCAACTACTGATGCTGATGAAGATCAAGTTTTACTTGACGTTATGGATGCCGGTGGTGATGATTTGCAAACAAGTGACGATGCTTACGAAGTTTACACTGACCCTAAGGAATTTACACAGGTTCGTGATGCCCTTAAAAAGGATGGCTACAAGATAGCCGATGCAGAATTAGTTATGGTTCCGCAAAACACCACACCTGTTCCAGCAGATAAGAAAGAACAATTTCAACATCTAGTCGATGCCTTAGAAGACAACGATGACGTTCAAAACGTATATACTGCGGCTGCAGATGAAGATTAATTTGAAATAGAATAATTAAAATACTCAATCGAAAGATTGGGTATTTTTTGCTTATAAGAAAATATTCCTCCTTTTTTACGTACTTAATAGTGGTACCAAATAAAGGGGGATTTTTTTATGGGAATGAAGGAGATAGTTAATTCTTTACTTGAAGAGGCTATTCTAGCTCATACAAGTGATATATTCTTTTTATTTAAGCAGGAACGAGTAGTAGTTAATTTTAGAACTAATTATGGGGTAGAAGAGAAAACAAATTTTACTAAAAATAAGGGAAAGGAGATTATAAATTTCTTTAAATATGCCGCCCAAATGGATATTTCAGAACACCGCAGGCCGCAGGTGGGTGCGATGACCTATGAATACAAGGGTGCCGACTACTATTTACGATTATCCAGTCTAGGGGATTTTTCAGATCAAGAATCATTGGTGATTCGGATTATCTACCAAATTAGTGATAGTAGTTACTTCTTTGATCAGCAATTAGAGTTTTTAAAAGAATTATCTAAAAAACGGGGTTTGATTATTACCAGTGGTCCTACCGGTTCCGGTAAGACCACCACGATGTATAAGCTGGCCAAGTATGTTGGTGAAAAAAGGGTGGTGATGACAATCGAAGATCCGGTTGAAGTTCATGAATCTTCTTTTTTGCAAACGCAGGTTAACAACGAGGCGGGAATTGATTATATCAATTTACTTAAGGCTGCTTTGCGGCACAGACCCGATATTTTAATTATTGGTGAAATTCGGGATACGGAAACGGCCAGATTAGCAGTTGATGCGGCTTTAAGTGGTCATTTAGTGTTTGCAACGGTTCACGCTAAGAGTACTTTACAGACAATTTCGAGGTTAGAAGGCCTGCATGTTTCTAATAATGAACTAGCAAATTGTTTGACCGCGGTGTCCTATCAAAGACTTTTGCCTAGGGATAGTGGCCTGTCTTGTTTGTTAGACATTGCGGCTGGAGAAGATTTAAGTTCAAATATTGAGCAAAATGTTCGCGGTGATTTTATTAATTGGCAGGATAATTTAAAGCAATTAAGAAGGGAGGGTGAAATTAGCGATGCCACTTATCAAAACTACAAAGAAGGATAAGTTAACTAGGGAGGAGCAATTAAACTTCTTAGATTACCTAAAGAACAGTTTATCTAATGGTTTTTCATTAAATGCCAGCTTTGAGCTGATGCCGGTACTATGGCCTAAAAGAAAAGATTTGATGATTAAATTAAACGAAGAAATGAAGCTTGGTGCCCATTTTAATGAAGAATTGCTTAAATTGGGTTTTTCTAAAACAACGGCAACCCAAGTTAATCTAGCAATGCAGCAGGGAAGTCTGCTTGAATGTCTGGACCAATTGGCCACTTTAAACCGCTTAAGAAATGAACAGATTAAGAAACTAAAAGCTGAATTGTCTTATCCCTTCATTCTGGCAGTGATGATGGTTGTCCTTTTATTATTTATGCAGACCTTTATTTCAAATCAATTTGAAGATACTAGTGATCATAGTGGAGATATATTACTGCTAGGATTAATTGTTTTGGTAGTGATCTGTACTTATTATTTTGCAAAGATTTTAAATCTTTTGGCTAAACAAGATTATAAATCATTGAAGAAATTGGCAGGTTACCCAATTGTGGGTTCGGTAATAAAAACTTATATAAATTATTTATTGATTTATGATATTGGGCTGCTCTTGGGTAGCGGCTTTTCCTTACAAAAGATGTGTGAATATGCGGCTGATCAGGAAAAAGGATCGTTACAGCAATATATTGGTGCTAAAGCAAGTAAAGAATTAGCTGCTGGAAAAAGTTTGGAATATATCATCAAGAATGAACCATTTTTATCAGATTCATTATTAGTGTTGCTTCAGACGGGATCAAAGCGCAGTAAATTGGGTAGTCGTTGTCTTGTCTTGGGTAAGAGTTTATTCACGGATTTAACCAGTAGAATTGAGAAATTAGTGGTTAATGTTCAACCGTTTTGTTTTATTTTGATTGGATTATGCATTATTGGGATGTACCTAAAGTTATTATTACCAATGTACAGCATGATGCAGGGAATTTAAGGTGTAAATTATGAAAAAAAAGATGAAAAATTATTTATTAAACATTATTGCTAAGACAAGAAAGCCACAAGGGTTTACGTTGATTGAAATGGTTGTTGTTATAGCAATTATTGTACTTTTAATTTTAATTATTGCTCCCAACTTAGTTAAGCAAAAAGATAATGCTGGCAGTAGAACTGATGAAGCTTTTAAAACCACTTTACAAACACAAGCCAACCTTTATGAGGATGACAAGGATAGGAAGGGAAAAGCAATCAATTTCGAAAATATGTATAAAGATGGTTACTTAACTAAGAAACAATTAGAAAAATCCAAAAAATATACTGTGAGCCATGGAACCGTTAAAAAGAATAAGTAGGCATAAAATTAGAGCTTTTACTTTGGTTGAAACAATGATTACGCTAATTATTTCTGTTGCCCTTGTTATGGTTTCTAATGTTCAATTGCAAAATTACCAACAACAATTAGTTTTAAATAATACAACTAGGCAGGTTAAGACTTCGATTGAACAGGCTGCCCGCGTCAGTGCCATTCGCCATGAGGCAATGACCATTAATTATTTTGTAAATTCTAGTTTGATAACGTTTCGGGGCAGACATTATTCGCGTGACTTATATTTGGATAAGAATATAGAAATTTATGGGTTAAAAGATTTAACAGCTTCACAAAAAGGTTTTATAGCTCCAAGAACGATTAAAATATCTGATCATAAGAATTCACAGAAGATTAAATTACAGATGATGTGGGGAAGGGCAATAGATGATTAAAAGTAAAGGTTTCCTGATGGCGGAAAGTATGATTGCACTAATTATTGCCTTTTTAGGAGTGACAATCTTTGCACTAGTTGTTGGTGAAAGCCGAGAAAATGAACGTAATTTAGAATCTAAAACTGACCGCACTTACGCATGGCACGTCATGAAGAAAAATAATTTAAAAGAAGTAAAAGTGCACGATCACGTTTACCAACCAGCGGGTAATGGCTATGTTTATGATACGAATGAAAAAAAAGAATACCACATTGAAAAGTAGGGGCTTTTTGCTAGCTGAAGCAATTTTTTCAGTTTTTGTTACTTTAATTGTGGTGTTGATTTTACAAAATTTATTGCAAAGTTTGAAAACAGCAAACGGAGCGGATCACCATACAGACAACATTGTTTTTGCTTACGTACAATTTAATCGTTTCTTGCAAGATGATGATACAAAGTATGTCTATACCTTACCTTCAAGTTCAAATTTTACTAAAGCAGCGTTTGTAAAAGTCAAAAAAGATGGAGAAAAGAAAACTTATAATTTGTCCCTTTATAAAAATATGGTGAGATCATCAACAGTTAACGGGGGACATATGCCGCTTCTTTTAGATGTTAGGGCTGCAAATTTTACTACGAAGGACAAGCAGGTAAAAATTGACGTGACAGAGAGGGATGGTCGTAAATCACAATTGTGTTTTAAGTTAGATCCAAAACCTAAAGAAGAGAAAAAGAATGATAAAATTAAGAATAAGGAAAAAGATTCCACCAAAGAAGAATCTAAAGATAAGAAACAAAACGAAAATGATAAAAGGGAGCGTATTACTAAGTAGTATGTTGGTTCTGACAACTTGCCTGCTTTTTTTACAGTTTTACCAACAGGTGTATCACGATAGTATGGAAAACAATCTTTTGTTAATAGAATATTTACTCTCTAATTAACTTTCTTGCGCCCTTTGAATGCTTTCTTTAAAATGATTAAGGTATAGAAAAAGGATGAAAAATATGAGTAATAAAAACGTAGAAAATTTTGAGAAGATTTTTAATAAATTTTTAGACTGTGTTCAGTGTCTGCAAAAGGCATTAAACGTTTCTTTTGGAGAAGCATTAACTGAAACTTTTGATAACCTTGAAAATGGCAGAATCAAAGTTGAAATGGATGCCCCAGATAAAAAGACGGTCGCTGAATTAGCTAAAAAATATGCAGATTTAAACTATGATAAATTATCACGGCCACTAAAAGCACAAGTTTTTATTTATTTAACTTTAAAAGCAATTAAAGATGATGGTAGAAATGCTAATCAGATGCCAACGCCACCGGCTATTTCAACTATTATTGCCTTAATTATGCAAAAATTATTGCCTGATAAAGAATTAGAAATTGTAGATCCGGCTATTGGTACAGGTAATTTACTTTATTCTGTAATTAACCAGCTTAAGACCGCTGATCATTCAAAGAATAGTTATAAATTGGCTGGTATCGATAATGATGAAGATATGCTCAATTTAGCTGATGTTGCGGCTCATTTGAATGGGCTTAAGATTAGCCTTTATTGTCAGGATGCTTTAACACCTTGGTTGATCCCTAGCCCTGACGCTGTAGTTAGTGATTTGCCAATTGGTTATTACCCAATTGATGAAAATGCCAAGAATTTTGCTACCAAAGCAAATAAAGGACATTCATTTGCACATTTATTGTTTATTGAACAGATTATTAAGAATTTGAAGCCAGCAGGCTATGCTTTCTTGGTAGTACCAAAATCCATTCTTGCTGGGGAAGTTGGCTCTGATTTTATGCCTTGGCTTTCTAAAAAAGTATTTTTGCGATCTATTATCGAATTACCAGATGATATGTTTCAAAATAAATTTAATCAAAAATCAATTTTGGTATTTCAAAATCATGGTGAAAACGCTGTCAGCAGTGAGGCTTTACTCACAAAGTTGGACTCGATGAAGAACGAAAAAGCCCTTATAAAGTTTAATGTTAAGCTAAACGAGTGGTATACTAAAAACATTCATTGATTTGTGAAATATAATATTCATGAATTTATGAAAATTATCACTTATGTGGAGGATTTTTTATGAAGAAAGTTTTAGCAATTAATTCAGGTAGTTCTTCGTTTAAATATAAATTATTTTCATTACCTGATGAAAAGGTATTGGCAGAAGGAATGGCTGACAGAGTCGGACTCGATGATTCCACGTTTGAAATCAAGCTAGCTAATGGCGAGAAGCATGAAGAAAAGATTGCTATCCCAGACCAAGAAACTGCAGTAAATTTATTGTTTAAAAGCTTGAAGAAATACGATGTCGTAGACGATATTAATGACATTGTTGGTATTGGTCACCGAATCGTTGCAGGTGGCGAAACTTTCGAAGACTCCGCAATTATTGACAAAAAGAAATTGCAAAAGATTCGTGACTTGAAAGAATATGCTCCGTTGCACAATCCTGCTGAAGCAAGAGGAATTGAAGCATTTATGAAGATATTACCGAATGTACCTGAAGTTGGTGTGTTTGATACTTCCTTCCACCATACTTTAGATCCAGTACATTATTTGTACTCGATTCCTTATAAATATTATGACAAATATAAGGCTCGTAAGTATGGTGCTCATGGTACTTCTGTACGTTATGTTTCTGCTCGGGCTGCCGAAATGATGGGTAAGGATTTGAAAGATCTTAAGCTGATAGTTTGTCACTTAGGTTCTGGCGCTTCTATTACCGCTGTTAAAGGTGGGAAGTCTTATGATACCTCAATGGGCTTTACTCCAGTTGCTGGTATTACTATGAGTACCCGCTCAGGTGACGTTGATCCATCAATTCTTCAATACATAATGAAGAAAGAAAATATTAGTATTGATCAAATGATTGATATTCTAAATGATAAATCAGGTTTGTTAGGTATTTCTGGTATTTCTCCAGATATGCGTGATTTGAAGCATAATCCTGACAAGAGAGCACAACTTGCACGTAAAATCTTTGTTAACAGAATAATTCGTTATATTGGTGCTTATATTGCTGAAATGCAAGGGGTAGATGGCATTGCCTTTACTGCTGGTGTTGGTGAACACGACGCTCGTGTACGTAGAGATGTAATGAAGTCATTCCAATTCTTAGGAATGAAGCCAGACTTTGACGCTAATTGGACAAATGGTGAGAAGTTTATCACTAAACCTGATTCAAAGATAAAGGTTATGACCATCCCAACTGATGAAGAATTAATGATTGAACGTGACGTTGTTCGTTTAGCACACTTGGAGTAATAAAAGCTTTTTGATCGTAAGTTAATATAATTTATGCTACAATGATAGAGTCTCAGGGGGATGTTTCGGGATTCGACAGGCGTAGATTCGCATTGACTGCGATCCGTAGGTCACGTCTACGTTAAAACGTCACAGTTTTATAACTGCAAATAAACAAAATTCTTACGCAGTAGCTGCTTAATTTAAGCGCATGTGTTGCTTATTCTCGGTTCACTCGTGGCTGACTATAGGTATCAATTTAGCGAGTTACGTTTAACTACCTCACCTGAATAGTTAGAAAGAGTCTTGCAGGTTAGCTAGTTCATACTAGCCCTGTTATATGGCGTTTTGGACTAGTGAAGTTCAAATAATATAACTACGATCCGTAGAGGTCAGTGACGGAATACGTTTGGACAGGGGTTCAATTCCCCTCATCTCCATAGAATATAAAAGGAACCGCTCAATGGAGCAATGTCATTAAGTTAAGACATTGACAAAGCTGATGATACTTTTTAAGACATTTA
>NZ_AYZC01000032.1 GCF_001436775.1 Lactobacillus acetotolerans DSM 20749 = JCM 3825
ATACATATCAAATTTTAGCAAATTTAATTATACCATTAAAGAGATAAATTTAAGCAAGAAAGCAGGAGAAAGACCAAATTCATCCCCTCATCAATAGATGGGGAGGTATTCTTTGTTCTTTCTCCTAACTGTTTGTTCTCATTGCATAAATGGTTTACTGAAGAGAAAATTTACTTCATAACTCATCTTTTCTCCTTAATAATAAGTATATATGATTATGTCGCTCTGACAAATAAATAGAAGCGTAAAAATTTCCTATCCCTTGTACTTGAAAGGACAATGTTCTAAATGATCGTTGATTAGTCCGATTCCCTGTAAATATGAATAAATAATTACCGGCCCCACAAAAAAGAAGCCGTCTTTTTTCATCTGTTTGGCTATTTTTTTAGCAATATCATTGGTAGTTGGTACCTCATCATAAGTTTCTGGGTGGTGCACAATTGTTGTCGGAATAAAATGCTGTAAATATTTGGCAAAGTTGCCATCCTTAGCTTGCACCATCAGAATTGCCTTAGCATTTTTAATTGCAGCGTTAATCTTCATTTTATTGCGAATAATAGAACTATCTTGCATTAATTTATTAACGTCTTCATCGGTCATTTGGGCAACCTCGACCGGATCGAAATTTTTAAAAGCTTTGCGGAAATTCTCACGTTTGTGCAATACTACCGACCAATTAAGTCCCGATTGGAATAATTCCAGTACCAACATTTCGTATAAATAGTGTTCATTTAAGTTGAGCTTGCCCCATTCATGATCATGATATTTTTGCACAATTTTATCCCGTGTTTGACCCCACGGACAACGTAAATTAGCTATATTTGTTTGCATTGTTATCTCCTTTAGATCAAGTTTACTTTTCTATTGTTAAGTACGCAAAAAGAGACAGCTTTTTCTATAAAAATATTTTAAAAAATATAAATAAAAAGTAACTTTTCATAGTCTAAAAAGCGAAACATTATCTTTTTTTGTTATAATAGAAGATGAAATTTTAGGAGGCCGAAATGGAAAAGCTGGATACAATGAAATTGGCTGATGATTTAGCCTTATTACAAGATAAAGTTTTAGGTAAAGAACAATCTTTTAATGCTGATGCTGTTTATAAAATAATTGATGGCTTAGGTGTTTTAGATAAGCCAATTAAAGATTACTTTAATATGACCGAAGATCAATATTATGAATCTGAAAGTGATCATAAGTTAACTTTGGTAAATCTTTCAGAGAAATTGACTGATCTGCATGACCGAATTTTAACGAATCACGTTGATGGTTATGTCGATAAAGATCAAATTCATCTGACTTATAATCATGAAAATCCTTATGAAGATGATTTCTATAATCCAGAAGTTGATTATCATGTTATTACTTACAGTCTTAAGGTGATCGGTGCTGTTCAATCGGTCGCAGCCAAAGACTTGCAAGGAGTATTATCTAAAGATGCTGTTTTGTCATTGGGGCTTGCTACCTACGCTTTAGCAAACAACGCATAGTTTTATATAGTCGGCAATGGTTGCCGGCTTTTTCTTTATCTTCGAGGCGTAATTATGAAAATTTTTAAACAAGCTAGAGGATTTGCTGATAAATTTTTAGGTGCAAAAAGACGTGCATCACTTGAACCAAGCAATGAAAACTTGGATCCCATGCAAAAATATACAACAGTAGGTGAATACCATGTGGGGAAGTCTGAAGGCACACCCGGTGGTCAACCATATGAATTAACCGTTTATAAAGATGAAAAAGATATTTTATATCAAGCTCTTAGTCTAGAAAGTTCTCAAAATCTTGCCCCGGAATATGTTCGTCAATTTAATAAAAAATTAGGACGTTTTCGTGCTTTTAAGAATAGGGAAACGGGTCGGCGTTACCAGGTAGAAAAATATCTGGACGGTTTTGTTGAACGGGTAAAAAATCACGTACGTAAGGGTGAAGACTCAATTAATATTAGTGTGATCACTGATACCCACTATAAATATCGAGATAGCACTGATTTTTATGGCTGGAATGGTTTAACCCATGTAAACGAATTCTCTTATTTAGATGATTCAGGTCTTCTAGATTTAAAGGTACATTTAGGTGACTGGATTGATGGTTCCGATACTGGCTTTGTCAGTGAAGGTGAACTCATGCGGTTGCGTGAAGCATTCAAATCAAATAATGTTCCCTATATTATGCTTAAGGGTAACCATGACGAAAACGATAAATTTGATGAACACCATGATTTACGTGCATCGTTTCCAGAAAATGAATTTGAGAATATTATGTGGCCTTCAATGTACGAACAGGCCCGCGTTCATTACTTATCCCGGCAACACGGTGTTTGTTACTATGATTTTGATGATTTACGTTTTATTTCGGTTAATACCTCGGATTTACCTTATATTTTAGATTCTAAAGGACAGAAGAAGTACGATGCCAAGCTTACTTTAGCTGTCAGGGAGGATCAAATTGAGGAAATTATTGAAATCCTTGAAAAATCATCTGGTAAAAAGATAATCTTTTTGAGTCATGCTAATCCGATCAATCGTAAGGGGTCTAATGCTTTGAAATATAACGGCCGGTCTTTGCATGAACTTTTGGTTGCTTTTAACCAAGGTGAGAAGGGTCGGATGCATTCAAGTGTAGGTGTGCCACCAGAATTTCGGCTGGCAAATGATTTTGATTTTACCCATATTAAAGATGCACGGATTGTTGCTTACTTCTGTGGTCACCGCCACCGTGAGGATCAATACCGGATTAATGGCATTCAGTACATTTTATTTAATTGTTCAGCTTTGATGGGACCAAACCATGTCTTGACAACAAAGTACAATAAAAACTGGCACCGGGAAATTGATAGTGCCACAGAATTTGCTGGGTATATCGTTAACATTGACTTGAAAAAGCACATTATTCAAGCATTTGGTTATGGAGCCGCTTCCAAACGAAGAATCTTTTTTATTTAGTTAAATTAGTGCAAAGCAGTTTGGTAATTGCAAATCTTTAGCATATAATAAAAAAGTTAAAGTGGAGTTATTGAGTTGAAATTATGAAATACAATATTTAAAAAATTTGTTAAAGGAAGTTTGAAGCATGTGCGGAATCGCTGCATTTTATGATCCAGAAATTAATGATAAACAATCTGCTATTGGTAAAATGATGGCAACAATCAAGCATCGTGGGCCTGATTCTGATGGTTATTATACTAATGATAAAGTTGCTCTTGGTTTTAGAAGACTTTCAATTATTGATCTTCGTGGTGGTAACCAGCCAATTTTTAATGAAGATAAATCACGGGCAATTATCTTTAATGGTGAAATTTACAATTTTAAACCGTTAAGAAAAGAATTAATCAAGGCAGGTCACAAGTTCACTACCAAAGCTGATACTGAAGTTTTGCTTCATGGCTTTGAAGAGTGGGGTATGGATGGCCTGCTTAAGCGTGTTCGTGGCATGTTTGCCTTCTTTATTTGGGATAATAACAATCAAACTCTTTATGGGGCTCGTGACTTCTTTGGTATTAAACCGCTATACTATAGCGACCAAGATGGCCACCTTCTTGTTGGTTCAGAATTGAAGAGCTTTTTGGCTTTTCCAGGCTTTAAAAAAGAGTTAAACGTGGAAGCAGTTAAGCCATACTTAATGAATCAATACAATGATTTGGATGAAACCTTCTTTAAAGGCGTATATCGTTTTCCAGCAGGCCATTGGTTTGAGTATAAAGATGGGAAAATGAAAACCCATAAGTACTGGGATGCTGAATATAAAGAAAACAATCTGAGCTTTGAAGCTACTGTGCAAAAGATCGATGAGGATCTTAGAGAAACGGTCAAATTGTACCGGAATGCAGATGTTCCGGTTGGTGCCTTCTTATCAGAAGGTGTTGATTCAAGCTACATTACCAGCATCTTAAATCCGGATGATGTTTTCTCAGTTTCCTTTGATGACTCGACCTATAATGAGGCTTCTAAAGCAAAGGCTTTAGCCGATATGAAGGGTTGGAAATTCTATTCAAAAAAGGTTAACGCCGATGAGGCAATGAAAGACTTCCCTGAGATGCAGTACCACATGGATGAACCTGATGCTAACCCATCAATCATTCCTCTTTGGTATCTGTGTAAGATGGCTCGTAAACATGTTACGGTTGCACTTTCCGGTGAAGGTGCCGACGAATTATTTGCAGGTTATGTTAACTACGGGATGCATACCCACAGCAATGTGATTAAGGTCTTTACTTCAGAATTGAAGAAATTGCCTAAGCATAGTCAGGTAAAATTAGCCCGTAAGGTTAAGAAGATGCCTGATTTTCCTGGCAAGGTTCATATTTACACCAACTTAGCTGAGCCAAGCGAATTTTACGTTGGGCAATCAGTTATTTACGATATGGATTATCCGACTATCTTCACTTCTAAGGATGCAAATGATATTTTGCAACCGACCTATCGCAATAAATTGACGGTTAATGGTATTTACCAAAAAGATTTTAAGAAGGTTAAGGGTATCGATAATGTTAAGCAGATGCAGTACATTGATTTGCACCACTTTATGCTTAACGATATTGAACAAAAAGCCGATAAGATTTCGATGGCTCATTCACTTGAATTGCGTGTTCCTTATTTGGATAAGAATATTGCGGAACTTGCTAATTCGATTCCAACTAAATATTTGATGAACCGGCATGATACTAAATACGCACTTCGTAAAGCCTCAGAAAAAGCCGTACCAGAAGAGTGGGCAAAGCGTCCTAAGCTGGGTTTTCCAACCCCAATTAAGCAGTGGTTACAAGAACCACGTTTTTACAAGCAAGTGCGAAAATTATTCAGTGAAGATTTCGTTAATGATATTTTCGATCAAAAGAAGATTTTGCAGTTACTTGATGAAAATTATAAGGGCGATGGTTCACACCGCCGGCAAATTTGGACCATCTATACTTTCCTTGTTTGGTACAAATTATTCTTTGTTGACTATGACAACACCGTTAAGAAGTATCAACGTGTTCAGCCAGAAGTAGCAAACTTACTTAAGCAGGGAAGGTTAGTTTAACCAGGGGATGACTAATGAAAATGAGTAAAGATTTTACACCTATTTTACTTGGTAGTGATATTAATGTTTATGGAATGGCCCGGTCATTTAATGAGGCTTATGGGATCAAGGTTCATGCGTTAGCTGATTCGCAGTTGGCAGCAACCCGTTTTTCTAAAATTGTTGATGTAGAACTGCATGAAGGATTTAGTGAAGATCCAACTTTCATGAATGTTATGCGTGACAAGATGCAGGTTTATAAGGATCATAAGAAACCGGTTATTTTGATTGCTTGTGGCGATGGTTACGCAGAGCTTCTGTCTAAACATAAGGAAGAATTAAAGAAGGTTTTCGTAGTTCCTTATATTGACTATGATCTTCTTAAGGTGATTATTACTAAGGAAGGCTTTTATAAGACCGCTGAAAAATACGGCTTGCCGTATCCGAAGACTAAGATTATTACTATCGATGATTACAAGGCAGAGAATTATTTAACTATTCCATTTGATTACCCTGTAGAATTAAAACCGGCGGACCCTGTTTCTTGGCTTGATGTACATTTTAAAGGCCGTAAAAAGGTATTTACCATTCATGATGAGGGTGAATTAGCCGATATTGTTGGTAAAATCTATGGTAATGGTTATAAAGCCGATCTAATTTTGCAAGACTTTATCCCAGGGGATGACTCCAACATGCGTGTGCTTAATGCTTACGTTGATAAGAATCATCAGATTAAGATGATGTGTATGGGTCACCCACTTTTGGAGGATCCTACTCCACAATCAATCGGAAATTACATGGCCATTCTGCCCGAGTACGATGAGAAGTTGTATGAAGAAGCAGAAACATTCCTTGAAAAGATTAATTATACAGGGATGGCTAACTTTGATATCAAATTCGATGTACGTGATGGTCAATACAAATTCTTTGAGATCAACTTACGGCAAGGACGTTCCAGTTTCTACGTTACCTTAAATGGTTATAACTTAGCTAAGTGGTACGTTGATGATTATGTCTATGATGATTTAAAGGATAAGTCAGCGGTTTATGGTAACAAGTTGAAGTCTAAGCATGTTTTATGGCTTGGTGTCCCTATTAAGATCTTCAAGCAGTATGCTTATAAAAATAAGGCTAAGAAGACGGCTGAAGAATTAATTCACGAAGACCGTTATGGTACTACCGTCTTTTACGATAAAGATAAGAGCTTTAAGCGTTGGCTTCTTATGAAATACATGTTCCATAATTACTACGCGCGGTATAAGAAATATTACGAAGTAAATAAGGGTCAATTCTTTGAAGAAGAGGCCAAAAAATTAGCTGCTAAAGGTAGAAATAGTTAACTAATTTAAGATAATAATTAAAAAATTTTAAATAAAGGAAGAACAATACTTTTCACGAAGCACTGTTCTTTTTTTAACCATCTTGATACACTTATACCAAGAAATAGGGAGGATTGATTAAATGAAACTAACACATGGACCAATCAAAACTGATGAGATTAAATTACGCTGGCTGATTCTTGGTGAATTGGCTGCCTGGATTGGTTCCAGCTTCGTTTGGCCGCTGACTTCCGTTTATCTCAATAAGCAGCTGCACATCAGCCTTTCTATGATTGGGGTAGTCTTATTCTTTAATTGTGCGGGTAATATCTTGGGATCGATGATTGCTGGGCGACTCTATGATCGTTGCAATCCTTACCCTTTAATCTTATGGGGATTAGGCTTGAGTGCCGTTGTTTTGTTCATAATGGCTGCCTTTCATGGCTGGCCTGAATATTGGATTTGGCTGACGATCACCGGTTTCCTTAGTGGCTGGGACGGAACCCTGATTAATTCAATTGCAACTAGTTTGAAAAAATATCCGAGTCGCTACGTTTTCAACGTCTTGTATTTTTCGCAAAATTTAGGTGTGGTAACTGGAACCTTAATAGTAGGTTACCTCTATGATTATTCAATTGTCTTGCTATTTATAATTGCAGGAGCACTTTTTGTGATTGCCTTTATTAACGCAGCAATTAATTACCGCCCAATTATTAACTTTAGCAAAGAACGCTCAAACAAAGAAAAGAGTGGAGAAAAGCAAAAAGCACAGCCGATGCCTAAGCGGAATTTTATGATGACAATAACTTTCCTCACTACGTTAGCCGTAACCTGGTTAATGTACATGAACTGGGAATCTAACTTATCTGTTTACATGGTTTCCTTAGGCATACCTTTCCACTTATACAGTTTGTTGTGGACATTGAATGCTGGTGTGATTGTAATTGTACAGGGGATTTTAACCAGATTTCCGCATATTTTTAAAAATCTGTTCCACCAGATCGTCTTTGGTATTATCATGTTTTCACTTTCATTTGTTACCCTGATTTTTGCTAAGGATTTTCCACATTTTGCCTTATCAATGTTCATATTGACACTAGGCGAATCTACCGCATTTCCAGCAATCCCTGCTTACATTAATGAATTGTCACCAATTACCAGTAAAGGTAAGTATCAAGGGGCAATTATGGTAGCAAGTGGAATTGGTCGTGCCTTTGGTCCACTATTTGGCGGGATGATTATAGACCATGCCGGCTATATTCCATTCTTTACGGTTGCTGCAGTGATTATTTTCTTGATGGTTTTATTGCTTGTTCCAATGTATGAAAAATTACGCAAGCATCTAACCATCTATAAATAAGTTTTGTAAACGCAATTTAACGGCAGTAGTTCCATTAAAATGCTATTATTAAGCTAGTTTAGTTTTAATTTAGAAATAAAAAGGAGATTCTGAATGAGTAGAATTGCAAAAGTTCGTGGTGGGAGTGGCGATGTTATTGAGCCTAAAGTCGGCACTCGTCCCCAAGATAACTTATATCTAGCTGTTAATTCAGAATGGATTAAAAATGCTAAGATTCCTTCAGATCGTTCACGGACTAGTTCGTTTGACGGAATTGATGTAAATGTTGAAAAGAAAATGATGAAGGACTTTGCTGCTTTTGCAGATGGTAAGAAAGATTTACCAAACGTGAAGGACTTTGATAAAGCGGTTGATTTGTATAAGATTGCCCGTGACTTCGACAAGCGTAACAGTGATGGAGCTGCTCCAATCAAAGCTGATTTATCCCTTCTTGAAGGTATTAGCAATTTTTCAGATTATAATTTAAAAGCACCTGATTTAGCTAAAAATGGTTTTGATTTGCCTTTCAGCTTTTACGTTGATGCTGATATGAAAAATACCAAGGTAAACGTACTGCAATTTGGCGGTCCAGGCACTTTCTTACCTGATACAACAACTTATAAGACGCCTGCAGCTAAGAAGCTTCTTGATGTACTTAAAAAGCAATCAGAAAATCTGCTGAAAATGGCCGGTGTTTCTGAAGATCAGGCTAATAAGTATGTTGAGGATGCTATCAAATTTGATGCTAAAATTGCTAAGTTAGTTAAGTCGACTGAAGAGTGGGCTGATTATCCAGCAACTTACAACCCAATGAAGATCGCTGACTTTGAAAATAAATTCGATGGCTTTACCATTAGTTACTTCTTAAAGGAGGCTATTGGTGAAGAACCTGAACGGATTATTGTCACTGAACCGCGTTACTTAGAGCATATTAATGAATTAATTAATAAAGACAACGTTGATGAAATCAAGGGTTGGACCCTAGTTAACTTTATTAACGGTGTGGCATCTGACTTGTCGCAAGATTTCCGTGAAGCAGCATTTCCATTTAGCCATGCTTTATCTGGTCAACCAAAATTATCTTCGGGTGAGAAGCAGGCTTATCATATAGCTGATGGTGCATTCAGTGAAGTAGTCGGAGTTTACTATGGTAAGAACTACTTTGGTGCTGATGCCAAAAAAGATGTTTTGGATATGATCCACCGGATGCTAAATGTTTATGAAAAGCGTATCAATGAAAATAGCTGGCTTTCTGAAGCGACCAAGAAGAAGGCAATTGTTAAGTTGCGTGCCCTGATTTTAAAAGTTGGTTATCCAGACAAGATTGAAAAGATCTATGATCGGTTAAAGGTAATTCCAGCTAGTGAAGGTGGCACCTTATATTCAAATGAACGTGCTTTTACAGTTGAAAGTATCAAATATAATATTGAAAAGTTGCATAAAGAAGTTGACCGCACTGTATGGTTAATGGCAGGTAATGAGGTTAACGCATGTTATGATCCGCAAAGAAATGATCTGACCTTCCCAGCCGCAATTTTGCAGGCCCCGTTTTACGACTTGAAGCAAGACCGAGCTACTAACTTTGGTGGCATCGGTACGGTTATTGCGCATGAAGTTTCCCATGCGTTTGATAATAATGGTGCTAAATTTGATGAATTTGGTAACATGAAGAATTGGTGGACCAAGGATGATTACGCTGAATTTAAGAAGCGTACTCAGGCTGAAATTGACCTGTTTGATGGTATTCAATATGGTCCAGTTAAGCTCAATGGTAAGCAAATTGTTTCCGAAAACATTGCTGATCAAGGTGGGTTAACCGCTGCAGTTGAAGCTGCCAAAAATGAAGGCGATGATTTGAAGAAGTTATTTGAAAACTTTGCTCGTGTTTGGGCAAACAAGCAATTAACCGAATCAATTAAGACGCAAGTATCTGTGGATGTTCATGCACCAGGTCCAGAACGTGCCAACGTACAATCACAATGTCAAGATGAATTTTATAAGGCATTTGATGTTAAACCGAGTGATGGTATGTGGCTAGATCCTGATAAACGAGTTCATATTTGGTAATTATTTATAAATAAAAATAAAACCGTTATCTTTGTAGCGAAAGATAACGGCTTTTGTGTTTAGTGAGAATTTTTCACCAGACCTACTGATCAATTAATCTTCTTTTTTCAAATTAGAATAATCTTTTGGAGCTACGCGCTTAATATGTGGTCGCTTAGTTTTACCTAAGATGAGGGGCGCACGCTCGACTACTGTATCTGCATATTCCAAGCCGAACCAGGTGGCTGGATTTGAGGATAAGTTCTGCAGCCAAACACGAGCCTGAACGATCCATTTTTCATAACCCTGTAATTTAGTTAAAGGACTAACGACGTCGTTAACAATAACGAAGGAGAAGTCGCCGACTTCACGGCCAGGGCTAGTAGTGTACTCTTGTGGCTGTGCTTCGATGGTGCCGTCTGCGATTAGATCATGGACAATTTGCCGTAGGTAAACATTCACGCTGGTTTGTTTCTTAAAACCAAGGTAGAGCTGAACGTTGATTACGTTCTTAGTACCGTAAGTGTTGACCGCATATTTAGCTGTAAATGGTTCGTTGGTTACGTTGACTGTGACGAACCAATAGGCACGTGCGCGTTTAGGGCGTTTATCCAAAATCGAGTATAGAATTTCTCGTTTAATAAATTTGTTGTACTTAACCTTAGCCATGTAAACCAAGTTAGTGGCGTAAGTTGGGTAGTCATCATCGTGACTTAGGTCCGTTAACATATCTGTGTATTCATCTAATCGGACATAAGCATTTGTCTCTTCATGTTGATCACGTACCTTGTTGCCAAAGTACCAGATGAACATAATGACCCCAATGAAACCAGCAATTAAGACGGTAACGTAACCACCATGTAGGAATTTAGTCAAACTTGAGATTAAGAACATGGTTTCGATGAAGCCGAAGATTAGTAAAAAGCAAAGCCGTAAAATAAACGGCCGTTTTTTCTTACCCAAGTATTCAAAGAGCAGCAGGGTTGTCATGAGCATGGTAACCGTGATGGACAGGCCATAAGCTGCTTCCATGTGTTCTGAAGTTTGGAAGAAAAATACGATGGCAATGGTAGCAACACAAAGCATTTTATTTACAGATGGGATATAAATTTGTCCTTTCTCAGTTGTGGGGTAGTTAATGTTCATTCTTGGCAGGAATTTCAATCCGCTGGCTTCAGAAACCAGGGTAAAGGAACCTGTGATTAAAGCCTGTGAGGCAATGATGGCTGCAACTGTTGCCAAGATAACGGCAAACATTCTCAAGCTAGCAGGCATTGATGTGAAGAAGGGGTTGATCTCCGCGCCGCTTCCCCTGTAGTTGGTATTTTGCAAAATCCAAACGCCTTGGCCCAGATAATTTAGTGCCAAGCAGATGAAGACGTATGGCCAAGAGCCTCTAATGTTGCCCTTACCGACATGACCGACGTCAGAGTATAAAGCTTCAGCACCGGTAGTTGCCAGAAAAATCGACCCTAGTATAAAAATACCTACCTTATTAGCAGGGCTAAATAGAATTCTGATTGCCCAAACAGGATTAAGTGCCTCTAAAATTGACCAGTCGTGAGACATATTAGCTATTCCGGTTAAACCTAAGAAGGTAAACCAGACAAACATGATGGGGCCAAAGGCTTTACCAATAATGCTTGTACCCATTCTTTGGATTGAAAAGAGCAGAAGCAAAATGACAATAGTGATAGCAATAACCACGCTTTGATTTGGTACGGGGATATTCGCACCAAATTTCATTTTCTTTAACCCTTCAATTGAGGTGGTAACAGTAACGGCTGGAGTTAGAGTCCCATCGGCTAATAATGCGGCACCACCAACTAAGGCAGGGATAACCAACCATTTAGCACGTTTGCGGACTAAAGCATAGAGTGCAAAGATTCCGCCTTCACCGTGGTTGGTTGCATTTAATGCAATCATTACGTATTTGAATGTTGTTAGCAAGGTAACCGTCCAAAGGATCAATGAGATTGAACCAATGATTAGTTCTCGGCTGGCAGTAGCTAAACCACCGTTACCTTCCAAAATTGACTTCATTACATATAAAGGACTGGTACCAATATCACCATAGACAATCCCAATAGTGATTAGGAGCCCGGCCATCGTTATGCGTTTTCTTTTTCGATCCATGTTATAAGTACTCCCATAGCTCAAAAATAATAAATATTATTTCATAAAAAAAGAATGTCATGATGACATTCTTTTTTGAACATATCTAGTTTGTTCTTTTTATGCTTGTTACGCAAGCAAATTATGATAAAGAGCGAGGAATTTGTGCACGCCGCTTTTCATACCAGGTGCCCCAGTCCTTGTAAGTCTTCATGTTTTTGGGATCAATATCTTCTTTCTTGGCAATTTCATCAAGAATGTTTTGGAAGTTGTAATCGTGATATTGCAAAACGTGGTTGATTAGTTGTTTACGTGGGAAGTGGATATTGTTCATCAAGTAATGGTTGATATCTACCATATTGGAATTGGTATCGTATAAGTTGATGATTTCCAAATCGTGTTGATTAAACTCTGAGATATAAAAGTTAGCAAAAACCTTTAAATAATCAGGTTGTTCCTTAACGTCTTCAGCAGGCATGGTGACACGGTTAGGTTCGGGCATGTCGACTTTAAGATCATCATTTTCTTCTTCAGTATCTTTATCTTCGTCTTTAGTTTTATTTTTCTTCTCTTCTTCAGTCAAAGTGAACGCTCCTTATAAGTAATAATGGAAAAATAAGTAATAATGGAAAAACAGAAAATTCATTAGTAATTCTACCGAGTTTAGTCACTAAAAGCAACTATTGTACCTATTTAAGGTAGGATTTAATATCATTTTTAGTGATTTGGCTTGGATCTGAATGATCAGACTTTCTGTAAAGATCGATCAAATCTTGTGGGCTCCATGAACTTGAGTCATAACCTAATGAACCTACTTTCTTACGAAGCTGACTAATTTGGCTTGAACCAACGGTCTTGCCGTTAACCTTGTGGTCGCCCATCGCACCTGCACCGGTCTTGCCAGCATTGCCAGTACTATCAGAGGTATCAGTGTTAGAACTTTCCTTCTTTTCTGATTTATCTGTAGATGAATTAGATGATGAATCTTCTTTATTAGAATCTTCGGATTCGTCATGACTGTCAGTTAAATCTTTATCACGTTTAATGCCATCTTCTGCCTGCTTCTCGTACTTACCATAATACTTACCATTAATATAAGGAAGATCTAGTACCTTTTTATATTCTGAAACAGCTTTTTTGTACTGCTCGTCTTTTTCTTCCTTCTTAGCTTTCTTAAACAAGGGCTTGATTTCGTGTTCGTAATTGTCTTTGACATCATTAATGGTGCTGCGTAACTCTTTCCCTTGGTTCTTAAGTACCTCGTAACCGCCATCTTGGTTGATTACATCCTTAACTGTGTCGAGAGCATCGTTGTAATTGCCATTTTTAGTGGAATTGATTGCATCGACCATGCCGTCAGACTGATCTTTGTAATTGTGGGCTTCATCGGTATTCTTAATATCGTAAGCATGGCTAAAGTCACTGCTTGCTTCGGGATACTTCTTAGCCGTTACCGCATTTTTGCCACTAGCCATAGCCTGGGTATAAGCTGCATTATTATTGTTGTTACTTAATTTATGTGTGGCATAGATTACACCACCGCCAAGGGCGATGATGAGGACAGCCACGATTGTCCAAATAGTAGTTTTCTTCATATTAATATCTGTTCCTTCTATATAATTGTCTGCAATAGCAGATTATTGCCTTTTATCTATCTATTTTTTGATTTAAGATTAAATAATTATTAAAATTCGCACTTTTTATTATAGCAGAAATCCCTGTCTAATAGGATTCTACCAAAAAAGTTCAACTTTTTTCAAAAAAGATGTCCCATTTTTCGATCTCAAATCGTTAGTATTAGTGTAAGATATCTAGCGCGCAGATTGATTACAAAATTCTAAACTTTAAAAACATTTTACTATATATAAGGAAGGTTTCGAAAAATTATGAACTTTGAACTTTTAGAACAATCAATCCAATACACTTTCAA
Source organism: Lactobacillus acetotolerans DSM 20749 = JCM 3825 (assembly GCF_001436775.1). Classification (GTDB taxonomy): domain Bacteria; phylum Bacillota; class Bacilli; order Lactobacillales; family Lactobacillaceae; genus Lactobacillus; species Lactobacillus acetotolerans. The sequence goes on from NZ_AYZC01000032.1 coordinate 13,748, forward strand.
TAACGGCAAATATGGGGAAGACGGATTCAAGAAACGCATCTTTAAGAATGTGAAGAGGGATGCAACTGCAGATGGCTTAGCTAAAGTCGGTAGCGCAATTGCTTCTCTTCAAGATGATGCTTTAGGTGCAGCTACACTGATCCAGAAACAAGGTATTCCACTTGTTGACCAAGCATAATTCGATTAAGTAAAACTAACAGATTTAAACAGATATATTATAGGAGACTAAAAAAATGACAGAAACAACTAACACTTTGAGATTGACATTCTTAAACAGCGAGAACAAGAAGAGTAACTTATCATTTCCTGATGCAGCCGCTAACTTAGACAAGGTTGCAGTTAAGGGAGCAATGGACGTTATTTCTAAGGAAGGCGTCTTTGAAAAGGAAGAGGTTGATTTATATAAGGTTCCTCACTCCGCTTCATATATTGAACGTACTGTTACTACTGTATTTGATGATTCTAAGACTACTGCAGGTGAGCAGGCTTAGTCTAGAAGTCTTACTTCAAATCATTGAATTGGTTGGCAGAATTAAGAAATTGCTGAAAACGCTAACTCCTGAAAATTAAATATTACTAAAGCACAGTATTTTGTTACCTATTTGTAAAATTCAAATATTTTCAAAATTAGTAATAAAAATTTGTAAAGGCGGGGAGACCCGCCTTTTCTTATTATACCCGTGTTCGCGGAGTGCTAAAAAATTGCAGTGCTTATTTTAAAGCCGAAATCAATTGTTACAAGCGAGTTTATAACAAGTCTTTAGCTTGCTTTTTCGGATAAAGATAGTACAATAAGAATCGTGGTAGGTAATAAGACTATGCTTCAGGCGTGAAGCCTGTACGCATGCTGGTTTTTCAACCGAACTACTACCTCATGGGAGTTATAGACTCATGGATTCGGTTCGAAGGATTTTGTACATTATAGGCTCTAACAAGCTGAACCTATAGCTTATTACTTAGTTTATATTTTCAAGGAGGAAAGACCACATGAAGAAAAATTTAAGAATTGTTAGTGCTGCTGCTGCTGCATTATTAACTGTTGCTCCAGTTGCTGCTACTGCTGTTTCAACTCCAGTATTTGCTGGTACTGCTGATTTAGGCTCAGGTACAACCACACCTGCTACTGATGCCACTAAGATTAGTGCTTCATTATCACTTGCTAACCCAAATTTATTTAAGAAAGGTACTAAGGTTTCAGATCTTAACTGGAACTCAAATGTTACCGTTGATGGCAAGCCAGGTTATGTCACAGGTGATATTAAAGTCTATGATATGGATGCTGATGCAAATAAGGGTAAAATCACGAAAGATCAGCAAGGTAATTATACCTTTGATGGCGCTACAGCAATGGGTGACAATGACACCTTACAAGCTGGGCATACATATATAGCTGCTATTGTTGGTACTTCCGACAATCCAGCAAAGATTTATGCTAACAACGCAATCAAGAATGGTGACAAATATAGTGTTAATGGCGAAACTGCTACTACAGCTAACGCTGATAATGAATTCAATTATTCTGGTGCTATTTCTAGCTCACCAAAGACTGTTCATGATTCTACTTTACCTGGTGTTCCATTCTTTACGGATAAGAATGATAACTTTGTAACTAGTGGCTCTGTTGACCCATCTTCAAACTCTGTAAAAGCCGTAGTTAAAGCTATTCAAGACGAATACGAAGCTTCAGATACTAATGATGCTTACAGTGATTCTGTAAGTGGTATGGATGATGCTTCACTTACAGCTGATGTAAAGGCTGGACTTGCTGCTGGTGACGTTACATTAAACTCTGATGGTGACACTTATAGTGCTGCATCTTCATACTTAGTAAATGTAACTGTAACAGCTGTAAATGATAAGAAAGCTACTTTACCAATTACTGTTCACTTAGCTGGTAAGAGTTCAACTCATGATTCATCATACCCAGTTATTACCTTCGCTGGTGACCAAGAGAAAGATAGCCAAGGTAACATTTCATCAATTACAAGTTATAATGATCAAGACGTTGAATTTACCGGTGACTACGCTAAGAAATATGATTATGTTCCATTAAATGGCAATATTGACAAGAGTGGAATTGAAAGTTTATTCAGCGCACAAGTAAGTGGTTCAAATAGTGCGAAGATTACACCATCATTTGACTTCAGCAAGGTTGATACCAAAGTTGCTGGTGCTTACAAAGTTCCTGTAACTGCTACTAACCCTGATGGTAAGAAGACCACCTTCACACTTACTCTTCACGTAGGTGCTAAGGATGCTGTTTACAAGCAAGTTACTGATGATGCACCTATCTACACTATTAATGGTAACAAGGTAAGTTCAACTAAGGATACTGTTCCAAAGGGTTCAAACATTGCTACATTCGACACTGTAACTCTTGGTGGCAAATCATACACTAGAATCAACTCAGAAGATTCTAATCAATTTGTTGAAAGCAAGTACTTAAGCGATGCTTCAACTGAAGAGAAGAAGACTAGCAAGAAGATTATGCACAATGCATATATCTACGACAAGGACCACAACCGTGTTGGTAAGAAGATGTTAGCTGCTTACACTGATGTTGATGTTTACGGTGAAGCTACCAAAGATTCTAAGGGTAACTTAGTTTACAAGATTGGTGACAATCAATACGTAATGGCAGACAACATTACTGGTACTGAACGTACTTTGAGCCACAACTCATACGTTTACGCAACTAGCAAGAAGCGTGCTAACAACAAAGATATCTTAGCTGGTACTAAGGTTACTACTTATGGTTCCCCTTACACATTCAAGAATGGTAAGAGCTACTACAGAGTTGGTGGACCTGCAAAGCAATATATCAAGGTTGTTAACTTTGCTAAGTAATTAACAATTAGTTAATTCTAATTTGAGAAAAGCGTGGATTTATTCCTCGCTTTTTTCTTTTGCAATAGATGAATTTTCCACTTTATAAAATAATTATTATTAGAATAGCTAAAGAATTAGCTCAATAGACATTAATTTGGCTGTTGAGCTTTTTTATTTAGCTAAATCTAAAATACGGCTATGCGAATAATATAAAGTCCTGTATAATTCTAAGAATAATTGCTATTTGGCAATAAAATATGTATAGGTATATGTAGGAGGATAGTATCTTGAAAAACAGCCTATGTCTTGACTTGTTCCCTAATCCGGGTCTGCCAACACAAAATAAATACCAGCATTTTTCTAAGGATATGATTAAGAAAAAAGTTGGTAAAGAAAAAGAGTTGGAGTCTTATATTTCGGAGGATTCATCGTATTGTGTTAATCCTAATATGTTTGCTCTTTATGATTTTAAGAAGGAGCCACTATTGGGAAAATATCAGAGTGTGATTGTAGATCGGAAGGAAGGTATTGTTCTTAGTAAACGTAGTAGTAAAGCTCATTTTCATGATCTGCTTAAGTATAAATTGCTAATGGGACTGACTTTTCAGAAAGAAATTGCTCGGCGATTAGGTTATAAGGATCGGCACGTAATTTCCACTGGCAAACTAGCGTATTTTTCAATTCGTGGTTATACGAAAGCAAGTAATGATTGGGTATCACTACACTTAATGGATGATTATCAGATCTTGGGCAATCGAAGTATTAGATTTAAATCAATTGAACTTAATGGCGTTACTTATACTTTTACATTTGCTAATTGTTGCAGACATATCCGTTCTAAGATAGCTGAGAGTCTCCGTCATAATAATGTAGTTTTTAAGGTTAGCAACTATCATCTGAAGCATACGATGGGTTGGCCAATTTATCGTTTGCGTGGCAAGAAGTCTTTACTTGATAAAGAGGAATACTTTACTCCCCATCCAGCAATTGAATTTTTTACTATGAAAGAAATTTGTGCTGATTTAATGAACCAAAAGCATTCTAAATATGGCAAAATGATGGCAGAACTTTTCCAATTAGATTTTATGAAGGAGGATCATAAACTAATCTATAGATTGTCCCAACGTGATGATTCTTTGTTTTAAAGTTGTGAATTTTGCTTTTTCATAGTCATGTGTCTAATTGCTTTTCATGGTTAGTTTGCATTATACTGAAGTTGGTTGTTCGAGGGTGGCTATAAAGTAGTTGTTAGTAGAATGATCATAATTTCATATAGTTCGCAGGAAGGCACACTTCCTGACATCTCATAAAATTAAGTTGGTCTGCAAGTAGGTTTGGGCAACGATTATCCTACTTACGGACATATAAACTGACTGAATTATAAACGATTCAGTTTTTACTTAAACGGCACCTGGAAAGGTGCCGTTTTTTGGTTTAACGCAGTAAGATGCAAATTTCGAAAATTAGATATGAATTTCTAAATTCTTGTAAAGAGAAAAGAAAAATTAAAAAATAAATAATGAGAAAATGGACTAAGTGCTCCTTTTTTGTGTAATAAAATTTATGATTGATATCTTTAATGTATACAGACATAATAAGTTATGTAGTAGAATTTTTTGTTCAAAGAGTCAGCTTAAATAAGTTTCCCTGATTTAAAATTGAAGTGCAACACAAATAGAACTTAAACAAAAAGGTCACGAA
>NZ_AYZC01000033.1 GCF_001436775.1 Lactobacillus acetotolerans DSM 20749 = JCM 3825
AAATGATTCGGTTCATAAAGCTAAACTTTCGTCAATGTCTTAACTTAATGACATTGGTACCGCTTGGTACTTCTTTTTTAATCTAATAATTATTTAAAAATTAGTAGCCCATGTACTTGTTTCTTTCCCAATCAGAAACTGATTGAGTATATTGAGACCATTCTAATTCCTTAGAATCGATGAAACTCTTAGTCAGGTGTTCACCTAAAGCACTTTGAATTACTTTATCAGCTTTGAATGCCTTGATTGCATTGTGCAAGGTTGAAGGCAATGGTTTAATCCCTAATTTCTTTCTTTCATCTTCGCTCATCTCAAAGACGTTAGAAGTAACAGGCTTCATTGGCTTTTTGGCTTCTTTAATTCCATTTAAACCGGCAGTTAAACATGCAGCTAACAATAAGTATGGGTTAGCAGTTGGATCAACTGACCGCAATTCCAAACGGGTATTAAGTTCACCAGCAGAAGGAACACGAACAAGTGGTGACCTGTTCTTAGCAGCCCATGAAATATAAACTGGTGCTTCAAAGCCAGGAATTAAACGTTTATATGAGTTAACAGTTGGATCGCCGATAGCAGTTATTGCACGAGCATGTTCCAAAATACCATTTAAGAAGTAAAGAGCTTCATCGGACAAATGATACTTATTGTTTTTATTGTAAAAGACGTTTCTCTTACCCTTAAACATAGACATGTTGGTATGCATCCCATTACCAGCCTGACCTTGAATAGGCTTAGCCATAAAGGTAGCAAATAAATTATGTCTCCTAGCAACTGCACGTACAACCATCTTAAAGATTTGTACCCTATCAGCCGTAGTTAAAGCATCATCAAATTTAAAGTCGATTTCTTGTTGGCCATCACCGACTTCGTGGTGAGCAGCTTCAACTTCAAAACCAATACTTTCTAAAGTTTCAACAATATCACGCCGACAACTTGCACCTTCATCATTAGAAGTTAAATCAAAGTAAGATGCATGATCTGGAACCTCAGTAGTCCAGTTGCCCTTGTCATCTAATTTGAACAAGTGAAATTCAGCTTCAAAACCAATATCAAATTGGGTGTAGCCCATCTTCTTCATCTCACCAAGAACACGTTCCAAATTATTTCTGGGATCTCCTGGAAATGGTTCACGGTTAGTCATATGAACTGAACAAATCAGGCGGCCGATCTTACCGCCACGAACATCGGTCCAAGGTAATACTGCCCAGGTTGAAAGATCAGGGTATAAAACCATGTCACTTTCCTGAAGACGGACAAAACCATCAATTGAAGAACCATCAAAACGGATATCGTTAGACAAAACCTTCTCTAATTGACTTTTTGGAACCTCGACTGCTTTTAAAGTACCATTAATGTCAGTAAAAGCTAACCGCAAAAACCGAACATCGTTATCCTCTACACTTTTTCTTATATCATCTGCTGTAACTGTTTTACACATATTTTCTCACCTATAAAAATAAACTAAATAGTAATTGGTATAGTCATGGTTTCGATTTATATTGCCCTCAAAACCTGATTATTACAATAGCAGACCACTTTAGAAAAGTCAAAGTGGTCTAGGTAGTTTTAAGTATCTTTATCAATATCTTAATTAAATAAAAGTAGGCGAAAGATTAACTTACTGCCTATCTTTAAAGAACAGTTCATTAACAGCATTCGTAATTGCAATCTTAACGTGAGCAAAAGTTAACCCACCCTGCATATAAATTGCGTACGGCGGTCTGATTGGACCATCTCCTGAAAATTCAATTGTGGCTCCCTCAACAAACGAACCGGCAGCCATGATAATCTTATCTTCATAACCTTCCTGCTCACTCGGAATTGGTTCAACAAAGGAATCAACCGGTGAATTAGCCTGCAATTCTTTGGCAAAATTAATCATTTTATCTTTATCATGGAAAATAACGGTTTGAATCAGGTCGGTTCTAGGATCATTCCATTTAGGTGAAACTTCTACACCTACTTTGGCAAGCAATGCAGCAGAATAAATTGCACCCTTAATGGCACTACCAGTAGTATTAGGAGCAACAAACAAGCCTTCATAATAATCAATATTATTATTTAAACTAGCACCCTCACTACGGCCAATCCCAGCACAAGTTAAACGTGCCGCAGCATTTTCAACTAATTCATGCTTACCGACAATATAACCACCGATTTTAGCGAGGCCACCACCAGCATTTTTAATTAAAGAGCCAGCCATCAGATCAGCACCGTATTCCGTTGGTTCATGCTTTTCTGAGAATTCGCCGTAACAATTATCAATAAAGATAATACTCTTAGGTGAAACTTCTTTAATCATTCTAATCATTGGCTTAATTTGGCTAACAGTAAAACTCTGCCTGGTTTCATAACCACGGGAACGCTGAATGACTACCATTTTAGGTTGGTGTGTGCTCAATAATTTACGGGCGGCATCATAATCAACAGCACCATCTTTCAAAGGTACGTGAGAAAATTTAACACCATAAGACATTAAACTACCCCGCTTATTACCGGCTAAACCGATTACTTGTTGCAAGGTATCATACGGCATTCCCGTCAGATAAGTTAATTCATCCCCTGGGAGCAAATTCCCAGCCAATGCCGTAGCTAAAGTATGGGTACCAGAAACAAATTGTGAACGAACCAATGCATCTTCTGTATGAAAAATTTGTGCATAAATTTTATCGAGTTTATCCCGGCCTTCATCATAAGAGCCATAACCGTTTGTTCCCAATAAATCTGATTCAGCTACCTTATTATCCTTAAAGGCTTCTAATACTTTGTTTTGATTATACAAAACATTATCATCAATCTTAGCCAGCTGCGGGGCAATTTCTTTGTCTACCTCTTTAACTAATGTTTGTAATTTCTTAGACCAATTATTCATTCAACCATTCCTCAACTTTCTGCAAAATTTTTTCTTCACAATTCAAATCATTTAAAGGATCAAACCAAGTTACTGGCAGTTTATTTCTAAAATAAGTTAATTGGCGTTTGGCATAATGGCGTGATGATGTTTTAAGCTTAGTAACGCATTCATCCAACGTTTTTTGTCCTTCAAAATACGGGAAAAATTCTTTATAGGCAATTGCTTGTAAAATTTGGTGCTCATCGGTACGTTGATCATAAACAAACTTTGCTTCTCTCAACATTCCATTCTGCATCATTTGTTCAACCCGTAAATTGATCCGGCGATATATCTCCTGCCGATCCGAATTTAAACCAATAATCAGGTAGTCATAACGGGGCTTTATCTCTTTTTGCTGCTCAGAAAATTTCTTACCAGTGCGCTCAATTACTGTCAAGGCACGCAAAGTTCTTCGAGAATTTGGTACAGGTATCTTTTGCGCTGCTTCAGGATCTTTTTTCTTCAAACATTGCCATAATTTTTCAGCCCCATTACTTGTCAAATAATCCTGCCATTTTGGGGCTACACCACTATTTTCTTCATGCCGTTCTCCCAACTGCATTTGATTAAGCAAGGCATTAACATAAAAGCCAGTACCACCGACTAGCATCGGTAATTTATTTTTTTGACTAATTTCATTGATAGCTGCTTGTGCCTGATCAACAAAATCTTTAACAGAATAACTATCAAATACCGACTGACTATCCACAAGATAATGTTTAACCTGTTTTTGCTCTTCGGGCGTTGCTTTGGCAGTACCAATGGCTACTTCGCGGTATACCTGCATGGAATCACCAGAGACAATTTCTGCATTTAATTTTTTTGCTAACTTAATTGCCAATTTAGTTTTTCCAATCGCAGTCGGACCCACAATTGTCAGTATTTTCCGCATTCTTACCGCCCCTTCCCAAAATAAATTAACTATATCCTTTACTTAGCTCAATATTTTTTAATTAAAATTCATTAATCAATTATCTCAGAGCCAACATCTGGCCTCCAATCTATCTCAGGAGTAGATAAATTCCCATATTTTTTCTCTTGCGCCTTAACAATATCCCACATATTCTCAGGAGTCTCTTCTTTTGTTAACTTCATTTTATTTCCTCTTATTATCAATAAACTAAAAAACATGCCTGAGAAAAGTCCCAAACATGTTTTCCTAATTAATACTTAGATGATTTAGTGCGGCCCTTCCATTCTTCAAAGCCATCTTTCAGCCAGTAAATGGATTTAAAACCTTTTTTCTTTAAAAAGCTTGCGGCTCTTAAAGTCATCGTTAACGAATCGGAATAAAGGTAAACCGGTAAATCAGGTCTTAATTCACTATATTGGTACTTAAGCATTGTGTAAGGCAAGTTACGGGCACCGTCAATATGCTTACGCTTAAACGGTTCTTTTTCCCTTACATCAACGATTTGTGCCTTTCTCATACCTTTATTGAACTCATCATTATCGAGTCTGCCACCGATCCGCTTGGCTTGAATCTTATTCCAGCCCCAAACGGCAACAAATGCAATCACAATGGCTCCTAACACAACATCTAAAATGATTAAAAATTGTGACATAGCTTTAAATCCGCTCCTCTAAAAAACTTACAAATACAATAATAAACCTAAAACATTTTAGGTGCTATGCTTTTTAGGCTCTTTTTCTTTTCGCTCCTCAGCTTCATGCTCACGTTGCAAAATTAATTTCGCAATCATATAAGTATGTTCATCAAGTACACCGGCATGACGAATGTTGTCTAATTCGATTGCCATTAATTCAATGTCCCAAATTCTCTTGCCGACATGAACAAGAACACCATACTTTTCAAGAAGCTGCTGGACATCATATAAACTTTTCATCAAAATTTAATTACCATACCCGTTCTAACTGTAAAGACGACGTAGACAACCAATCCGACAAATGCAATCACACGCCACTTAACGCTATAACGCTTCATCGTTCTGTCACCAGCAATAATCGCCAGTAAGAATCCGGCTATCAGACCGCCCAAATGTCCTTGAATATCAATATTAGGAGCAAATAAATCTAACACAATGTTAATTAAGGCTAAAACAAAAGCTTGCCGGGCCAAATAAGAAATAATTGGGTTGGACATATTGCGCAGACCGATTGCAACCATTGCACCAAAAAGGCCAAAAATGGCGGTTGAAGCACCAGCACTGATAGCTTTATCACTACCAAAGGCTAAACTGAGCAGGTTCCCGCCGACACCAGATAAAAGGTAAACAAACAGAAAGCGCCAGTGACCCATAATCGGTTCCATATATTGACCCATGTAATAAATAATTACCGCATTGGATACCAGGTGTAAAACACCGATATGGAGGAATTGAGCTGTAAAAAGTCGCCACCATTGTCCACCAGCTACGATGGCATAATTACTCATGGCACCCATTTTTAGCAGAACTTCATTGTTCTCTGAACCGCCCATGAACATTTCAGTAATAAAAATCATGAGTAATCCACCCAAAATGGCAATTGTCATGTAGCAATCTTTGAGATTCAGTCTTTGATTCATATTAACCTCGTAAAATTTGTTTTGGAGTAATAATCGTTTGGATAGGAATATCTGTTTTTTCAACCTTCCAGCTAGCAGTTGGAAAAGCCATCTTCGAATTAACCAGCGCTACCGTTTTAGAATCTGGATGTTTAGCTAAAAAACGATCATAGTAACCGCCGCCAAAACCTAAACGTTCATGAGTGTCTAATGCAAAAGCCAATCCGGGCACAATGATTAAATCAAGGTCATCATTGATCTGGGCATCCAGATCACTTACCTCTTCGATGCCAAACTTCGATTTTTCAAGTTTGGATTTATAGGTATAGTGCAGAAAATCCTGGCTATGATTTGCATCGTTATGTGCCTTAGCTAAATAAACATCTTTGCCTTCATCCCACAAACAGGCAATTAACTTTGAAGTATCAACTTCAACCGGTAAAGACGAAGTAACGCCAATTGTTTGACTATTTTTTAATAATTCCGTATTCATTATTTGATCAAGCAAGAGTTCATCTTCTCGATCTTTTTCTTCGTTATCCGCAAAATCGCGCAATTTTTCGATTTGCTGTTTACGTAACTCTTTTTTATTCATATTTCTTCCAAATACAAAAAATAGCAGGCATCTAGACCTACTATCTTGGCTTTATTACTTAGTTTCACGGTGAAGTGTTACTCGTCTGTCAACTGGGCAATACTTCTTCAAAGTTAAACGTTCCGGATGCTTACGCTTGTTTTTCTTAGATAAATAACTTCTATCGCCACATTCGGTGCATTCCAAAATGATGTTATCTGCCATTTCTTTCACCACCTACAATTTAGTTTCTAACTATATTAGAATAGCATTTTTCTTAGCGTTTGGCTAGGGCTAATGATTACTTTTTATTATTTATGCAGACTGTAATAATCCTGAATCATTGCCTTGGCTACCTGTAAAGTATAAGTACCTTCACCATCTGGATCAAGTCCAGGGAAGACAACAGCAACAGCCAGATCAGGATTCTTCGATGGAGCATAACCAACGAAAGTTGAATTAATCAGCTCTGGGGCATTCTTTTGGTGCGGTTTAGACGGATCATAATAATAAGTCTGAGCAGTACCAGTCTTACCAGAGACTGACGGCTTAACACCCTTCAGCGGGTGTGCGGTACCCCAGCTATTAGTACCATGAACAACCCGGTAAAATCCTTGTTGAACGATATTCAATTCGTCCGGGGTCCAGGGAATCCTTTGTTGCACGTTGGGTTCTTTATTATAATCAATGTAGATCTGTTTGCCATTTGTACCAGTTTTACCAACCGATTGAACAATGTATGGCTGCATGCGGTACCCTCCATTAGCAACGGTAGAAACATACTGGACCATTTGAATTGGCGTATAGGCGTCGTAGTTACCGTAAGCCAAGTCAAGTACAGATCCGGAAAGAATATTACCCTTCGAATTAAAGGATTTACCTTGAATTCCGGCAACTTCCCCAGGAAGATCAACACCGGTCTTTTGTCCTAAACCAAACATGTTAAAGTTTCGCCGCAGAACATCAAAGGAATTTCTTGGCATACTAATATATGACTTGGGTACATATTTAGCGTGAACCCATTTCATAGCTAAGTGCATCATGTAAATGTTACTGGAAACTTCTAGGGCCGTTTCTGCATCCAAGGCACTAAAAGTACCAATTGGGTAAACAGATTTTTTAACTGGTGAACCTGGTAAGTAAATTGCCGTATCAGGCAAGGTGCTGTTGGTCGGGGTGATTGCCTTGTTAATCAAACCACCACCAACGGTTGCACCTTTAACTGCGGATCCCATAACAAAGGACTGGTTAATTACCCCTAAGGCATTCTCAGTCATTTTGTTCTTCTTAGGATCACGATTTAAACCAGCAATGGCTAGGAGTGCACCTGTTTTTGGATTCATAGCAACTGCGTAGGCACCATTAGAATAGTGGGCCGCACCAGATGCTAAAGCTGAAGAATAAACTCGCTTTAAGTCAGCTTGAACTTTCTTCTGGTACTTAGCATCTAATGTCAATATTAAACTGGCACCGACTTGACCTTTGTAAACTGTCTTAGTTTGCTGAATATCCCCGTTACCCTTAGTTGTAACCTTGCTGGTAGATTTAGTACCCTTAAGGAGTGGCTCGTATTCCTGCTCCAAGTATGAAGTACCAACTCGATCATTACGTGAGTAACCATTAGTTAGGTAATATTGCAAATTATCGCTTGGCAGTCCAGATTTTTCACTGGAAACCGAACCAATAATACTCTGAATTGAGGACCCATTAGGATATGATCGTTGCCAATCAGTCCCAATACCAACACCTGGTAACTCGGATAGGTGTTCCCCAACCTGAGCAATTTCTGTATTGGTTAAATTTTTGTTTTTAAGATAAATCGTTGATAAAGTATAGGCACCAGAGATTTTATTGAAAATCAAAGCTGCGGTTTTTTGTTTAGGGGTTAACTTTATACCCTGCTTTTTAACTTCTTCGCCTAGCTTTTCATTAATCAAGCTTTGGTCCTGACTATCCCTAATCGATTTAGGTAATTTAGCTAGTGCTGGTTTAGAATTCTGTGGATTAGCCAAATAAAAATCAGTTTCCTGCTGTTCAGTCGGTTTTTCATCACTGAGTTTTATATAATTACTTAAGGCATTAGAAACCGTATAGGCTTGATCACTCGTCGTTGAAGCGCTCTTAGTATAAGTAATCGCATTGTTAGCCTTATTACCAACCAGCACACGACCTTTGGTATCATACATGACACCCCGAGGCACCTGGCTAGAAACAACGGCTGAATTCGACTTCTGTACTTCAGATTTAAAGCGCGAACCGTAATCTAGCTGCAAATATGCGAGTTGCCCAATTAAAGTTGCAAAAAGAATAAAAATAACACATAAGATAATTTTCATTCTAACTGGTGTTGAAGACTGATTTTTCGAACCAGTTCCACTATTTTTTCTAAAAAAATCCACGTAAATCGTCCCTCACTAAACTGCAGTTATTTTAACAAAAAGCTGGCAGCAATTCTATGATTAGGTAAGGAGTTTTGTTAAATTTTAAGATGATTAAACTAAAAAGCGGAAAAACCAACTTTGCTATCTTCAAAAAGCAAGCAATTACTTATTGGATTAGCTTCCTTATCCCTATGTTAGTGTTCGCTACTTATTTTATTACAAAGGGTGGTAATATCCTAACTGTCGATTTAGGACAGCAATATATTGACCTCTTAGCTTTCTTTAGGAGAAACTTATTTACACATCCCCTAAAGCTAATTTATAGTTTTCAAAACGGATTGGGCGGCTCTTTAATTGCTACTGCAGCGTACTACCTATCCAGTCCCTTTAACTTAATTCTATTTCTTTTCAGTCAGAAGCAGCTGCCAATTGCAATATTTATCGTTATTTCCTTAAAAATCGGCACAATTGGCCTCACTAGCTTTTATTACTGGAATAAAAACAGCAGGAAACAAAAGCAGATGTGTGCCTTAGCAGCCAGTTCTGCCTATGCACTATCAGGTTACGTGGTTGCCAATTACTTTAACTTAATGTGGCTCGATTCTCTGATCTTCTTACCATTATTAATTAACGCTATCGATCAAATCCTTAAGCATGAAAAAAGCCACCTAATCCTCATTACCTTTGCACTGTGGTTTACCAACTTTTATACGGGATTAATGACACTCTTCTTTGGCTTTTTGTATTTATTGAGCAACATTTTCCTAAAAAATAAATATGAATGGTGGCCAATTTTAAAAACTTACCTTGAAAAGGGTATTTTAGGTTCATTTTTGGATGCTTTTATGCTTCTGCCAGTCTTCTCAGAGATGCTCACCGGCAAAGCCGCTTCCGGCACAAATTGGAGCTGGGGCTTTCAATTCCCACCCTACCAAGAACTAGCTAAGCTAGCCGATGGTGCCTATAACTTCCACGAAATGGAGGAAGGACTACCAAACATCTTTCTCACCATTCCGTTTTTGCTCTTAGCCATTGCATATTTTTTAAGTAAGAAAATCAATTGGCGAGCTAAATTGGCAAATGGGCTGTTACTAATCCTCTTAGTAGCTTCCTTATTCTGGACGCCACTAGTCTTATTCTGGCACCTGGGACAATTCCCAGTCTGGTATCCAGGCCGCTTCAGCTTTCTGCTCGTCTTTCTTATGTTAAATTTAGGAATTACCTTCCTTAATAGGCAAGATCATTTCCTGCTTTGGCAAAAACTATTCTTGTCAGTCATAGCTGCATTATTGCTTGCTTACCTTTATTTCAATCGGAACAGTTTTGACTTCTTAAATCAGCAAAACCTGCTTCTGACTGCCCTGTTTACGGCCTTAATGCTACTCTTTATCTGCTTTATTTATGGTTACAATAACTTCAGCGGTTACTTTCTGACAATTAGTGTCGTGCTCGAACTCATTTGCAATTTGGTACTTGCACTTAACAATCTTTCTTACCAAAAAAATGGTGATTACCGCAACTTCAGCACAAATACCACACAGGTTACTAATTATTTGTGGAAAAATGACCACACACTCTTTCGAACCGAAAAGAATTTCTACCGCTCAGATGATGATCCGTTCACTGCTAACTACTATGGCTTGAGCAATTTCAACTCTATCAGCAACCAGAAAGTTATTAATTTTATGGGAGCTTTGGGTTATATGCACAACAATAACTCTTACACCAATTACGGCGGAACACCGGTCAGTGATGCTTTGCTAGGCGTTAAATATTATATTGAACCCAATTACGTAGGTGACTCAGTCAAGCATAATCAGCAAATGGTTTACAACAATGCTAATCACCGTTTAGATTTAAGCAACTATACAATTAAAAAAGAATTTAAACAGTTGTTATTAACTGAAAATAAACAGGCATTGCCACCATTGTTCTTAACCATTAATACCGATCAAAAATTTGACTTTACGCCCGATAATCCAAGCTTTAACCAGCAATTGCTCTTAAGTAAAATAACTGGAAGTAAAAAGAAAATCTTTAAGAATCTAGATTGGCCAACTGCACAAATGCATAATGCAGTCCCAGAATTGAACGATGCGATGGAATACCATAAAAAGGATAAGTTAAAGAACAGTAACGTCAGCTTTACCCTTAATCTAAAGACTAATAATTCCTATTATCTAGAATTACCAAGCGGTTTAGATGACGATCAGGTTGACCTTTATGTTAACGGTAATAAAATTGACGTTGCTGCTCGTGATGACCAAAGTCGCTTAATTGACATTGCCAACAAGCAGAAGGGCCAAAAGATTAGGATTAACTTTATTTTGAAAAATAAATTCCTGGATTTGAGTGCAGCTAATTTATGGTCCCTAAAAACTAAACAACTTAAACAAATATTGCAACAATTCAAGAAACAACAGCCAAGTACTTACCAACCTGCCTCTTTACTTATTAGCAGCTCCAACTTTTACACGGCTAATAAAAAAGATCTGGCTTCGACTATTCCTTACAGCAATAACTGGCTCATTTTTGATAAGCAGCACCTACTTAAAAAGAAAGTATTTGCTAACACATTTTTAAGTGCCACATTAACAAAAGGACGACATCACTTAGTTTTGGTTTACGTACCATTTGCCTTTCTAATTGGTTGTGTAATTTCCTTAATTACCCTATTTATAAGTAAAAATTATAAGTAAAAAGATTAAAAAACGTTATCGTTAACGCTAACAATTGATTTTATACTAGACCGAAGACGAGATTGTGTAATAAAATGAATACGTTAACATGTGATAAATTTAATTTATAGAAAGAAGAATAATCATGACTCTTAAATACCAAATTGGTGTCGACGCTGGTGGTACACATATCACAGCGATTGCTTATGATTTAAAAGGTGAAGAACTTGATCGCTCAGAAGCTGGTCCTGGTCAGATAAATACTAATTACGAGGCTGGTATCAACAACATTGCGAAGGCAATTAATAAATTATTGAATACAATTGATGGTGACTGCATGCGAATTTTATGTGGCATCTCCGGTTTATCGGTAGTCGGTAATGCACCAGTTGTTGCTGCCACTATTTCATCTAAGGCCGATAACCTGCCAACTAGAGCCGTTACTGACTCACTCTTGGCCCTTTATAACGGACTAGAAGGTGACGATGGCGGTTTGGTCATTGCTGGTACCGGTTCAGTTTTCAATGGCTTGCAGAAAGGGCATTTAATCGCTGTCGGCGGTTATGGCAACATTTTAGGTGATGAAGGTTCAGGTTACGCGATTGCGGTTGCAGCCTTGAAATCTGCCCTCCTCAGTTGGGACAAGCGTGAAAAGAATGGTTTGATCCCAATGTTTACCAAATTGTTTAACGTTGAACAAATGGATGAATGTACCGGTAAATTCTACAAGATGAAGAATGCAGATGTAGCTGGTTTGGCTGTTCACGTTGCTAAATTAGCTGATAGTGGTGATAAAGCTGCTACTGATGTTATCAAGGGGCAAGCTCATTTATTGGCCCGTGACATCATCATCGGACTTGATCGTTATGAAGATCCTAAGCCAATGAAGGTTGCTTTAACCGGTTCTGTTTTAGCAAACAATAAGATGTTGCGGGATGCAATGGAAAAAGAGGTCCAAACCAAATATCCTAAGGCTAGCTTCCCAATTTCTAACGGTGAAAATGCCCGTGGTGTTGTCTTTGATAAGAGTAAAGATTATCGTTACTTCACTAATCCTAACGATTAATTAAAGATGAATAGTGTTTCCTGTTAATACTTACGAATAATATGTATTAACAGGATTTTTTATTTAAAAAGAGCGATGCAGAATGGATAAATAAGTTGTATATCCTGCAATCATTAAGCATTTAAAAAATAAAAAAATACATTTCTCACGAAATGTATTTTACAGATTAAAGTGCTTTACTTCTTTAATTCTTTCAAATGCTTTTTAATCTTATTTGCAGATGCAGTTAATTTATTATGCTCATCCTCGGTTAATTTCAACTCAACCAATTGTTCAATTCCATCACTGCCAATAATTGCGGGATAACCAATATAAGTCTTGTATTCTGGATCATAAGCTGAAACTGAAGCATACAAACGAGCGTCACTAAAGACAGCCTGAATCAATCTAACCGCACAAGTTGCTATTGCATAGCAGGTATAGCCTTTGCCCTTAGCAACAGCAAAAGAATTTTCATTAGGCTTATCACTGATTTTCTTTTGGTCATCTTCATTAAACAATTGCAAGGCAATCTTGTTGTTAACTCGAACGGTTGACCAGGCAACAAATTGCGTTGAGCCATTTTCACCTAAGACAAATCCTTCAACGTTAACTGGATTCTGCCCCAATTTTTCACCGATAATTCTCTGCATTCTAGCAGTACCAAGATATGTCCCAGTTCCAAATACGCGGTTTTTCTTTAAATCGCTGCTCTTCTGCAAAATTGCAGTAATGGCATCACACGGATCAGAAATATTTAACAGGACACCTTTAAAGCCAGACTTCTTAATCTTATGTCCAACTTTCTTTGCTTTCTTAGCATTGCTCTTAAATTCAGCGAATCGGTCCGTTGCCTTAACAGTTTCAGATACATCCCCAAACGCAGTCACAATCACATCCGCATCCTTTAATGCATCCCAGTCTTGCATCTTAATCTGGACATAATAATTGTTAACTGCCAATGCATCCCGCAAATCGTTATATTCGGCGGTCACCTTATCATCGTTTTTATCAATTAAGACTAATTCATCCGCAATTCCGTGCGTGAACAAGGTATAAGCTACCGTTGCACCAACATGGCCTAAACCAATAATTCCAATTTTTCTCATATTTAAATTCCTCTAAAAGAAAAAGAGGCGGTTAATCGTCCCACCTCTTTAATAATTAATCTTCAACTTTATTAATCTTAACCTTAAATTTGCCGCCAGGGGTGGTAATTTCTACCGTTTGCCCCTTTTTCTTGCCAAGTAAAGCTTGGGCAATCGGTGAATCGTTAGAGATCTTACCGTTCAAAGGATCAGATTCATCACTACCTACAATCGTGTAAGTTTCGGGATCATCTTCACCAACTTCAGTATAAGTAACCTTCTTACCAACGGATACTTCATTGGGATCAACGGAATCAGCGTCAACAACGTGGGCATACTTGAGCATCTGCTCAACTACGTCAATTCTGTCCTCAACATGACTCTGTTCATCCTTAGCTGAATCGTATTCAGAGTTTTCAGATAAATCCCCGTATGAACGGGCAATCTTAATTCTCTTAATAACCTTTGGACGTTTAACTAACTTTAAATTCTTTAATTCTGCTTCCAGTTTTTCTTTACCTTCGGCAGTCATTGGATATGATTTTTCAGGCATAAAATATTCTACTCCTTAAAGTTCAAACTCTTTTTGTGCATGCTCTATAATATTGATTTACTAGCTTAAAGTCAACCTTTAACGGATTTTAGCGTTAATATCTTTCTCTAAGTAACTAGTAATATTATCCATTGCTTTATTAACCACTTTATCAGTTAAAGTATCCTTTTCATTTAAAAAGGTTAAGTTATAAGCCAAACTCTTCTTATTTGCATCAACATGAACACCCTGATAAACGTCAATTACCTTAAGATTTACCAGGTATTTACCGGCATTAGCACGGATTACGTTTTCAATTTCTTGGTTATCAACGTCTTTATCAACCAGGATCGATAAGTCCCGCTCAATTGCTGGGAACTTAGGTGCTTCCTTAGCTACAGTCTTCTTATTAAGCATTGGAATAATTGTATCCAGGTTTAATTCATAACCATAAAGTTTGGCACCACGCAAAGCTTTGTCTTTCATAGTAACTGCATGAGCAACCATGCCGATCATCCCGACATACTGATCATTGATATAAATTCCAGCAGTTCTGGTTGGGTGCATCCCAGCGATAGCCTCAGGTTTATATTCAACCTCGTCATCATTAATGCCAATAGCTGTCAGTAAATTAGATAACTGACCCTTAACGAAGTAGAAATCGACCTTTTGGTTTAAATGCTGCCAATTTTCGGCATAAGTAGTACCTGAATATAAAGTAGCCAAGTGCTCATGTTCATTGAAGGTACCACCATCATGATCATAAACTCTTCCTTGCTCATAAAAGGCAAGCTCTTTTTGTTTACGGGCCATATTGTAGCTAGCCGCATCAACCAAACCGGTCATCAGATTTTGTCTCATCGTCGAACGGCTGGAATTAAGCGGCCATTGAACCTTAACCAGGTCTTTTGGATCTTTCGTATAACGAACAGCTTTTTCAGGTGAGGTCAATGAATAAGAGATAGCTTCCATCATGCCCTGACCCTGAACAATCCGCTTAATCCGTCTGATCATGGTTTCCTTAACAGAATAACCACCATGTGTTTCTGGTAGAACCGGTGCGGTTGACTTCAAATTATCATAACCATACAAACGGCCAACTTCTTCAACCAAATCAGCAGGGATTGAGATGTCCCACCTTCTATTTGGAACGTGAACGGTTAACTTATTACCGTCAATTTCAGTAGGGAAATTTAAACGTTTGAAGATATTAAGCATTTCTTCGGATGAAATTTCAGAACCTAAAACCTTATTGATATAAGAAACTGTCGTGTGGACAACAACTGGTTTACGCTGCTGGTCAGTAGCCTTGATAATACCTGCATCAACTGTAGCTGAAGCATCGTTGCGTAAGAGCAATGCTGCCATGTTAATAGCTTTTTCAGTATTATCCCAGTTAACACCTTTTTCATAACGGCTTGAAGCTTCAGTTCTATTAGCGTGCCGCAACGCAGCTTTTCTAATCAAAGTTGGGTCAAAGATAGCTGATTCCAAAATTACGTCGGTAGTATCTGAGGTGATTTCTGAATTAAGGCCACCCATGACACCAGCCATCATTACCGGCTTATCACCATCGGTAATGATAATGTCGTTAGGATCCAAATCAACCAACTTATCATTAAGCAAGGTTAATTTTTCACCTTTATTAGCTTTTCTAACTACCAACTTGCCATTAGCAAAAGTCTTAGCGTCATACGCATGCATTGGTTGACCAGTTAACAACATAATGTAGTTAGTTACATCCACCACATTATTAATTGGGCGAATGCCAGCGTTCCAGAGACGTCTCTGCATCCATAACGGACTATCCGCAATTTTAACGCCAGTAACTTTGCGTAAATAATATTTAGGAGCTAACTTAGGATCAACTACGGGATTAATTTGCTTAGTCCAGTCAGGTCCATCTTCCTTTAAAGTAACATCTTCAACGTTAACTTTTTCATCAACAATGGCACCGACTTCGTAAGCAGCACCTTCCATTGACAAGGTATCTGCACGGTTAGGTGTTATATCAAAGTCAAGGATATAGTCATCCATGCCTAATGCTTGATAAACGTCCTGACCTGGTTTTATGTCAGCGTCTTCAGGGAAGACATAAATTCCATCGACGTACTTTTCAGGAACAATTCCATCAGCGAAACCAATTTCTTGCAGAGCACAAATCATACCGTTGGATTGCATCCCACGGAGTTTGCTCTTTTTAATTTTTACATTGCCGGCAATCCTGGCACCGTGAAGCGCAACAATTACGTTTTGCCCAGCAGCAACATTGGGAGCGCCACAGACAATTTGAATTGGGTCATTCTCACCAACATCAACGTGTGTTAAATTCAAGTGAGTACCCTCAACCTTTTTACAGTCAAGAATATGACCCACAACAATCTTTTTTAACCCCTTTTCAGGATGATTAACGCTAGCAATTTCAATTCCAGTCCGGGTGATCTCATCTGCCAACTTATTTGGATCCTGATTTAATTTAAGAAAATCTTGTAACCAATTATATGAAACTAGCATTATCTTTCCTCCTTACGGAATTGTCCTAAGAAGCGGACATCATTAGTATAGAAATCACGAATATCATCAATCCCATATTTCAAAATTGCAAAACGGTCTAAGCCAATACCAAAAGCAAAGCCACCATATACGTCAGGATCAACACCAGCATTCGTCAAAACATTAGGGTGAACCATGCCGGCACCTAACACTTCAATCCAGCCAGTGTATTTACAAATCGGACAACCTTTGCCTTCACAGTTAAAACAAACGACGTCCATTTCAACCGATGGTTCAGTAAATGGGAAGTAACTTGGACGAAGGCAAGTTCCCCTATCTTGACCAAAGACGTGCCGAGCTGTTTCTTCCAAAGTACCCTTCAGGTCACTCATAGTAATATTCTTGTCAATTACTAAACCTTCCATCTGCATGAATTGGTGAGAGTGGGTGGCATCATCGTCATCACGACGGTAAACCTTACCAGGGCCAACCATCTTCAACGGGCCTTTAGAGAAGTCATGCTTTTCAAGGACACGAGCTTGGTCACCAGAGGTTTGTGGTCTAAGCAAATTTTCTGAATCAATATAGAAAGTAGCTTGCATATCGCGAGCCGGGTGATCCTTTGGCAGGTTCATCATTTCAAAACAGTAATGATCAGTTTCAATTTCTGGTCCCTGGACTACTTTGTAACCCATACTGATAAAGTAAGTTTCCAAATCATCTAAAATAATATTGATTGGGTGTTCTGAACCAAGGTGAGTTTTACGACCTGGCAAAGTAACATCAATTTTTTCTTTTTGCAGTTTTTCAGCTACCAAAGCTTTATTTATTTGATCTTTAGTACCATTTAACTTCTTATTGAACAAATCACGTAACTGGTTAACTTTTTGTCCAACTTCACGTCTGTCTTCTGGCGCAACGTCACGCATAGAACGCAAAATTTTAGTTAATTCACTCTTGCGTCCTACAAGTTTAACGCGCACATCATTTAATTTTTTCTCATCGCTAGCCTTTTCGATTTCGGCTAAGCCTTTTTCACGAAGTTCTTTTAACTTGTCTGATAAATCCATCAGTCTTTTCCCTTCACATAAAAAAAGCTTCATCCCTTCTCAGGGACGAAGCTTCGCGGTACCACCCTAGTTTGGACAAAAACTGTCCACACTCAAGTTTTCGATAACGGTGAATACCGGAATTGATTAGATCCTACTCGCAAGATGAAATTCACAACCCATATTTAAACTTTTCTTTCAGCTACTAAAAAAGTCTCTCTTGTAAATAGCGGTTGCTACTAGTCTTGTTCTCTGTAATTAATTATAAGGATAGGACATTTTATTTAAACTTGCAAGTTTAACCTGTTTGAACATAATTTATCTCATAATAAAAAACAAAACTATTTTTTGCTTGCATTACCTTTAAAATATAGTATTATTCTAATTATCATCTCCACAATCTAATATGTTTGAAGGACAAAAAAGAATCATTCACACGAATGATCCTTTTTTATTGGGCTCTGTGTCAATCGCTGGTGATAGAAAATTTAAAACAAGACTAAATTAATGAAT
>NZ_AYZC01000034.1 GCF_001436775.1 Lactobacillus acetotolerans DSM 20749 = JCM 3825
AACCCTGGACCCACGGATTAAGAGTCCGTTGCTCTGCCAACTGAGCTAGCCACCCATTTTTTAAAATCAACTGCTTCACAGCTGACAACTAAATATGATATCAATTAATTACTGCTTTGACAAGAATTTTAGCAAAAATTCTTAAAATAAAAAGTCGCCTGTTGCGAGACGACTGAAAAATTAAAGTTTATCTTTGATATGATATGACGTACCGTTATGGTCATCACGTGCTTTATTAGCAAAGTAAATCGCATATTTGCCGCTTTTATCATTTTTAGCAATTATCAATTTGTCACCAGTAGGTTTGCTTGTCTTGATAATTTCTGCGCTACGTCGTGCTTCTTTGAAATCGTGGGATGATGCAATTGCATCCCCTGGGTTGAAAAATACAGCTTCGTCCATATTAGGAACCTCCTTTTCTTTATTTTACCAAAATAAGATCAATAATTGTTAATATTTTTACTTGTATAAAAATATTCTATTTATATGGTCGGTAATGTTCTTTCTTACTTTCAAATTCTTTTATTTCTGCGATTTTATCCTCCGTAAAAGTAATTAAAGAAACACCATCAAAACTGAAATTTTTATTATTCTCAGTACAGCTAAATGTCCATTCAACCGTGAAAATATTTTTATCATGGTAAATATTCTTAATATCCCATTGAGAAACAGTTTGGGTTTTAAATTTATGGCTCATCCATTGTTTAATTTCATGAAGACCTGAGTATTCAGCTCCATAACATTCAATATAATGAATATTAGAGGTAAAAATATCTTCTAGATTTCTACTATCTTTTGTTAACCACATTTTAAAGTATTGTTTTATTACTTTAATCGATTTAGTAACACTCATTAGATAAGTCCTTGTGTGAAAAACCTGCAGATAAATTTAGTCGGTTTGACTGTCTTTTTTTCCGCCTTCATTGATATTAAATTTAGGAGATATCTGAAGCTGCTTAATTCTATTGGTGCCCCACTTGTACATTTGATTAATGATTGGCATGAGTGTACGACCAAGGTCAGTAATTTTATAAAAGACACGAATTTATGAGTCCGATTTAACTGTCCGGGAGATCAGCTGATCCTCTTCCATTTCACGAAGCTGGTTGGTTAAAACTTTATGGGAAGTTTTGGGTAATAGACGCATTAATTGGTTAAAGCGATAGGGGCCATCGGTTCCTAAATGAAATAGAATGACGATTTTCCATTTTCCACTAAACATTGAAAGGGTCAATTCTTTAGCACAGCTATAATCACCATTTTCAAGGCGTTGTTTGACATCTTTGCGAACGACATCGGTCATAATAAAATCTCCTTTAGGTTAAGGCACCTTAAAGTGCGTTATTGTATCAAAAATAAACTTGGTTTAATATATATACTATCATAAAGATGAAAGGGGAAATTATTATGAGTAAAGTTGCTGTTATAGTAACAAATGATGTAGAAGATGTTGAATTTACTTCACCTGTTAAAGCGTTAAAGGCTGCTGGCCATGATATCATGGTTATTGAGAATAAAGCGGGTAACAAGATTGCAGGGAAGCACGGTCTTAAATTAGTAGCTGACAAAGGTATTGACGATGTTTCTGCTGCTGATTTCGATGCTTTGTTAATTCCTGGTGGTTTTTCACCTGATCAATTACGTGCTGACAAACGTTTTGTAGATTTTGTCAGAGATTTCTTGTTAACTAACAAGCATGTTTTTGCTATCTGCCATGGCCCACAATTATTTATTCAAACAGGTTTAACTTCTGCTTTGAAGTTAACTGCGTATACCACTGTTCGTCCAGATTTATATTACGCTGGCGCACAAGTATTTGATAAATCAGTTGTGGTTGATAAAAAACATAAGTTGGTTACAAGTCGGACACCAGATGATCTTAGTGATTTTAATCGTGAGATTGTGTCAGCTTTAAAATAAAGTAAAAAAATATAACTCTACTTTAAGTCCTGTTAATAGGTATTTCTACAGTATCCTATTAACAGGACTTTTTGGTAAAAAAATCTATAGATAAACTTAATATTTTACGCAATAAAAAAACAGCAATCAAATTATGATTGCTGAGTTAGTATCTTGATGGGTGGCCAGGGGTTCGAACCCTGGACCCACGGATTAAGAGTCCGTTGCTCTGCCAACTGAGCTAGCCACCCATATTTGTTGACAACTTAATCAACAGACACTATTATGCAATTATCTGAAGGAAAAAGCAAGTTTTTTCTATAAAAATACCCTATTTTTTTGGCTAATGTTACAAAAACCAGTATAATATAGGGAGCAAAGGAGGCACTTTCGATGCCAAAGAAGATTCTCGTCGTCGATGATGAGAAGCCCATTTCTGATATCATTAAATTTAATTTGACGAAGGAAGGCTTCGACGTCGACACTGCCTATGATGGTGAAGAGGCCGTTAAAAAGGTTGACGAATACGATCCAGATCTTATGATTTTGGATTTGATGCTACCTAAAAAGGATGGCCTCGAAGTTGCACGTGAGGTACGTCAAACTCATGATATGCCTATCATCATGGTAACTGCTAAAGATACTGAAATTGATAAAGTTTTAGGCCTAGAAATGGGCGCTGATGATTACGTAACTAAGCCGTTTTCAAACCGTGAGCTGGTGGCTCGAGTTAAGGCTAATTTGCGTCGTCGTGATATTGTTAAGAAAAGTGTAGAAGCTGAAAATCAAGAAGATACTAATAAGGATATTACTATTGGTAACTTGGTAATTAAGCCTGACGCCTATATCGTTGAAAAGAACGGTAAGAAGATTGAATTGACCCACCGTGAATTTGAACTCCTCTATTATTTAGCTCAACATATGGGTCAAGTCATGACAAGAGAACATTTATTACAAACTGTTTGGGGTTATGATTACTTTGGGGATGTCCGGACCGTGGATGTAACTGTTCACCGTTTGCGAGAAAAAATTGAAGATAATCCAATTCAACCGCAAATTTTGGTAACTCGTCGTGGTGTCGGCTATTACGTAAAGCAACCAACCGAAGAATAATATAGAAAGCCACAAAACTATTTAAGCTATGTGGCTTTCTTTTTATATTTTTATTTATAAAATGATAATGAAAAAAATAAAAAGTAAATTAAAACATACATTTAGTTCTATTAATACAACCTTAGCTGTTGTCTTTATGTTGATGCTATTTGCTACGATTGAAGTAATTGGGGCATATTTCACACGCCAACTTGAACAAAGCAGTATTCAAAATTTTGAAACCACAATCCAAGTTCCTAATATTGTTACTAACCAGTTGAGCAATGAATTAACTCGTAATAATAAAAATACCGATCATAATTTGAACCGAATTATAGGTGATTATAGTAGCGGTACTAGTGCAATTAGTGAAATTATCGTCGTTGACAATAAAGATATTATTAGGGCTGTATCTAATTTGAATGACAAAGGCCATATCGGCCAAAGATACAATATAACCCCGGTTAAACAGGTGACTTCAACGGGTCGGCAGGTAACCCAAGTAATTAATGACCAGGGTGACTATATGATCCAGGTAACCCCGTTGAATTCTGGTTCTGGGTCAGCCAATACTGTAGGGGCAATTTATGTCCGGGCTTCGATGCGCGGGGTATTTAATGATCTACGTAATATTTCATTAACATTCCTTGTGACGTCATTAGTTGCGGCTATTTTAGGAGCAATTTTGGCGTTGTTAATATCGCATGCGATTACCAAACCAATTGAAGAAATGCAGCGACAGGCCCTGCACATTGCCGATGGTGATTATTCTAGTCAGGTAAAGATTTATTCTAATGATGAGCTGGGACAATTAGGACAGGTATTTAATACTTTGTCTGTGCGGATTGAACGCTCGCAAGAGGAATCAGAAAGTGAGCAACGGCGTCTGGATAGTGTTCTATCGCATATGAGTGACGGTGTGCTTGCTACGGATCGTCACGGTAATGTTAATGTTGTTAACCAAATGGCTCTTAACTTTTTGAATACCAATAAGAAAGACGTTATTAATAAACCAATCGCTGGTGTTTTGGGGTTAAATGAACCATCGCAGGATCTGATTTCTAACCCAAAAGGAATCGTTATTACTGCTAATAAGGGTACGCGTGATGAAATGATACTGCACGCCAGCTTTTCCTTAATTAAAAGGGTTACTGGCTTTGTTTCTGGTAGTGTTTGTGTTTTGCACGATATTACTGAACAACAAAAGAATGAAAATTCGCAAAAGCAGTTCGTGTCTGACGTTTCGCATGAATTACGTACCCCGTTAACGAGTTTACGTGCCTATATTGAAACTTTGAATGATGGTGCGTGGAAAGATCCTAAGGTTGCGCCTAAGTTCTTAGAGGTTACTCAGGAAGAAACAGAGCGTATGATCCGCATGATTAATGAATTACTCAGCTTGTCACGGATGGATCGTGGTGTTTCTAAAGTTGACCTGGAAATGGTTAATTTGAATGACTTTGTTGCCCATATTTTGGATCGCTTTGATATGATCGTGAAGCGTGATGAAAAAGAGGGTAAAAAGAAGAAATATACCATTAAACGAGAACTAGGTACACAAGCACTTTGGGTTGAAATTAATACCGATAAGATGGTTCAAGTGATTGATAATATTATGAATAATGCTATCAAATATTCACCAGATGGTGGTGTGATTACCGTTCGCTTAGTCCAAAAACAAAACCAGGTAATTTTAAGTATTGCTGATCAGGGATTGGGTATTCCTCGTAAAGACCTTAATAAAATCTTTGATCGCTTCTTTAGAGTTGATAAGGCTAGATCTCGTGCCCAAGGTGGTACAGGTTTGGGCTTGGCAATTTCTAAGGAAATTGTAGAAGCTCATCATGGTAAAATTTGGGCTGATAGTAGTGAGGGCAAAGGCTCTACCTTCTATATTTCATTACCATATGAACCAATGAGTGAAGGAGATGATTGGGATGAAGTTTAAATTTAAACTTGGCGATTTCTTTCTGTTAACTGGTACAATTATTGCTTTCGTGCTCTCAATTGTCTTATGGATATTTATTATGACTGATGACCAGCATTTTAATTATATAGATCAGCCCAATAATGCAACTCAAGAACAGGCTCATACTCATCGTACTAAGTCGGTTTATGATTTGTATATTCCAACTAATTCCTATGGCTTTAATAAAGGTAAATTGTGCCGTCTTTATGATTCTAAGAATAATTTATCATTAGCTTTTACTAAAGAATTAAAGAACATTAAATTTAAGAGTATTAAAAAGGTAAGCAGTAACCAAAAGCAATATGAAAAATTGCTCAATGATCCTAATTTTATTCAGTTAGCTTATCCTGATGAGGTTACTTTTCACCTTTTTACTAAAATAAGTATGAAAAAAGGTAACCGCGAATTTCGCCGTATTTTTATTTCTTCAAGCGATAAATGGCTATATGTAGCAAATGATAAAAACAGTTCAATCTACCGGGTTAAACTGGAAAAAGCTAACTTCAGTCTTTTACGTCACTATGCTAAGAATGTGAAGGTTAAAATACCAATTAAATTTGTTCGTTTAAAGAATGATTATACGGTGTTTTATCCTAAGCCAGTTCGTTGGCGTGTATACAGTTACTTAACTGACGCTCAGTCTGATTCTTACTTTGTTTCTCGGCTTCTTGGTACGTCCAATGTTGCGACGCGAACAAGTAAAGACGGCCGGACAACTTATTCGTTGAATTACTACACTAAATTGCAGGTACCTAAGTCCGGTAACAACAATAATCATAACTTCCTTTATACCCATTATGAAAAAGTAAAGTCACCCACTGCTACTAGTCGTTTGCTTGATAGTGTTTACTATGTTCATAGACTTGGTTTAAATGAACAAAATTTACGCTTCTTTGATGCGGATCGAAATACTGTGAGTTATTCCAACTATATTGAGGGAATTCCCGTTTTCTTGAATAAGCAAGATTTACAGGCTGATACGACTTTCTCGACTGATTCCGTTGTTTTAGCTTTCAACAGTCTTAATTTGCAGATACCTATTCCGTTTGATGGTCAGACTAAAACTTTACAATCAACTGATGATGTAGTTAAATCTTTGGAAAAGAAGGGTTTAAAGCAGTCCGAAATTCAGCGGATCACAGTTGGTTTTAAGGTAGAAAAAGATAATAGTCATGAGGGTTTGGTTAACTTGATACCGACCTACTATATAAAGGCTTATGATCAGTGGAAGAACCTTGCTGAATGGGAAAAGCAGGATTTCAGTACTTCTTCAAACTTCGGTCAACAAAATGAAGGGGTGAACTAAAATTGGATCATAAAAGGATTGAATGGTTATTCTTTATTGTTTTTATTTTAATAGATATTTACCTTGGAATTGAAATTTTACGTTCACCAGTAAAGTTGAGTAATGCGGATACGGGTACGGATAATATAACTAATATTCGGATAGAAATGAAGGACGATGGCATTGATTTGCCTGCTAGTATCTCTAACAAGCAGCAGTCAGGTTATTACTTAGCTGCGAAGAATAGAGATTACCTTTCTAATAAAGTAAGTGGATTAACACGAGTAAGCGCCCATTATTCTAAGAGTGATAATTCTATAACTGGTACCCCTAAAAATGCGGTTTTGCTTAGTACTAAACGCAAAGAAATTTTGCAGCAATTAAATGATTTTAAGAACGATCCTAGGAGCGTACCATATGGTAAAGACTTTAAGTATGAGCCAAGTATGTCAGAAGAAAATAATTACAATTACGTGCAAAATTCTAGTTATGGGCAAATATATGATAATAATGCACAATTAACGATTACGGTTCGTGACAACCAAGTTGTTGATTATACAATTTCTTATATGGGACCAATTAATTCTGTACGTGAGCCACAATTAATTATTAGTGCGTGGCATGCCGTGAGATCGATGTACACCGACCGTGAGATTGCTAATAATTCGCGGGTCGTCCGGGTTAAGTTAGGTTATTCAAAGTTAACTGAGGTACGTGGCAGTACAATATTGCTTCCAACTTGGTTAATTTGGGTAGAAAATAAGACGACGAAGAATATAACTTTAAAGCGAGTTAACGCTTTTACAGCGCAAATATTGCAATCTAATAGTTCATATAACGTTGAAAACAATTAGAAAGGAAAAGTCTCATTGCGGGTTTCTGTTTTAGCCAGCGGATCGACTGGTAATACTAGTTTGATTGAAACTGGTCAGCACAAAATTTTAATGGACGCCGGTTTATCTGGTAAAAAGATTAAGCAGCTGCTGGCTCAAGTGGGTGTTGATATCAGCGATGTAGATATGGCCTTCTTGAGTCATGATCATACGGATCATAGTGGCGGTTTAGGTGTACTCATGCGTCGTTACCCGCAAATTGATGCTTTTGCTAATAGTGGTACCTGGCAGTATTTATGTAATACCAATAAAATTGGAAAAATTCCTGCTGAGCAGATAAATATTATTGAACCCGGTCAAACAAAAACATATGGGGATCTTGATGTAACTGCATTTGCTACGAGCCATGATGCCGCTGAACCGCAATACTATGTTTTTTCTAGTGATGGTAAAAGGATAGCCTTTTTAACCGATACGGGTTATGTCTCAGAAAAAGTCGAAGGGACAATTAAGGCTGCTGATGCTTATATGATGGAATTTAATTATGACAATATGATGTTACGTAATGGCCCTTATTCTTGGCCCCTTAAACAACGAATTTTATCAGATGAAGGCCACCTATCTAATGATGAAGCTGGGCATGCATTGCTCGATGTGGTTACGCCTAAGACTAAACACATTTTTTTGGCTCATCGCAGTCAGCACAATAATACCGAATCTTTAGCTCATAAAACTGCTAAACAAATGTTGGTGGATGGGGATGCTAATTTAGATGAAGATGTTAAAATTATCAATACCGAACCTAATAAACCCACAGATTTGATTAAAATTTAGTAATTTTAGTAACTTTATTCATAGTTTTTTCAAATTTTATCGGTATATTATAGGGTACAAAGGAGATTAATAAGGTATGGTAGAAAATCAAAATTCCAATAATAAAAAGAAAAAGAATAATATTTTTATAAAAACTGCCATTATTGGTGTAGTTGCGGGATTAATTGGTGGTGGTGTTTCTTACGCTGCGATTGATCAAATTAACAATGCGAATGTTAATAGTGGCAATGCCCAAACTAGTATTAGCTCAAATAGCGCTAAGACTTCTAAGAAGAGCGCTAAAAATAGTGGTGCAATGACTCCTGCTTATAACGATGTTAAGGGTGCAGTTGTATCAGTAATTAATATGAAACGGCAATCATCTAATGATGGTGATCCCTTAGCCGGACTCTTTGGTTTTGGTGGGGATGATAATAACAACGCCAAAAAAGGCAAGTTACAAACTTATAGCGAAGGTTCTGGTGTCATTTATATGAAATCAAACAATAAGGGCTATATTGTAACTAATAACCACGTGGTTTCGGGCAGTGATAAGATTCAAGTTATGCTGTCTAATGGTAAAACGGTTAATGCTAAGACTGTGGGTACAGACAGTACTACCGACTTAGCTGTACTTGCAATTGATTCTAAGTACGTAACACAAACGGCTCAATTTGGTGATTCTAAGAGCTTACAAGCTGGACAAACAGTTATTGCTGTAGGTTCACCTTTAGGCAGTGAATATGCGTCAACGGTAACGCAAGGGATTGTTTCGGCACCAAGCAGAAACATCACAACTTCATCCGCTAACCAACAAACGGTAATTCAAACCGATGCGGCAATTAATCCAGGTAACTCTGGAGGTGCGTTAGTTAATTCGGCTGGGCAGGTAATTGGGATTAATTCAATGAAGTTGGCTCAATCCGGTGATGGTACCTCAGTAGAAGGGATGGGATTTGCCATTCCTTCTAACGAAGTAGTAACGATTGTTAACCAACTAGTAAAGAAGGGTAAAATTACCCGTCCACAACTTGGTGTAAAGGTGATTGCACTTCAAGGTATTCCACAAAGTTATAGGAAACATTTGAATATTAAATCAACATCTAAGGATGGTATTTACATTGCTTCTGTAACTAAGAATGGCTCTGCTTCTCAGGCTGGCCTAAAATCTGGGGATGTTATTACCAAAGTTGACAACAAGAAAGTATCTGATGTCGCTTCGTTACACAGCATTTTGTATAATCACAAAGTCGGTGATACCGTCACTATAACTGTTAATAGAAGTGGTAAAACAGAGAATATGAAGGTTAAACTTCAAAGTAATTAGGACTAAGAATATTCCTTTATAATATAATAAAAAGGCTATGTAGCGGGGTTTATCCGTGAGCATAGCCTTTTTTCTTAACTTTAAATCTGAGTAACATGATTATGTTCGTAAATATAACTTGTCAAGTTTTGAAAGAGCGGTTAATACTTGTTGATAACTGTGGATAACTTTGTGGATTGTGTATAAACTGGCTGAAAATGTTTTTACCAAGTTGTGGATAACCTGTGAATTGTGTGTAAATATTAGTGAATTAATATTAGCTCAAACAGTTGTTCAGTCTAATCTATAGGGTTTGAAGGCAATAAGTTTGTGAAAATAGCTTTCCCCAAGGGTAGATGTGTGTAAAAAAATTTAGAAAAAGTAAAAAAGTTATTCACCTACAAGCTATATGGGGATAATGTATTCGGACTACTAAATATTGTTTTACACTTTACACATTTGTGGAAAAGGTGAGTGGAAACTATGGGAATTAGGGGATAAAATAATAAACATGAATATTAAAATCGTATGTGTGGGAAAATTAAAAGAAAAATATTTTAAAGATGCAATTGCTGAATATAAAAAAAGACTTAGCAGATTTGCTAAGGTTAAAATTGTGCAGGTAGCTGATGAGAAAGCACCGGAGAAATTTAGTGAAGCTGAAGATGAACAGGTTAAAGAAACTGAAGGTCAGCGTATTTTAAGCAAGATTAAAGATAAAGAATATGTTTATGTCACTGCTATTAAGGGTAAAGAGAGAAGCAGTGAGGAGTTTGCTAAAGAAATACAGGATTTAGCTACGTATGGGCATTCTGATATTACCTTTGTTATTGGTGGCAGTTTGGGAACAAGCTCAGCTGTGAATAAACGTGCGAATGATTTAATTAGTTTTGGTAAACTTACTATGCCGCACCAATTGATGCGGGTAGTATTAATGGAACAAATTTATCGTGCCTTTATGATTAATAGCGGAAGTCCATATCATAAATAGATGAAAGGTTTAAAATAATTCCCGTTGAGGACAAGGAGCTGATAACATGACTTTGAAGTCATTTGATAAAAATAAGTGGGATTGGTTAAAGCACTATGCAAAAGCTGATCCAGATTCTATAGAATATGCAGTGGCTGAAGATAAGTTGAAAGAATACGGTGTTATTTCTGATAATGATCCAGTTTTAGATGGACAGAAATATGATGATTTTTGGAAGCAATTTGAAAAATAAATCTTTATGATTCATCTTGCAAAGAATGAGGTAATCCTTCTTGCCTCAAAATTGTTTGAACTGCAGGACGTTTTCTCATTTTAGTATCGAACCTTTTTAAATTGTCTAAATTAGTAAATCCAAAGTTTAGACGGTGTAACCAATTGGTCATTACAAATAAATAAATATCTGGTGCTGAAAAAGTATTATTTACTAGATAATTTTGTTTATTTAATTTTTGATCAACAAATTTTAATCTTGGGAAAACTCGTTTATAAACGAGTTTTTTTGATTCTTTTGTATTTGGTAACCAATTTCCTTTTCTGAAGGGTGAGATGAAATTTTTATGTAATTCGCTAGCAATATAATTTAACCAAATTCTTTGCTGCCAATATTCTGAGCTGTCATATTTTGCAATAAATTTATTATTACCTGCTTTAATGGCAATGTATTCTAAAATAACTGCACACTCAGTCAGAACTTTTCCGTTATCTGTTTGAAGAGCAGGTACATAGGACTTGGGATTTATTAGGTTATAGTTTCCGCCGTTCCATGTTTTTTTATCTAAATTAACTTTTTCGACTGAGTATTGTAATCCGCTTTCTTCAAGTAAAATATGTGGAGCTAATGAGCTGGCACCAGAAGCATAAAATAATTTCATATTTGTCCTTTGCTATTTCTATAATTATCGAAATAATACCTAAAGAGAAAAGATTCATAATGAATCTAAAAAACCAGGTAAATATTTTTTAAATGTTTTTTTGTTTAACGACAAGTATTTAGTTTGTGCTTCTTGCCTAGTCTTAGTGAGTCCTGCTTTGCGTAAAGCCTTGAAATGATACGACACGGTGGAAGGAGCTATTTGTAATAAATTGCTGATCTCACTACAAGTCAACTCACGTTTGCTGTCGCGTAAAATTTTAATGATTTTAATTCGGTTTGGTTCACCAAGAGCACTAAATATTTGTGCTAAACGTTCTTCTTTTGCTATTTCGATATTCATAGAAGTAGTGTACTTCATATTTATTAAGATTGCAATTTTAATGAAAATAAGTAAATAGGTTGATTAAATGTACGTAATAAAGTACTCTATACTGTACAAAGTATATTTATACTATATAGAGTATGAGGAGCTGATGATATGGCTTTAGCAGTAACACAAAGTGATTTTCGAAATCATATTAAACATTACTTAGACTTGGTAAATGATGATGGAGAAAATATTTATATTGCAAGAACTAAACAACGTAGTGCGGTGATAATTGATCAAAATAAACTTGATTGGTTAGAAAGATATGTTAAAACTGATCAAGATTCGTTAGAGCATGCAGTCGCTGAAGATAAATTAAAAGAATATGGTATTATTCCTGACAAGGATCCGGTTCTAGATGGACAAGATTATGATAATTTTTGGAAACAATTTGAAAAATGAGCCATTATTTATTTAAGCCAAGGAAATCATTTATACGTGATATAAAATATTTGTCTAAAATAGATAGATCTATTGTTTTCAAAATAAATGATGCTATTAGTATTTTAAAGTGTGGTGAAAAGTTACCTAGTGAATTTAAAGACCATTCATTAAATGGTTTATATGAGGGTTATCGTGAATTTCATATTCGAGATACACCTAAAGATTTTACTGCTAGTGAAAGTAATGACGTTATCGTTATTTATAAAATTAGATACTCTCAATTAGTTTTAATTGGTGTACATGCAGGTTCACATGATAAACTATTTCATGGACCTTTTAGTAGATATAATAAAAAGATTAATCATGACGATTAACTTAAACTTTTACCTTGGGTTGGACTGAGATTCCGATTCAAGTTTTTTTGTTTAAATATAAGTAAGAAAATGCGGTAAAAACAATTTTAATATATAAAAGATAAAAAAAGCGCTACTCTTTAAAAATTAGGGTAACGCTTGAATATTAAAAAATTTATTTATCTTTTTCAGCTTCAGCCACTGTGTTAATAGGTTTTAATTTGATACCACAAAGATAGTTTAGGTCGTCGGCTTTAAGATAAAAGTTATCCATGTTAGGATCCCTTGGAACTGCTTTTCCATCCTTATCTAATAATCCAAAGTCAAATTGATCTTTTGGCTTGATAAGATAGAATAACTCAACTTTTTTGCTGCTTGGGGCGTAAATATACTTAAGTTCAGCAGCTTTAAGTGCTGTGTAGCCGAATTCATTATAATCAGTTCTTTTTGCGTCAAAGAATGTATTATCAAATTTCTGCTCACCGTGTTCGTCATAAATTATACCTTTGGTGATACCAGGCTTAAATTGTATGAAGGTGAATTTACTGTTATTGACGTTAATTGGTTCAATATAACGTCTAACATCGACTTCTGAGACTCTTCCCGAAACCCAATTATCTTTTGTTCCTTTGACATGATAAAAGATAGAATCTTCAGTTCCGGTTTTAAACCAAAAGTCATTAGGATAACCATAAAATGTTGAAATATATTTATCTACACGAAGTTTTTTGCCTTTTTTATAATACCGGCCGCTTTCACGATTAGACTTCATGTTAACGATTTCTTGGCGGTGTTTTAGAACCACAGTGGTTTCTTTAGCGTTAGTGTATACTGGTTTGCCGTCAAGGTAGCGAACATTATCAGCCCTGATAAACTGGCCTTTTCCAATATTGTAATATTGCTTGCCATGAATTGTGTTGTAGTTTAACCAGAAACGGTGCCGCCTTTGCCATCTGACAAATTTAATGCCGGATGATGAAAGATATTCTGAATAATACTTCTTAGGGGTGCTAGTTTCTTGAAATTTACCTGGAACTGTCAAAGATGTATTTCTTCTGATAGTCTTTGCTTTTTTGCGTTTGCCCTTAGAGTTATAAACGTAAGAGTTACGGTCAATCGTAATGTTAGCAGGTCCATTGGTTATACCCACATTCTTTGCGTTAATGTAATAGCCATTACCGATAGAGTAATACATTTTACGGTCACCAGTACTTGTTTGGGATGAAGTACTAATGTAAGTTTTTATAGCTTTCGGTTTGCCGTAATATTTAAAACTTGTCCCTTTGGGAATTAGGGATGATGATCCCACTTGTTTTATTTTAATTTCTTGCCCATTAGCATCGTTTAAATTATCGAGGTGAACTTGTTTTCCTTCCTTGCGATAAACATATGATGCAATTTGCAGGGTAAAAGTGTTTCCTTGATTTTCATTCGGGTTAACAGTATTTGCTTTGACCGAACTTAAGGGATCGCTACTTAATAGAAGAATTCCTAAAGTCAACAAAGTAGATACTAAAATTGCTTTTTTGAAACGCATATTTTATTACCTCGCTTGTTAAATCTGATTTATTTTAATTATAACAGGCTTCTATTATTTAAACATGAATAAAGAAATGTTAACTATTATTAGTATTACAGCAGAAATGATCCAATCGCTTTTTTTCACCGGAATGGGGATGATAACAGATCGTTCTTTACCTTCAACGTAACCATGTGATTCCATTCCTTGTGCCAGATTTTCAGCCGAGTTTAGTGCAACTAAAATTGCTTTGAAGTAGAGGACTGGTGACCAGAAGCTGAGGTAGACGCCACGCATCATTCCTGCTGTCCTGATTTGTTGCACTGCTTCCCGCATACGTGGAACAATATTTAACGCAGCTAAGACGCCATAAGCAAATTTACTGGGTAAATGAATGTTCTGTTCCAGTGAACGAGCAAGTTTAGTTTCATCTGTGTCGATTGTGACACAGGAAATAGTTAACGTATAAACGTAGACACGCGTTGATAAATTCAACGCGTAGTAAAGGTCTGGCTTAGGAGAGAACCAAAATAGGGTGGCAAAGATTGTAAATGCTGCAATAAATGGGACAAAGATCAACGTAAGAAGGCTCTTTATTTTGATTTTTCTGATTATTAAATATATAAGAGCAAATATTATTATTAGAAGATTCGTTACTAGACTTGGCTTAATTGATATTTCCAAGGAAATAATAAGGACTAAAAAAGATTCAAAACTGGGATTCATTATGTTCACCTTATTTGTTTACGTATTCTAGTTTCTGATGATTAAATACGAGTCGGTAATCGCACCATTCTGCCAAACCTTCTAATTCATGACTGATAATTAAAAAGGTCTGCTTTCGTTGTTTCTGGCTTTCCCGCATTAAGTGGGTCACCTTTTTAGTTGAATTGTGATCTAGGCCGCTTAATGGCTCATCAATTAGTAGTACTTCCTGGTCAGAAATAAGCATTAGTAGAATTTGTAATTTCTTTTTTTGCCCTCCTGAGAGGGAATAAACAACTTGGTCTAAATGATTAGCTAAATCTAAATATGCTAAAGCTTCATTGATCTTATCATCGCTAAAAAATTTGTTTTTACGGTTCTTTTTGCTTAAATTAATTTCATCTTTTACCGTAATATTTAAAAATTGATCAGTTGCATTTTGGAATATTTGCGCCACTTGAAGCAAATATTTTCTAGCTTTTAGTTTACCGATTTCCTTATTTTTATAAGTTAAGCTACCGGAATATGGGATCATTTTAGTTAATGCTTTAAATAGGGATGTTTTTCCAACTCCGTTTGGTCCTGTGATTAAAGTGGTTTTACCTTTGTAGATTTTTAATTTGCTTTGCTTTAATAAAAGCCGATTTTGCTTAATTTCAGTATTTTGTAAAGTAAAAACACTAGCGTTATTTTCATTGGGAATAGAGAAGGTATAATTTGCTTTTTTATTATTTGCTTGAAGTAAATTGTTCTTTTCATTTTCTGTTAATTGAACGATCTTTTTACCAGTAAATTTAAATAAGTCATCACATACTTCTTCATAATCACTTAAAACGTGATCACTTAAAATGATTGTTTTGCCTTGATCACGTAGATTGGCTAATTTTTTTATTAAAAATTTACGAGCTTCCGGATCACAACTAGCAAAAGGTTCGTCTAATAGGAAAATGTCAACGTTCATGGCAACTAGTACAGCTAAAGCCACCTTTTGTTGTTCCCCTCCTGATAAAGTTACGATCTTTTGATCGAGTAATTTATCAATCTTGGTAAAAGCAACGGCTTTGTGTAACCTTTTTTCGTATTCATTTTTATTTACTTGTAAATTTTCTAGAGCAAAGATAATTTCTTGGCGTGGGGTCTCCATTGTGAATTGTTCACCAGCATTTTGAAACATCATAGCTTTTTTTAAATTACCCAAATCAATTTTTCCACTTGCTTTACCAGCATACTTAGGATATAAACCAGCGAGTAATTTTAAAAAAGTAGATTTACCACAACCAGTTGGTCCAATTAATAGTGAAAATTTTCCGCTAGGAATTGTTAAATTTAAATTGTCTAGTATTTTAGTTTTGTTATCGTATGAAAAATTTAAATTCTTACTAATAATCTCTGTCATTTTTTTAACCAAATAAAAATGCCGCCCATAGTACGGCGACATTGAAATTCTATCATTTTTCCTTCGTTGGCATTGTCCAAAATCAGGTTCAATGGGTATTTCTCAGCCTTATGGCACCCCTATGTATTAACTTGATTGTACATGAATCCGATTTCTTTGTCTATTAATAGCAATTAGACTGAGTTATTGCTACTGAAAATTTATTTTTGGTTATATAATAGAAGTATAACTTGTCGAGTATAGTTAACATGAGAAGGTGGATATATGGCAGCAGTTGCTTTAGATCAATATTTAGCTAGTATTTTAAATTCAAATACAGATGATACCAATGAACTTAAATTAAAATCTGGTAATAAAAACTTTGACCTGTTTACGATCTACCTTGAAAATCATAATACTGGTATTCATCGTTACGGAAAAGATGTTTCGACGATTCTTTACGTAGTTCGTGGAGCTGTTACTGTCAAAAGTAATGAAAAGACACTTCTTTTAAAGGCAGGGAATGTTCTTTTACTTATTGAAAATTGTGAATATGAAATTCAGAATCAGACAAATGATGCGGTTCTGACTAAATTAAAGTTTAAACCGGGATTTAAATACCATGTTTTCTTTAAGAAATTTGCGTGCAAAGATCCACAAGAATATAAAGTAATTAAAAAGATAGTTAACGTTTTAGAAAATGAACATATGCTGTGGTTAAAGAACAATCAGGTGACAAGGCCTGCACAGGTAATGCAAAATGTTGTTAATGGCTATCTGAATGATGAAATTTTTGTAGGTGGTTTGATTATTGCAGAGTTAACTGTTCTGTTGATCCTTTCTATTAGAGCCAGGAGAATGGTAACATCTGCTGGTCTTAATAAGACTAAGTTTGAGGGCTCAGCGCTTGATAATTATATTGATACGCACTTTGCCAATATCACGTTAACACAAGCAGCAAAATATTTTGGCTTTAACCCAAATTACTTTTCTAATATGGTTAAACAAAAAACGGGTAAGAGTTTTGTTGATCATGTTGATGAACGGCGTATGCAAGAAGCAAGGAATTTATTAGCTCAGCCAGATATTTCCTTAAAGGAAATTATTGCTCGGGTAGGCTATTCAAGCAAATCCTTCTTTTATAAGAAATTTAATCAATATTATCACCAAACGCCGGCTACAATGCGCGAGGAATTATTTAGACAAGCAAATATTAATTTGAAATAAAGTAAAAATGCAGAATTCTCGTTATTGAACTGAGACCTAAAAATTAGACAGTTTAAAATACAGGATTAATAGAGGCTTG
>NZ_AYZC01000035.1 GCF_001436775.1 Lactobacillus acetotolerans DSM 20749 = JCM 3825
AATCATACGAGAAAGGAACTCCTTTTTCTAATGTTTTAGGAAATTAAATTAAGGAATCCTTCATCCTTACACAAAATATTTT
This sequence comes from Lactobacillus acetotolerans DSM 20749 = JCM 3825, assembly GCF_001436775.1. Lineage (GTDB taxonomy): Bacteria > Bacillota > Bacilli > Lactobacillales > Lactobacillaceae > Lactobacillus > Lactobacillus acetotolerans. The sequence goes on from NZ_AYZC01000035.1 coordinate 83, forward strand.
ACGGTCTCATAAAAACATTTTGAATTATAATTAAAAATAAAACTATTGAAAAAATGAGTTTTTGATTTTTACAAAAGCCGGTATTATGGGATCTTTTTAGTGTATTCTCCACGTATGTGGAGGTGATCCCATAAGATCTAGTTACTGATTCACTGGACTTTAGTATTCTCCACGTATGTGGAGGTGATCCTATTTGACCGGTGATTACTGTGTCAAATCCGGCGTATTCTCCACGTATGTGGAGGTGATCCTAGCCAACCCACTTTTCCATAGCAAAAACGGCAGTATTCTCCACGTATGTGGAGGTGATCCTCATATGATTTACCATCACTATCAAGTGCATTTGTATTCTCCACGTATGTGGAGGTGATCCTAATAGCTTTAGCAGTTGTGGAAGATGCAGCAGGTATTCTCCACGTATGTGGAGGTGATCCTGAGTATTTGTGTTGATATATTTTTGATAATGCGTATTCTCCACGTATGTGGAGGTGATCCTAAGCGCGGTGGTTTAACTAAGACTGGTTCAGCGTATTCTCCACGTATGTGGAGGTGATCCTGTTCAGTTCACTGACTTCAGGAGAATACATCAGTATTCTCCACGTATGTGGAGGTGATCCTACCAACGCTGTTGTAATTGCTTTGCCAACTAGGTATTCTCCACGTATGTGGAGGTGATCCTAAAAAGCTTGGGTTTTAATCAAGCAAAAGTAGGTATTCTCCACGTATGTGGAGGTGATCCTAAGTGTCGTGGTAAGTTAACCAGAAAACCGTCGTATTCTCCACGTATGTGGAGGTGATCCTATCTTCTTTTGCTTTCTCCCACGGGATCCATGGTATTCTCCACGTATGTGGAGGTGATCCTTATGAATCAGAATTAAAGCAATTCCTTGAAGAGTATTCTCCACGTATGTGGAGGTGATCCCAGTCGGCAATGTCTTCATCCTGTCCGCCTAAGGTATTCTCCACGTATGTGGAGGTGATCCTAAATAAAAACCAAGATGTTGCAGTTATCCAAAGTATTCTCCACGTATGTGGAGGTGATCCTACCTGTTTTTTTCTGCAACATCTGAAAGAGATAGTATTCTCCACGTATGTGGAGGTGATCCTTAGATGAAAAGTATTTTGAAATAGCTAAGCAAGTATTCTCCACGTATGTGGAGGTGATCCTATGCAAAAAAACACAATCAGTTAAGCAAGGTGGTATTCTCCACGTATGTGGAGGTGATCCTTTCTTTTGCGCTACTAGGCATTTACGAATGTTGTATTCTCCACGTATGTGGAGGTGATCCTACAAAATGACACTTACTCGTTTTGGTAAAGAAGTATTCTCCACGTATGTGGAGGTGATCCTACCACTTAGTTTTGTCAAAGCCTGCTCGATTGGTATTCTCCACGTATGTGGAGGTGATCCCTAGAACCAGATAGTGAAATGATAACCTCCCAAGTATTCTCCACGTATGTGGAGGTGATCCTCAACACGTGCTTGGGAATTGATTGGAAAAGCTGTATTCTCCACGTATGTGGAGGTGATCCTTTGTCTCAATACTTTATTTTTTAAGGATGAAGGTATTCTCCACGTATGTGGAGGTGATCCTTGTCCCATTTACCGTGCCAGCGGTAGGGATTAGTATTCTCCACGTATGTGGAGGTGATCCTCATGCAACGCTCGTGATTACCCGCCGATACATGTATTCTCCAGTAAGTGGTGGTGATTCAAATAAATTAGCTAGATGCCTCAAATGAGGCATCTTTTTTGTTAGAAGGATTTTCTATGTAAGCGTTAAATGATAAAATAATAGGAGAGATTATAAAATGAAAAGAGAAAATAATGAGTTCTTTATCAAAAGCGGCTAAAAGTTTATGGGGCAAAAAGGCTATTAAAAATGGGCAAGAGCTTTGGCTGCCATTAATTGCTCACTTAATTGATACTAAAAATGTAATAAATTGGCTCTATAACCATTGGCTAAGTGATAAGGAACAACTAATTATTGAATCTTCTCTTCCAAATCAGAATATTCATGCTTTAGTAAAATTTCTTGGGTGTGTCCACGATTATGGTAAATGCATTCCTGCTTTTCAGGGAAAGCCTTCATATCAAAGATCTAAAGTTCTAGATCAGGATTTGCTAGAAAGATTGCTGCGACAAGGCTTAAGTAGCATTAAGTTAGTGTCGATGGAAAAATCACCTCATGCGGTAGCAGGGGAAGCTTTACTCGAAAGAGCGGGGCTGAATGAAAGTGTAGGGGCAATTATTGGCGGTCACCATGGAATGCCGCAAAAAACTAGTCCCTTTGATCAAATAATTAATTATACTAGTAATTATTTTGGCTCAGATCAAAATCAAAAAATAAAAGAAAAATGGCAAAGAGTTCAAAGTGAATTACTCAATTATATTCTAGAAATTTGCGGCTATAACAATATAAAAGATGTCCCTCCTGTTTCCCAACCAGTTGCGGTTATTTTGGAAGGCTTATTAATTATGGCTGATTGGCTGGCATCGAGTGAATATTTGAATTATGATGTCCAAAAACCTCTATTTCCGTTAATTTCCTTGAATGCAGGATTTGATGATTTAGATATGACCGCTCGTTTTGAAGATGCCATTAATACTTGGGCGGTAAATGATGAATGGTACCCCCAAAAGGTAACCAATATAGAAAAGCACTATCAAAAACGGTGGGGTTTTGAGCCACGTTCAGTTCAAGAAAAAATGTCAGCGGTGATTGGTAAGACAAAAGATCCAGGCATGATCATTATCGAGGCACCAATGGGAATTGGTAAAACTGAAATTGCCCTTACTGCGGCTGAACAATTAGGTTTTTCTGCTGGTGAAAATGGCTTTTTTATGGGCTTACCTACTCAAGCCACTTCTAATGCAATGTTTGAACGGATTGATCAATGGCTTAAGCAGGTGGCAGAATCAGAACATGCTAAGTTACCCATCAAATTAATGCACGGAAAAGCTCAATTTAATCCAATTTATAGAGCAATACCCATTGCGGAAAACATTGACAGCGATAGTGATTCAGATGCTGATTCGGCGGTAGTTGTTAATAGTTGGTTTACCGGTAAAAAGACGATTCTTAATGAATTTTCCGTAGGAACTATTGATAATTTGTTATTAATGGGACTGAAGCAAAAGCACTTGTTTTTAAAGCATTTAGGCCTTGCCAACAAGATAGTCGTTATCGATGAAGTGCATGCTTATGACGTCTATATGACTTCTTATTTAAAAAAGGTATTGCGCTGGCTAGGCGCATACCACGTTCCAGTCATTGCTTTATCTGCTACTCTTCCAAAACAAAAAAGGAATGAGTTATTGCAAGCCTATTGCAAAGGAAAGTTTGGCACAAAGCATTTCCAAGCTGAGTCTGGCTGGGAGAATGAACAGTCATATCCCTTATTGAGCATTCTTGATGGTAAAAAAATGGTACAAGTTAATCATTTTGAACAGGAAAGCTTTAATAAAATAAGTGTTCATATAAGGCGGCTCAAAGCTGATGACACGGATTTGGTTAATAAAATTTCCGCGACAATTGAAAAAGGCGGTATTGCCGGTGTTATCGTCAATACCGTTAGAAGAGCGCAACAGTTAGCACGCTTGATGCCGAAAGGTATTCCTACTTTAATTCTTCACTCGGCCTATCTATCTTCAGACAGAACTAAACGGGAACAGAAGTTGCAAAATCTGATTGGGAAAAACGGGAAGCGGCCTAAGCGCCTTATTGTTATTGGTACTCAAGTGTTGGAACAATCGCTGGATATCGATTTTGATGTTTTGTTTACTGATATTGCGCCAATGGATTTAATCCTGCAAAGAATTGGCCGGCTTCATCGTCATCAAATTGAAAGACCAGTTGGTTTACAACAGCCGGATGTATATATTTTGGGGATTAATTCATTTGGTGATTATGGAGATGCAAATGAGGCGATCTATGCTAAGTATCTATTAATGAAGACAGACCATTTTCTGCCAAATCAAATTAAGCTACCTACCGATATTTCGCCTTTAGTTCAAACTGTTTATGATCCAGAAAACGATGAAGAAGTACACGATTTAGATGAAGCCAAATCAGAATTTGAAGATCAGATATCTAAATTAAAAAAGAAAGCTGCTGTTTTTCAAATAGCCCCGCCTAGACCTAGACGAACTATTCATGGTTGGTTGGGAGATTCACCCCAAAATTTAGATAAGGATGAAGTTCGAGCTCAAGCGGCAGTTCGAGATATTAAAGATACTTTAGAGGTTGTTTTATTGCAAAAAAATGAATCAGGATTTTGTCTTCTTGATGGCCGCAAATTAGAAAAAGTATCTTCAAAAATTATCGCTGAGCAGACAATTCGTCTGCCGGCAGCTGTAACTCCCAATATTGATGAAGCTATTAGTTCTTTAGAGGATATAACTAGTAAAAACTTCAGTTATTGGCAGAAAGATATTTGGCTGCGTGGTTCATTGGCTTTGGTTCTGGATAAAAATTTGACGGCCAATTTTAATGGGTGGACATTGAGTTACTCTTCTAAATTAGGCTTGAGTTATGAAAAGGAAGGAGAAAAGGGTGAATAAAGAATTTAATTTAATTAAGGATCCCTGGATTGAAGTAATTGATAAGAAAAACCGTGAGCAGAAAGTATCTTTGATCGACTTTTTCAAAAATGTTCAAGACTATCGTCAACTAGCTGGAGAAATGAAAAGTCAAGATTTAGCTATCTTCAGATTTTTGCTTGCAATTTTGACAACTGTTTATTCTCGCTTTGATTATCAAGGACAGGCATATGATTGGCTAGAGTTAGATGACAATTGGCAGGTAAAAGAAGTTGACCAGGATGATTTTGAAGATGACGGTGAACATGATTTATTAGACACTTGGAAAGAGCTTTATGAGCAAAGCCACTTTTCTGATATTGTCGAGAAATATTTACTGAAATATGCTGATCATTTTGACTTTTTTGGGGATCATCCCTTTTATCAAGTAACTTTGACAGAATATAATGACTTAGTTCGTGATAAAAACAAGCTGAAAATCAATCAAAGCGGCGAAGTAAGCGGTGGCGGTCAAGTAGCTCTAAAGCAAATCAATCGCACAATTTCAGAAAGCAACAATACGCCTGATATTTTTGATCCGCGAAGTCAAAAAAGTAAGAATCAGTTGACGATAGATGAACTGGTTCGGTGGCTTATTTCTTATCAGAACTTCACAGGGGTAACTGATAAAAGCAAGCTAAAAACAAAAGAAAAATTTTCTGTTTCCAAAGGTTGGTTATTTGGTCTTAATCCAATTTTTATTAAAGGCAAAAATCTTTTTGAAACTTTGCTGCTGAATTTGAAATTATTTAACGCGAAGGATTTAGATTATTCTGTTCAAAAACCCAACTGGGAATATAGAACAGCAACAGATTACGTTTTAGAGCGTAAGCGGGCAGAAGTACCGGATAATATTGCAGCTCTTTATACTATTTGGGCAAGAATATTATTTATTGATTGGGAGTCAGATCAGCCGATTATTTACAGTGCTGGCTTGCCTAAACTGAATAACAGCAACGCCTTTATTGAACCGATGACAACTTGGTATTCAAATAAAAAAGACTCAGATTTTCATCCCCAAACTAGAAGTTTGCGCAATCGCAATACAAGTATGTGGCGCCATTTTGGTGATTATGTTGACACGAGAAACGATAGTAATTATTATCACCAACCAGGAATCATGAGTTGGATTGCTTATCTGAAAGATAATGATTGTCTTCCTCACAGTTATGTGGTCAATATGATGACTATTAATATGATTAAAGACAATAATGCCAATTCTCAATCACCAGCTTTTGAAGTGAGCGATGAGATGAAGATTGATGCTGATGTCCTTTTTGATCAAAATTCTGAACGAGCATTATATTGGCCAGCCCGGATTGAAGAAGCAATTAATAAGACTCAAGTCGTAGGCAATTATTTATATCATTTTGCCAGAAATGTTGGTGATTTGAGAGATTTAAGTTCGCCCACTGAATTTGCTGGCAGATTTAGTACGAGCTTTTATGAAGAATTAAATAAACCTTTTCTGACGTGGCTAGCAAGTCTTAGGAATGATGAGGAGAGAGATCCTAAGCTAGAGCAGTGGTATGAAGAACTGCTAGAAATTGCGATTCAAGCGGGTGCTAAATTAATGGTCACTGCCTCTCCCGAAGATGTAATCGGAAAGGTGGAAAAAAAGCAAGAGAAGAATATCTTTACTTTTTATAATCAGTTTAAGGGATCACTGCTCAAGTTACTGAAAGAAGGGAAGAATTAAATGTCTCCAAATATTGCAATTATAACCAATAGATGCATTCTACGTTTATACAATGATGGTTCGCCAAATAAAGCTGCGCTTTCAAGTTTAAGAACTTCTAATTCTGTTGTAAGTAAAAAAGCAACTGCAATTTGGCCTCTGCTTTTTGAGGTAATGCCAGAAAAGCTACTAAGTAAAAATGGTAAGCCAACTTACGCTGAAATAGCTATTTTTACTAGCTTAAGGGCATACGCAGTCTATCAACAGGGCAAAGAAAATCCGGCTTTTGTCGACATCTTCAGAAAAGATTATGATTACAATTCTGCTCGACTTTTTCGAGTGCTATCAAGGTTAAGGCAAGATGAAACCATCAGAGAAGCACTTGACAGGAGAGTCGAAGCCGTTCTAGCTAGTTCGAATATTGATTTTGTTTGTCGTTCATTGATCCATTTGATTGATATTCTGAAGAGCAATCAAAATGTCACTAAGATAGATTTCGCCCATCTGGCTCTTGATCTGTATGACTATCAATTTGGTTATGAAGGGGCAAGACGAATTTCTTTAAGATGGGGTCAAGAATATTTTTATGTAAATGATAAAGTTCAGGATAAATAAGGAGTAAAAAATGAATAAAGAAAATTTGTATATTGATATTAATGTATTGCAAACCGTTCCCTCTTCTAATATTAATCGGGATGACACTGGCACTCCTAAAACGGCAATGTATGGTGGAGTAACCAGGTCACGTGTTTCTTCGCAAAGCTGGAAAAGAGTAATAAAACAAGCATTCCAGAAGGAAAGCAACGACGAAGATTGGTTAAAAGGCTATCGTACTAAGAAAGTCAGTGCTTTGTTGAGTCAAAGAATTCAAGATTTAAAACCGGATTTAGACGAGGATGCAGCAACTAAAGCCGCAAATGATTTATTAAAAACCGCAGGTCTAAAAGTAAAATTAGATAAAAAGAATGGCGAATTTCTGACAGGAGCCTTGTTATTTGTTAGCAAAGGTCAATTGAATAAATTGGCGCAATATGCAATTGATAATCCGGATCTGGGAGAAAAAAAGAGTAAAGAATTAAAAGAAACAAAAAAAGAGTTAAAACAAATTTTATTAAATGACAATTCTCTTGCTTTAGCTATGTTCGGCCGAATGGTAGCCGATGATCCGTCTCTTAACGTTGATGCAGCTGTACAAGTAGCTCACGCAATTTCAACCCATGAGATTGTGCCCGAATTTGATTACTTTACTGCTATTGATGATAAGAGAAAAGAAGATGAAGCTGGTTCAGCCATGTTAGGTACAATTGAATATAATTCTTCTACTCTCTATCGTTATGCCAATATTAATGTTAATGAATTAGAAAAGAATATTGGTTCTGATTTAACAATTAAAGGCGCAAAATTATTTATTAAAGAATTTATCAGCACTATGCCTACTGGCAAAGAAAATACTTTTGCTAATAAAACCGTTCCGCAATATGTTTTAGTGACAATTAGGAAAGACACCCCTGTAAATCTGGTCTCTGCTTTTGAAGATCCGGTTAAATCTCATGGTGGCTACGTTAAGGCCTCTATTGATCGCTTGGAGAACGAATATCAAGCAACGCAAAAATTTGTTGAAGCACCTGTTGCCTGCTTCGTTCTGACAACGGATCATTCTGATTTGAAGCAGGTTGAAAACTTAAGTGATTTACTTGATAAAGTAGGACAAGTTTTAGCTGAGAAGGTAAGTCAAGATGAAAACGATAACGCTTAGACTAACCGCGCCGCTGCAATCTTACGGTGACCAGGCTACGTTTAATTATCGTACTTCAACTTCATATCCGACTAAAAGTGCGATCATCGGCATAGTGGCGGCCGCACTCGGTTATTCGAGGGATGACAACAGAATCTCCAAATTAAATGATCTACAAGTAGCTGTCAGGATAGATCAACCGGGAACTACTATGACTGATTTTCAGACAGTGCGGTATTCTCAATCTAAGGGAGCAAAACTGACTTATCGTGATTACTTGCAAGATGCGGTCTTTATAGCAGCTATTGGTAGTTCCAATGATGAATTAATCGACAAAATAGTAGACGCTCTGCATTTTCCCACTTATCAGCTATATTTGGGAAGGCGCTCTAATCCACCGGCAGGTCCATTAAAAATAAATGTTAAAAAAGATGTGAACCCACTAGAAGTTTTAACAAATTTAGAGTGGCGGGCATCAGATTGGTTTAAGAAAAGATATGGTGCTGAACATTTTCAAGCGGACATTATCGCTGATGCTGTTTTACTGCCTGATCATTCCAGTACATTGGTTAGAGATAAGGTGGGTTCGTTTAGCCAAAATAATCGATATCATCAATACCGTCCTATTTGTGAGACTTCTGTTGAGTTAAAGAATCCCTTTTACAAACCAGGAGATACTAGTCATGATATTATGTCTTTTTTATCAAAGAGGTTTGATTAATGTATTTATCTAGAGTACAGATTGATACCAAGAATCGGCAGAAGCTGAAGAATCTAACTCATCTTGGCGCTTATCATAACTGGATCGAACAAAGTTTTCCTCAGGAAATTGAAAGGGGTCAGCGTAAGAGACACTTATGGCGAATTGATTACTTGAATGGTAAAGCATATTTATTAGTTCAAAGCGAACAGCAACCTGATCAAAAGCGCTTTGAGAAATATGGAGTTACTGGTAGTGCTGAATCTAAGAACTATGATATCTACTTGGCTCAATTAAAAAATAATGGCATTTATCGTTTTAGATTAGTAGCCAATCCTGTCTATAGAGATGGAAAAACGGGAAGGATCTTCCCGCATGTAACTGTTCTTCAGCAAAAGAAATGGTTGTCAGAACGAGCAGCAAAGTTAGGTTTTCAGATTGTAAATAATCAGTTTGATATAGTTCAAAGGGATTATCCGATCTTGTATCGTAAAGGTGGTAGGAAAATAAAGCTCAGCAGAGTGGCTTTTGAAGGCTTGCTAAGAATAACTGATTTGAATCTATTTCAAAGAGCTTTAAAAAATGGTATTGGCAAAGAAAAAGCTTATGGTATGGGGTTAATGACTGTCATCCCAGTAGAAAGATGAAAACTGGTTTTGGTGCTAAGAAACCTGAGCTTAATGAGCTTACGCGTGTAAAAGATAGGGTTAGTTTTCTTTATCTGGAACATGCGGATATTAAACGACAGGATAGTGCGCTCAAAGTTGAAGATCAACAAGGAATTATCTTTGTTCCGGCCGCAATTATTAACGTTCTCTTTTTAGGCCCAGGGGTAAATATTACTCATAGAGCCATGGAGCTTATCGGGAATACTAGTATGGCTGTTGTCTGGGTTGGTGAATATGGTGTGCGCCAGTACGCGCATGGACGAGCTCTGAATCATTCTTCAACTTTAATTGAAAAACAAGCTAAGCTTGTATCAAATAAACGAACACGAGTCCAAGTTGCCAGAAAAATGTATCAAATGCGTTTCCCTCATGAAGATGTTTCTGGCCTTTCAATGGCTGAATTAAGAGGCAAGGAAGGATCAAGAATTAGAAACGTTTATCGCCAGGAGTCTAAGAAGAGTGGGGTTAAATGGTACAGAAGACAATATAAAGTCGATAACTTTAATGATAGTTCTCCGATAAACAAAGCGTTAACTGAAGCCCATCAATGTTTATATGGCCTGAGTTATGCGGTCATTACTGCTTTAGGAGCATCACCGGCTTTAGGATTTGTTCACACAGGTCATGATCTTTCTTTTGTTTATGATTTTGCTGATTTATACAAAGCAAAATATTCAATCCCGATTGCTTTTAAAGTAACTGCTAAATATGGTGACAATGACATCAGTGATAGAGTGCGCTTAGCGATGAGGGATGCCTTTAGAAATGGTCAATTGTTAAAACAAATGGTTTCTGATTTGAAATATTTACTGAATGCTCAAGACTTTGTTTCAACAACAACTATTATGAGCTTGTGGGACGATAAAGAAGGATTAAAAAAATTTGGTGTTCAGTATCATGAGTTTGAAGAATGATTGTTGTTACTTTAAGTAAAGTTCCGGATTCCTTACGGGGTGATTTAACCCAATGGTGTCAGGAAATTCAAACTGGCGTTTATGTTGGTAATCCTAATTCCAAGGTACGTGAATTGTTATGGCAGCGGATTTGTGAAAATATAGGCTCAGGCGAAGCAACTTTAGTCTATAGCATTAATAATGAATTAGGCTATGGCATTAGAACTAACAGAAAAGATTGCCGGGTTCAGGACTATGACGGCTTACCGTTTTTGGTTCATTTATCTGCTATTCAAGCAAAGCCAAAACCAGGCTTTAGTAAAGCAGCCAAATTTAGAAGAGCTGAATTAGCTAGACGCAAGAAACTAAGGCAAAATTATGAGGCAGTTAATTTTGTGGTTTTAGATATCGAGACAACGGGCCTTAATGTTGATGAAGATAAAATTTTGTCGATTGGAGCAATTAAGATTTATCATAATGTAGTTTCTAAATTCTACCGCGAAATTAAGGTGGATTGTCAAATTCCAAGTAGTATTTCAAGGTTGACGGGTCTTACAAATTCTATCTTAGATAAAAGTGGAGTTCGCTTAGATCAGGTTTTAAAAGAATTCATGAAATTTATTAAAGGACTTCCATTAGTAGGTTATAATGTCAATTTTGATATTGATTTTTTAGAAAAAGCTCTAAATGATGAATTGAGTCTAAGTATTAATAACCAAGTTATTGATCTAATGAGTCTAGTCAAGAAAAAAGAAAAATTTTTAAATGACTATAAGTTGAAGACTGTTTTACAGCATTACGGTATTAAAAATAAAAGACCACATGAGGCTCTGTCTGATGCAAGAGCAACTTATGAATTGGCTTTAAAACTGTTGAAAAATGGTGTTTTGCAATTTTGAGAAAGGCTTTGTATCAAGGATTTTTTAGTGTATTCTCCACGTATGTGGAGGTGATCCCTAAAGCTAGTACGGATACCGATTCTGCAGTTAAGTATTCTCCACGTATGTGGAGGTGATCCTAGTCATTAGTCTTGTTATCTGCTAAGCGATATGTATTCTCCACGTATGTGGAGGTGATCCTTTATATCGCAATATTATTGTCGGTGGTCGATTGTATTCTCCACGTATGTGGAGGTGATCCTAAAAATAAGGAAAAGCAAATGGATAAGAACAAGTATTCTCCACGTATGTGGAGGTGATCCTAAAAATGGGGAACGAGAAGCGGATTTTATTAGGTATTCTCCACGTATGTGGAGGTGATCCTCAAGTAAACGTACCTTATAGTCAGGATTATTAGTATTCTCCACGTATGTGGAGGTGATCCTTTGTAAAAAGATATTGGACTAAGAAAAGGAGTGTATTCTCCACGTATGTGGAGGTGATCCTGTGATCCAAGTGATACTGACACAGCTTATGACGTATTCTCCACGTATGTGGAGGTGATCCCGTGTCGCTCTCCATTCGGACGGTCTTGCATGTGTATTCTCCACGTATGTGGAGGTGATCCTTCAGTTCCTAGCGCCACTTCTATGACTACAGGGTATTCTCCACGTATGTGGAGGTGATCCTTTGTAGCAAACGATTTGGGAACAATTATTGCTGTATTCTCCACGTATGTGGAGGTGATCCCACATACAACCCTAACCACGTTGCACCACCTGAGTATTCTCCACGTATGTGGAGGTGATCCTTACAATCCACGTGCAGAATTTTATACCAATTTGTATTCTCCACGTATGTGGAGGTGATCCTAATATTTATCACGTTGTAGGACGCAAAGGTAGGTATTCTCCACGTATGTGGAGGTGATCCTAAAATTTATGATCTGTACTATCAAGCTGGTATGTATTCTCCACGTATGTGGAGGTGATCCTACTGAAAGCGCCGGCGCCGATATCAATTTTGGGTATTCTCCACGTATGTGGAGGTGATCCTATACACGACCGTTATTTTCAACTACAAAAATATGTATTCTCCACGTATGTGGAGGTGATCCTATTCATAGCATTAACAGCCTTTTCGATAGCACGTATTCTCCACGTATGTGGAGGTGATCCTACACGCAAAGCTTTTTCAACAATGCGAGCCCAGTATTCTCCACGTATGTGGAGGTGATCCTATCTGGTCTGTAATGAAGATAGTTCTCAACCAGTATTCTCCACGTATGTGGAGGTGATCCTAATACCGCATCAGGACGTTCTTCTCGCAGGTCGTATTCTCCACGTATGTATATTGACTGTATTTTTACAGGTCAGTTAGTAGATTTACCGACAATAGCTAAAGAGACTAATAATTTAATTATTACCGCACAACACATGGATTCTTTAAAGCCAGGTAGAGGCATGGGTCATGTTTTACCAGAAGCTCTTGGTCATGTAGGAATTAAAGCCGTCGTTTTGAATCATGCTGAAAAGCCTCTGACGATTGCAGAATTAGATGCAACTATTAAGAGGGCAAAGGAAGTGGGGTTAGCTACTATCGTTTGCTCAGATACAGTTGAACAATGCCGTGCAATTGCTGAATTAAATCCCGATGTCATGATTTGTGAGCCTGATAGTTTAATTGGTACGGGGAATAGCAGTAATGAAGATTATATTAAATCGACAACAGCTGCTGTTCGTTCAGTGAATCCCAATATTTTAATTATGCAGGCAGCTGGCGTAAGTACCGGTCAAGACGTTGAAAAAATTATGCAACTTGGTGCTGATGGCACCGGTGGAACTAGTGGCATTATTAAAGCACCTAGCTGGGAAGCTAAAATAGTAGAAATGATGTCAGCTTTAGTTAAATTTAAGTAGCAAAGAGATCAAAATGAATATCTATCAAGAAGACATTAATTTAAAGACAGAAGCGCGAATAAACTACATTAATATTACTGACAAGGTGAAGAGTATTATTAAAAAATCAAATGTTAAAAATGGTTTGGTTTTAGTACAAACTTCGCACACAACTTGTTCAGTATTATTTGAAGAATATGTTCATGATAAAGACTTTAATGGCGACGAATACTTGCAAGTAGATTTAAATCACATTCTGGATAAATTAGTACCAAGAGAATTATTTGAAAATACCAATTATCGTTATCCAGGTCCTAAGCACGTAGCTTTTCTTCAAGAATTAGCTAAAAAGAATCCAAATTATCCAGCAGATCCTGGAACCATATTAAATGGGGATGCTCATATTAGAGGTTCTCTGTTTGGTGGTAATCAAACTTTTGCTATTAAAGATAGTCAAATGTTGACTGGATCAGTTGGTTACATCTACTTTGTAGATCGGGATCAAAATAGGCCTCGCAACCGAGTTTGTCATGTTTTAGTTATGGGCGAATAAATATATTTCCTCTTCTTCATCGTTTATGACTAACATTTATATTTATTAATAGAAATGAACTTCGAAATTTTCGGAGTTCATTTTTTATCTCTGGTTAAAAATTAAAGTGCAACATGAATATAATTTAAACAAGGAGACCATGAAAACGTAAGCTTTATTTAACTAACGATTTTAAATAGATGATCAATTTGAATTTTTCCTTTAATGTGAATCTTTTTGAGAAATTTATTGTTTATTTATTTTTTAGTTTATAATTTATAATATAAAGTCGGTTAGATAGAAAATAAATCGTCGGTTAGATATTTTAGATGATTGTTAGATCAATGAAGCTTGAGGATTATTCAATAATGAAAAAATTAAAGAATAAAAACATTATTGAAATAAAAATACACTTTAAATCATGTAATTTTACAATTATAAATAATCCAGTTTATGTTTATAGAAATACTCAACTTCGTAATAAAAGTAAGGAATCCTTTAAAAACATGTTAAAAAATTTCTTAAATTGGATCTTAATTCGACACAATTAATTTTTAAATAATTCAACTTTTTATAATTTAACTAGGCCAATAGCCTAGTTTTTATTTTGCTCCAAATCATATGTAAATCATAAGCAGATGCAAAAGATAATAACCAAGTTAGAATGTACAAAACTATGATTGTAACCAATGGATTACTATCCTTCAATAATTGCTTACCAAAGATTAGCCATGCAAGTTCCAGCCAAAAGACGTGGCTTAGGAAAGCTTTATACGCATAAGCTGCTAACCAATGGAATAATTTTAAACTTCTAATTTGCTGCCTTTTGATTTGATAAAAAGCTAAAGTAGCAATTAATCCAATAATGACCAGACAATAAACGGTCATGGATGGTTTGTAATAAGGTGCATTATATAAGTTAACCGGGAAATCGAAAGAGAATAACTCATGGTTAATTAGATAGTAAACTGCTGCCCAAATGATGATTAAAGACCACCAAAATTTAAGTAAAAAGTGACCTAATTGTTTATGAAAATTCCAGGCTAATGTTCCTAAAACGGCATAGATGATGAAGCTAAGAAATAAGCGGTCGAATAAGTACCAGGTGCGCATTTTAGGACCATGAAAAACTTGTTTGTCATATAGATCTATCCATAAAAAATAGATTACTGTGCTAACAGTAATTATTAACCAGCAACGTCGATTAGAATTTTTGACATACCGAGAAATGTACCAAAAAATGGGCATTAAGATAATGAATTGCAACATCATTGTGTTGTACCACATGTGCGGTGCAGCATTGCCGTTGATAAATTGCCAGCAAAAGTTAATAAAATTATGAAAATGATTATGTTGCTGTAATTGAGGCATTAATAATAGGTAAATACTTGTCCAACAAATTGTTGGAACAAATAGTGCTGACCATTGTCCACGCATGTAGGTTGGGTAATCTTTGAGTGTGGCGTGGGGATGCGTTCGAATCGTTGTGTATAAAATACCGAAAATAAAAGCAGGTGCCGTAAATTTTACAAGATTATAAGTGAATCCAATACCGGTTTGTTCATTATGAGTTAAGCTAATTTTCAGAATAAGTGCAAGAATTGATTGCAACATAACCGCTGTACAAGCAAATACTTTTAAATAATCACCAATATCGGCTTTAGTTGAGTTATCCAATATAAACCTCCTTTTGAATATTTTATACCAAATATTTTACATATTGGACTCATTAGCCAGTATAATGAAGTAGGTAAGTATTACCATATTTTTGTATAAAACTTTTAGAATTTTGAAAGGAAAGTTTGATTATGGCAAATAAGATTGGAATTATTGGTGACGGTCATGTTGGTTGTACAGTTGCTCACCAATTAATTATTTCTGGTTTAGTTGACGATTTAGTTTTAATTGATATGAACAAAGGTAAGGTCAATGCTGATGCAATTGACTTTGAGGATTCAATGGCTAATTTACCATATCACGTCAATATTACCGTTAACGATTATTCAGCATTGAAAGATGCCGATATTGTTGTCAGCACTTTAGGTAAAATTTCTTTGGAAACCAAAGGTGATCGTTTTGCTGAATTGAAATACAACAAGGAACAATTAAAGCCAATTACTGATTCAATTAAAAAGAGTGGTTTTAATGGTATCTTGATTGTTATTTCTAATCCTGTTGATGCAATCACTAGTTTGTATCAACAATTGACTGGTTTACCAAAACAACATGTTATTGGTACTGGCACTCTGCTTGATACTGCAAGAATGCAAAAGGTTGTTGCTAAAAAATTTGATGTCGATCCTCGTTCAGTTTCTGGATTTAACTTAGGTGAACACGGTAATTCACAATTTACTGCTTGGTCTACTGTTAAAGTTTTGGAACAACCTATTACTAAACTTGCTAAAGACAAATCATGGAAGTTAGAAGATTTAAATGACGAAATCAAATTTGGTGGACAACAAGTATTTAAGGGTAAGCACTACACCAATTATGGTGTTGCAGCCGCTGCAGTTCGCTTAATTCAATCAATTCTTAATGATTCTAGAACTGAATTGCCAGTTTCAAGCTATCAAGCTAAATACGGTACTTATATGTCATATCCTTCAATTGTTGGTCGTGACGGTATTGTTCAATCAATTGACCTGCCATTAACCGATGAAGAAGAAAAACAATTAAAGGCTTCTGCTGAAACAATTAAAGCAAAGTCTGAAGCTTAATTAAGAATAATATTAAGTATATTTAGAAATAGATGGGTTTATAAAGCTCATCTATTTTGTTTATAAAAATTGATAAATACCTAGATTTCAAATACGTTTGTACTATATAATTTAAATAGTAATGGTTATAGCTTAACGATTATTTATAGTTAGTTGCTTGTTCTTAAGAAATTTCATTAACCTTATTTGATTGTGACAGTTTTTATTAAAAATTAATGATAAAATATCGGTTTTAGATGATTGTTAGAACAATGAGGTTTAGAACAGACGCTGGCACAACCAACAATGCAATTTAGTTTTAGATGATTGTTAGAACAATGAGGTTTAGAATGCTGAATCATCTTTGAAAGATTCATCGTCAGTTTTAGATGATTGTTAGATCAATGAGGTTTAGAACAAGTGCCATAATTAATCAGGA
>NZ_AYZC01000036.1 GCF_001436775.1 Lactobacillus acetotolerans DSM 20749 = JCM 3825
AAACCCTGCTAACAGCTTATCATATATAAACTATCAACAGGGAATATCATAGACCCATTATTGTGCGGATAAAACCAAACAAAGAAGATTATCAATTAAATTTAAATACTGATAACAATAGTTATACCTTAAAAAGAGCTCATGTTATTGATCACCGTGTAATCGTAAAGAACTAGGAGAATAGGCATGGATTACAATCAACTTTTTGTTAAATTTGCCCTCGGCATTTTAACTATGATTTTTCAAATTAATATTTTTGGTAAAGGTAATTTGACCCCTACTACTGCGTTGGATCAGCTGCAGAATTATGTTCTCGGTGGCATTATTGGTGGTTTGATTTATAATCCTAGTATTACAATTGTGCAATTTTTACTGGTATTGGTTCTTTGGACACTGGTTGTTTTCATTTTAAAATTTGCCCGTGATCATAATAATTGGATTCGAAATTTAATTGATGGTAAACCAGTTCAGGTCATTAAAAATGGAGAAGTACAAGTTGCTAACTGTATGAAAGCCGGTATTTCTGCAAATGAGTTAATGTTTAAACTGCGGAGCCAAGGAATTTATTCAGTTGAGAAAGTTAAGAATTGTATTTTTGAACAAAATGGACAATTAACCGTAATTGAGAATGATGAGGCTAATATCCGTTTTCCAATTATCAGTGATGGTCAGGTTAGTCAGGTTAATCAAGATGTCCTTGATTTGATTCATAGAAATGAAACTTGGCTTAAACAGGAAGTAAAAAAAGCAGGGTATAATAGCATTGGTGATATTTTCTTAGGAGAATACAACGATGGGAAACTTGCATTTACTGGCTATTATAAAAAGTAGAAAAGAGATATAAATGGCAAACTTTGATCAAGCAAAAAAATTAATTGCAAGTGCAGATGCAGTAATTGTCACCGCTGGTAACGGTATGGCAAAAGAAGAAGGCCTTGATATTCTAAGCGAAGAAGGTTTTGATGATGAATTTGGAGCCATAGCTGAAAAGTATGATGTTCACACAATTGGGGATGCTTTAGATAAAAAATTTGTTTCCTGGGCTGAGCAATGGGAATTTTGGAGTAAGTTAATTGCTGAATATTCATTAAACTATGAACCAAGCACAACCATGCTTAATTTAAAGACTTTGCTTAAAAATAAAAAGTATTTCATTGCTACTTCTACTTTTGGTCATTTCTTTGAAAGTGCTGGGTTTAATGAAAATAGGATTTTTAATGCCTTTGGTGATTGGACCAAAATGCAGTGTTCTAGTGGGATTAATCATGGCTATAAGGATGACCGCGAGGTCGTGCGTCAATTTGTTTCAGCTGCTGAAGATAATCAAGTAACAGAAGAGATGGTTCCTAGATGTGAGGTATGTAATAGTGAGATGGAATTACATATGCCACTTAATGCTAATTTCTTCCCAGATACTGATGCTAATACTCGCTTTCGCTGGTTTTTAACTGGCAATGAAGATAAAAAAGTTGTCGTTTTAGAGTTGGGGGTTGATTTAACTAGCCCGCAATTACTTGATCCGATTGTTCATTTAGTAGAGAAATTCCCAAATTGGAATTATATTGCAGCAGATCTTAGTCAAAAAGATTTACCAGCTGATGTGCAAAAAAAGAGTTTGGCTTTTAATGCTGATCCACATACTTTGTTAACTGGTCTTACGCAAAAATAATAGGAGTTTTAAATGAGTATTATTGTTAAAAATGGTGCACTGCATGTTTCTGGTGCAGAAGATAAGTTGCGGCATAAAGGGATTGAACGGCCGGAATTTTTAAAAGATTACACTTTGCTTGATATTGAGACCACTGGTTTGAGTACATACCGTAATCGGGTAACCGAACTTGGCGGAATTAAAGTTAGAAACAATGAAATTGTTGATAAATATACCAATCTGCTTATTTATTCGAAGTCTAATAAGGTGCCTAAATTTATTACCAAGCTTAATGGAATCACCGAAGAAAAAATTATTAATGAAGGTATTCCGGTTAAGGAAGCCATGCATGATTTTCGTGAATTTATCGGTGATGATGTAATCGTTGGCTATAATGTTAACTTTGATTTGAATTTTTTATATGATTTGACGAAAAAATTTAAATTACCAGAATTATCTAATGATTATGTCGATGTATTGCGGTTAGCTCGAGTTTATTACCCTAGGGAGCGACATAACCGGTTAATCGATTGCATGCAGCGTGCAAATATTGCCAAAGTCGAGCAACACCGCGGTTTAGATGACTCAATTGATACTAAAAAAGTGTACGACGATTTTCGCGAACATTTTACACCGGCTTTACTGAAAAGAGCTCAAGGTAAAGTAAAGAATATAAATTTAGTTGAGGATGAATTAGAGCCGTGGCAAATTGGCTACCGTAATCCAATTAATAATAAAAAAATTGTCTTTTCTGGTAATATTCACATGAATGCGGATGAAGCCAAGAAAATGGTCAGTAATTTAGGTGGAGAAAATCAAAAAGAAGTAACTCCGTATACTAATTATTTAATTATGGGAGACCATGATTTCTTTAGAAAAGATAATTCAGATCTGAATAAAGCTAGAGATTTAATAAAAACGGGTGCAAAGATTAAGCGCCTATCTGAAAGTTTCTTTTTAAGTATGTTAGATGATTGGGCAAGAAGTTAAAAAAGTAGAGGATATCCTCTGCTTTTTTCTTATTTTATTGCAAACAAAAGTTCGATTGATTATACTTATTCAGTATTAATGAGGAGGATAATTCAATGGCTCGTAGACGCAGACGAAAACGTAAAAATGGGAATACTACTCCTTTATCGGTTTTAATAGTTGCAATTATAATTGTATGGGGCTTTTATACCAAAGCTGGTAGTAAGCCCAACGGTTCTAACATAGCAAATCAGGATTCTAGCAAGCCTACTTCAACTATGAATAACAATAGTACCCTTAAAAGTGCTAAACCAGCTCAGAAAATTTATGGTGGTTTATCCAAATCTGATTATGATAAATTAGCAAAACTAAATTTTAAGAGTGGCGATGGGGCTTATGTGACTGTTAATCAAGATAAATCTACCCTGATTAAACATGCTTGGAAGGTTAACCGGGTAATTTATTCAAATTTGGATAATCTAAATAGGACGTCACATTCTAATACTGCTTTTTTAGAAAAAAGAAACGTAGCTAATGATAGTCTGCGTGTAAGGCAGGTTGTTGAACCTACAGCATGGCATTATAACCGCCGTAACGGGCAACAAATTTATAACCGTGGACACCTTATTGCTTACTCTGTTTCCGCGGGGATTGATCAAGATGGGGATTATGAGCCGAATAATTTATCTGGTGACCAAAATAATCCTAAGAATTTATTTACCCAATCCGCTTTCTCTAACCAAAAAATACAAACAATTTTTGAAAGCCAGGTTAGAGATGCACTGCGGGATAATGAAAAGATCATTTATCAGGCGACTCCAATTTTTCGTGGAAATGAACTGATGGCCCGTGGTATTAATTTACAGGCTGTATCAAGTGATGGCAGTTTGGACTTTAATGTTTATTTATTTAACGTTCAGCCAGGTTACGTATTTAATTATCATAATGGTCGTGCGAAAGTTGATCATCAAATGCGAGTTAATAGTAAAATGGGTGTATGACTTTAGGTATTAAAAAATAAAGAGGTTAGCAATATGAAAAAAGATAATTGTACTGCGATGTTAGTTGGTAAAGATGCCAGTATTGATGGTTCAACCATGATTGCCCGTGATGAAGACGGGTACGCAGGCATAAATGAAAAGCTTTTTGTAGTGAATAAAGCTAAACATTATGATGAGAATTATGTTTCAAAGTATAACGGTTTTAAAATGCACCTTGAAGGTGACGGCTGCAAGTGGACAGCTGCCCCAACAGCTGATAGTAGCGAAGGCCGTTGGGATGAGCAGGGTATAAATGAATACAACGTTGCAATGACTGCCACTGAAACCGAAGCAACCAATGCCCGCTGTTTGGGACATGATCCTTTGGTTAAAAAAGGTATTAATGAAGATGCGATGTTATATATCACTTTGCCATTCGTTAAGACGGCACGTGAGGGTGTAAAGCGTCTGGGGCAATTGATTGAAAAATATGGTACCGGTGAAACTAACGGAATTGCCTTTTCGGATAACAAAGAAATTTGGTACTTTGAAACAGGTGCTGGTCACCAGTGGGTAGCTGCCCGAGTACCCGATGATTCGTATGCAATTTGCCCTAATATTATGGTGATTCAAAAGATTGATTTTGATGATCCAGATAACTTTATGTTTGCTTCCACTATTCGTGATTTTGTTAAAAAGAATCATTTAAACAATAGTAATGATGGTTCCTTTAACTTTAGAAATATTTTTGGTACGCAGGATGAAGCGGATGCCTTTTACAATACGCCGAGAATTTGGTATGGCCAAAAATTATTTAATCCAAGTATTGAACAGGATCCAACTAGCCAAGAAATGCCTTTTACTAGAAAGCCAGAAAGAAAGATCGGCATTGAGGATGTACAGAAGTTTTTAACCAGTCACTATAACGGGACGCCTTATGATCCAATGGATACTTATTCTTCAGGAGATAAGAAGGATCAAAAGAAATTTCGTTCTATTGCTTTGGATAGAAACCAAGAATCCAGCATTTTGCAAATTAGGAATAATGTTCCAGCTAGGTTTGCCGCGATTCAATGGATAAATATGGGTTTTTATGCATATTCTCCATATGTTCCTTTCTATACTAATATTGAAGATACTCCACTTAATTATAAGATTGCTGAACACACTGTTGATCCAGATAACAGTGCATATTGGCTTTATAAGACTTTGCAAGTATTAGTTGAGCCGCGTTTCCACCAATATGTTTACCAAGTTAATGCTTATCGTGATGATTGTCAGAGTTATGGAATTGGTCGGGTTGAAAAGACCGACCAAGCGGCTGAAGATATGGATCAGGAAGAGTTGGTTAAATATTTGACGACCGCTAATGATCAAACAGCTGGGGTCATTACTAAGAAGACCAAGGCATTAATGAGTGATTTAATAAGGCAAGCACTTAATTCTTCTAAATATCAATTTGAACGTGGCGACAATTTATAATTATTAATTGGCTATATTATTGGGCAATGTTCGGATAATTTTTTTAATAATAAAATAAATATTACTTAAAAGGCTACAGCGCGAAAGCTGTAGCCTTTTTGTATCCTCCAAGATAAATTGAGTACTATATCTTGTAAATAAGAACATTTCAATCATAAATTATATAATAATTAATGTTTTATCCACAAAAGTAAAAAATCAAGTAAAAATGAAGTTTGTTTCACGGAAACTACGAATTTTAGGTGAAATAAATTTGTGCTTTTTCAGGGTTTATCTTAAAATTAAATAAGAAATTAACAATTAATAACAAGATATAGTGGTGTGTAAATGTATGGGTAATGATAAATTCGTTGAAGTAAAGAACCTTAAAAAGGTATATAACAACGGTCATGAAGCTATTAAAGACGTTAGTTTTTCAGTAAAAAAAGGCGATTTGGTTTGTTTGCTCGGACCTTCTGGGTGCGGAAAAACGACCATTTTAAATATATTGGCTGGTTTGCTTAGCCCAACGAGTGGAGACATTCTTTTTGATGGCAAATCGGTGGTAAAGACAGCTCCTAAGGATAGGCATATTGGATACGTTTTTCAAAATTATTCCTTATATCCGCATATGTCAGTCTTACAAAATGTTATGTTTCCGCTAGTTGTCGGTAAAAATAAGAAGCCGAAAGCCGAAGCAAAAAAAATCGCCGAAAAATACATGAAATTAGCACAAATTAGTGATTTAGCTGATCAAAGGCCACATAACCTTTCCGGTGGACAACAGCAACGTGTAGCCATTGCGCGTGCATTAGTTGGGGAACCAAAGATTTTACTTATGGATGAGCCCCTAAGTAACTTGGATGCCCGTTTACGGTTAAAGATCCGTGAAGAAATTAGGTCTCTTGTTAAAGAAGTTGGTATCACCACTTTATTTGTTACACACGATCAAGAAGAAGCTTTATCAATTGGCGATAAAATCATTCTTTTTAACGATGGGGTTATTCAGCAGGATGACCTTGGGCAGAATTTTTATTTGAAGCCTAACAATTATTTTGTTGCCAACTTTGTTGGTAATCCAGTTATTGATAACTTTAAAGTTAAAAAAGATGATGGCAAGATAAAGGCCAAAGATTTTGAAATTAATGTTGATGATTTAGATCAGGATCGTTTTAAACGTGAAATTCCAGATGGTGATTATATACTTTCGGTTCGTCCTGAAAATATTTTGCCGGATGAAAATGGTGGCTTACCAGTTCACGTTGATGATATTGAACTAATTGGTCGTGAACGGATTTTGAAATTTGAACATGATGGTAAACAGGCCCGTTCACTGGTAGATTTAGAAGCCCCAATTAAAGTCGGCGATGATATTAAGCTGAAAATGCGTCTAGATCGTATTTTCCTGTTCACACCTGACGGGGAGCGTGTTTACTGATGAAGACAAATCAAAAAAAGGCTTGGCTATTTTTAGCACCAACAATTATTTTTGTAACTTTCTTTAGTATTTATCCAATTCTGCGGGCTTTTGTGATGAGTTTTCAAAGTGGCTCATTGATCAATTTATCCTGGTCTGGTTTAAGTAATTATCAATATTTATTTAAAGATCCAGAATTTTGGTTAGCCATCAAAAATACCGCTTTATACGCACTTATTTCTGTACCAATTGGTTTGGCTATTTCGATTTTGTTAGCTTGGATTATTTTTAGTAAGGTTAAACATAAGTCTTTTTTTGAAACAACCTTCTTTATGCCTTATGTTACTTCGACGATTGCTATTGGAATCGTGTTCCGTTATATCTTCAATGGGGACTATGGTTTACTTAATTTCGTACTTCGTTGTCTACATTTACCCGCCCCAATTTGGATTGATGATCCATCGATGTCACTGACTACAATCATTATTTTTGGAATCTGGACCTCTTTAGCATTTAACATCGTAATTTTGATGGGTGCATTAAGGAATATTGATCCTAATTTTTATACAGTGGCTGATATGTATGGTGCCAGTGGAGCAGAAAAATTTTGGCGAATCACTATGCCTGAATTAATCCCAACGCTTGCGTTTCTATTAACAATGAATATTATCGGTGCCTTTAAGGTTTATACGTCTGTATATGCTCTGTTCAATGGACAAGCGGGTGTCGGGAATTCAGGAACAACGGCAGTATTCTATATTTATAATAAATTCCAAATTGTTGGAACACCTGGTGTGGCAATGGCTGCTACGGTCGTGTTGTTCCTAATTATTCTGTTCATTACTTTTTTACAACGTAAAATGATGAAGAAGATTGGAGAAAATTAAAATGAAGAGAATTCGTTGGGGTGTCGTATTGGGCTACATTATTTTAGTTATATTTGCAATAATCACAGTTTTTCCCTTCATTTATATGATTTTAGGTGGGTTAATGAGTTTTCAAGAAACCACGTCGATTCCGCCAACAATTATTCCCAAGCACTTTGAGTGGGGCAACTACGCTAAGGTTTTTGCGCAGGCTCCCTTTGCCCGTTACTTCTTTAATACTTTTGTAACGGCAAGTATTACAACTATTGTTAGTCTGTTTAATTCGTTACTTGGTGCCTTTGCGATGGTCAACCTGCAATTTAAAGGCAAACGTTTCATTCAAATTATTTTGCTTTCATTATTAATGGTTCCAGGCGAAGTAATTATCTTTACCAATTACAACACCATTGCCAGAATGGGATTGCTTAATACGTATATTGGCTTGGTTTTACCATTTCTAACTTCAATCTTTTACATGTATTACCTGCAAAGTTACTTTGGTTCAATTTCTAGCACTATTTATAAAGCTGCAATGATTGATGGAGCTAGTGATTGGGAGTATATCTGGAAAATTTTGGTGCCAATGTCTAAAGGTGGTTTGTTTACGGTTGGACTACTTAGCTTCATTTCTGGCTGGAATTCATTTCTGTGGCCATTACTGGTAACTAATGAAGACAGCATGCGCCTGTTAAACAACGGGTTATCGGCCTTTGCATCTGATGCTGGGAGTGAAACTCAACTGCAACTGGCAGCGGCTACTTTAACAGTTTTGCCAATATTGATTTTGTACCTTATTTTTAGAAAACAAATTATTCGAGGAGTAGTTCGCAATGACCTTAAAGGATAAAACAACTGTTACTTTTTATAATGGCTTAAACACAATCGGTGGGCCAATGATTGAAGTCGCATATGGTAAATCGCACGTATTATTTGATCTAGGTGAGGTATATCGTCCAGAACTTAATTTACCCGATGAAAGTTATCAAACTTTAATTCAAAATAAATTGATTGGTGACGTACCTAATTTCTATGACCCAAAGATTACTGGTAAGAAGATTGATACAGATAGATGGGAGCATTCAGCGGCTTATATGTCGCACCTGCATTTAGATCACAGTAAAGCCATGAATTTACTGGCACCGGAAATACCGCTGTATGCGGGCTCGATCACAGCACACATGCTTCCTGCTTTAAATGAAAAAGGTGACTTTCTTTTGCCGGCTGCTGGGCACAAAAGTAACTATACCCGGTCAATTATTGCTGCAAAATACAAAAAGCCGATTCATGTGGGAGATATTACATTAGAAATTTGGCCAAGTGATCATGATGCTTATGGTGCCACTGGTCTTATCATTACTACTCCAGATAAGAAAATTTCTTACACTGGTGATATTCGCCTTCATGGTTATCACCCAGATTGGGTACATGAATATCTGACTGCTTCTAAGGGCTGTGATTTATTCATTAGTGAAGCTACTGGCGTTTCTTGGCCAGAAGAAAAAAATGATAAAGATAGTGAAGAGTTTACCGGTCCTAAAAATGAGAAAGAATTAACGGAGGATATCGTTAATTTGCAAAAAGAGAATCCTAACCGGCAAATTACCTTTAATACTTACCCAACTAATGTGGAACGCCTTTTACGAATCATTGCAGATTCGCCGCGTAAGGTTGTGCTTTACGCTGAACGTGCGCATTTACTCAAAGAAAGCTTCAAGAAAGACTATCCATATTACTATTTGCCAGGGGACAAAAAGTTTACGGATCTTAAACCAGAATTAGAAGTTTCTTATAGTGATCTTTTAGATGATGATCATAAATACCTCTGGCAAGCTGTCAGTGACTTTGATAGGTTACAAAAAGGCGGACTTTACATTCATTCTAATGCTGAACCATTAGGAGACTTTGATCCAGCATATAAGCCTTTTGTAGAGCAATTTGCTAAGGATGGTATTGAGTATAAGGCCCTGCGTTGTTCTGGTCACGCAGATGAAAAAGAACTGAAAGAGATTATTTCGGAGGTTCAACCAGCTATTTTAATACCGGTGCACACATTACATCCGGAGTTGGAAGAGAACCCATATGGTAAACGGATTTTACCTAAACGTGGTCAAACGATTACGCTTTAGTGAATCAAAAATTTGTTGTTTAGTTTTATTTTTGGGAGGATATACCAAATGAAGTTCGGTAAAAAGCTAGCTATTACAGCTATTGCTGGTTTAGCTTTGATGGGAACTGCTGCTTGTTCCAAAGGCGGCAATTCTTCGTCAAGTTCTGAAAAGATTCCATCGAAAGTTACCAAAAAGACCAACGTTGTCTTCTGGCATGGAATGACTGGTGTTCAACAATCTACTTTGCAAACATTGACTAAAGAATTCGAAAAGAAGAATCCTAAGATTAGTGTTAAGCTTGAAAACCAAGGTGCTTATAATGATTTGCAGGCTAAGATCAATTCAACTTTGCAATCACCAAATAATTTGCCAACTATTACACAAGCCTACCCGGGTTGGCTATGGAATGCTGCACAAAATAAAATGTTGGTTGACCTGAAACCATACATCAATAATAAGGATGTCGGCTGGGGCAGTGCTAAGAATTCTGATATTAGAACGGAACTACTTGATGGTGCTAAAATTAAGGGCACCCAATACGGTATTCCATTTAATAAATCGATCGAAACTTTAACATATAATGCTGACATGTTTAAGAAATATGGCATTAAAAAAGCTCCTACTACTATGCAAGAGTTAAAACAAGATTCTGAAACCATTTATAAGAAGAGTAATCATAAGGTTGTTGGTGCCGGCTTTGACTCACTTTCTAACTATTATGTTCTTGGGATGAAGAACCAAGGAACCGACTTTTCAAACAAGATCAATTTCACTGGTCCACAATCAAAGAAGCTTATTAATTATTATGCTGATGGTGTTAAGAAGGGTTACTTTAGAGTAGCTGGTTCAGAGCATTACTTATCCGGTCCCTTTGCTAACCAAAAGGTTGCGATGTTTATTGGTACATCTGCAGGCGAAGGCTTTGTTAAACAAGGTGTAGGTAAGAAATTTACTTACGATGAAGCCCCACGTCCAGGCAAATATACTATGCAACAAGGCACGGATATTTATATGTTCAAGCATGCATCAGCTAACCAAAAGGCTGCGGCATTTAAGTACATTAAGTTCTTAGTATCTAAATCTAGTCAACTTAAATGGGCTAACGCAACTGGTTATATTCCAGTTAACGAAGGCGTAGTTAAATCAAGTGCATACAAGTCTAACAAGAACTTGAAGCTTCCTGCTAAGCTTGAAAGTGCCATGAAGTATTTGTATAGTGTTCCGGTTGCTAAGAACTCCAATGCGGCTTACCAACAATTGAATCCAGTTATGCAAACAATTCTCTCTGCAGCACAAAAGAAACAAAATGTTAATAATGCTATCAAAGCAGGTAAATCTAAATTTGATGCTGCTTGGAAGCAATAAAACTAAGTAACAAATATTATTTAGGGAAACAGGCCGTAAAGCCTGTTTTTTTCTTGCGTCATTTTGAACTACTAAATGATAAGATAGTAAAGTTGAAAAATGAATGTTACGATTAATTAGATGAAAAATTTAGAGGTGAGATTGATTGATCAGACAGCAAAGTTTCCCCGTTGAAACTAAGTATAAATGGTACGATATTAGCAATTTAAGTGAAGAGGATAGCGATAAGTTACAGGATGAATTTAATTTTACCCCTGATATAATTTCCTATATTTCCGATCAACACGAACGTCCACACTATGATTACGATATTCATACTCATATTCATTTGCTTGTTTATGATGTGCCAATTTGGCCTACAAATTCGATTAAACACTTTACATCCCGTCCAATTACCCTTTTAGTTTTGGGAGAAAATATTTTTACTTTTCATACTGAAGCAACTAGTTATGTTCTTGATGAATTTAATGATGAACATATGCGGGAACAATTATCTGAAGCAAAGGATGTAACTGAGCTTCTCATGAAATTTTTACTTTATTCGTCGCAATATTTTCAACGTGCCATTACCCAGTTAGATGTGGAACGTAATAGTCTGGATCAAAAGTTATCGGATGATATTGATAACAAAGATTTAGTTGAATTATCTAATATTGAAAAGAGTCTAGTTTACCTTTCTAGCTCTATTCAAACCGACTTAATGATGTTGCACAGCTTGGACCACTCTAAATTAGAATTTACTAAAGCGGCTAAAGAACGACTTGATGACGTTTTGATTGAAACAAATCAATCCGCAGAAATGGTTAAAATTTCTCATCAGGTTACTAAAACTTTGTCGGCGACCTCAAATAATATGATGGATAATAATTTGAACGATACCATGAAATTCTTGACTGTTTGGTCATTAGTTTTAACGATCCCAACGATTTTAACAGGCTTTTATGGTATGAATGTTAGCTTGCCAGTGGGGCACAGTTCTTTTGATTGGATTGTAATTATTGCTCTTACCATACTGCTGATGGTTTGGTTAATCGTGTTAATGAAACGACATCATTTCTTCTAAATTCGAGGATAGATTATGAAAAACAAAGTACTTATTGGCTCACTTATTGCAACGCTTTTTTCTTTTATGCTTTATTCTGCTAGCTTAAAAAGGGTGCAAAATTCTACTATTCGGGTAATTGGGCCTAAAACTAGTAGCACATTGAAAACAAATAAGAAGCAACTTCCTAAAGTCAAAGAACCTAAGGTTAATTCGGTTGAGTATACTAACCACGTTAAGGTGGATAAAGGGAGTCAGCAGGATTTAACCAAACAAATAAAACAGGTGATGGGAACTAGTGCCAGTTACCAAGTTTCAGTTCAAAATTTAAATAAATCTTCTAAATACGCTCGGGTTGCTAACAGTTCTAAAGTTCATGGAGTAGATGACACGATGAAGTTATTCTTGCTTGCAGCAATCTACCACCAAGAACAAAAAGGTAAATTAACTTCTAAAACAGCAATTAAAGTTAAAAAATCTGATCGTGTTAAAGGTGAAAAGATGTTAAAGACCGGAATGGCATACGGAATTGCTTATTTGAAGCGTGCGATGATGCGTGGTGATAAAACCGCGGCTAACGCATTACTTAGAAGAGTAAAGCCAAGTAAGGTTAATTCGGTTGCCCAAAAGTTAGGTGCAACGGATACAGCGATCTCACAAAACTTTACTTCTCCAGCAGGTAAAACATCCGCCGATGATTTAGCTAAAGCCATGACGGGTATCTATCAAGGCAAAGGCCTTAATAGACAATATGCTGCTATGGTTTTGAATTCTTTGCGGCTTGTTAAAACTAAGCCAAAGCTAGTACAAGGTATTTCAGGTGGTGTTTACGCAATCGGTGATAACAATTCAGCTGCGGCAATTGTCCAAGGCAAGAGTTATTCGTACTGTATGACCGTGTGGAGTAATCGTAATGATAAGTTTGCCAAATTAGGTAAGACAATTGATACTTGGCAAAAGAAACATCATTAAAATGACCTCTTTCTAATTTACAAATTGTAGATTGTATTCTTCACTGTGTAATGCTATATTGTTTACTATGCTAAGATAAGGAGAGGTGAGAAATGACACAAAAAAGAACTTTAGATTTAAACAAGATAATCAATCAAACTATTGAATTGATCCGAGATAAAGGATTGGCGGAGACGACAATGCCAGCTTTAGCTGAGGCTCTTGGTGTACGATCCCAATCGCTTTATCATTATGTTTCAGGAAGAAAGCAACTCTTGTCTTTGGTAGGAGCTAATCGAATCAAAGTTTTAGAACAAAAATTAGTTAAAAATTTGATTGGTTTTTCTGGTTATTCTGCATTACTAAAGTTTGCAGATATAATTAGGGATTTCGTCTTAAATGATCCGGCCCTATCTAGTATTCTTTACCATTTAAATGAATATTCAAAAGATGCTGCGATCAATCGTGAAATTCTTAATATCATTGCTTTAGCTGAGAAATTAAATCTAGAGAAAGATAATGCCATTTCACTTCATGCTTTGATTGGTGCTGTCCTTGGCTATGTCTTTTTGGATAAATCATCATTTTTTTCAAATGAAAGTAAAGATGAAGCTAATAGTAATTATCATGAGATGATTTTGCGTCTTGTACAACCAACAACTATTTTGCAAAATTAGGGAGGAATAAAATAGTGCAAAAATATTTAAAAAACCACGTCTTTTCACTAATTGCATGGATTTTAATTTTAATTATTTCAGTTGTTGCTTTACCTAATATTACCCAGTTAACGCGCCAACACTCAAATGTGTCGTTACCAAGTAATGTTCAAAGTGAAGTTGCACAAACGATCCAAAATGATTGGGGTTCAAAGAAAAAGAATACCTATGAAGTAGCGATCGTTTTCAATAAACAACACGGTAAACTAAGCGAAGCTGATAAGACGGCGATTAATAATACCGCTAACTATTTAGAAAGTCATAAGAAGCAGTATGGCATTAAGGATGCTTTAAGTCCTAATGAAAATATTGCTACTAAGAAAAAACTGCAATCTAAAGATGGTACAACGTGGATAATGCAATTAAATATTGCTAAGAGTCACGCGCCAATAAATGAAGTTGAAAACCAGATTAATAGGGTTGCGAAAACAGAAGGTATCCGAACTTACGTAACAGGTGCAGATGCTTTACAGAACGCATTTTCAAATTCAATCCAAGAAGGAATTAAGAAGACTGAGATAATTACAATTATTTTCATCTTTATTGTCCTGATTATTGTATTTAGATCACCAATTGTTCCGTTAATTTCATTACTTACTGTTGGTGTATCTTTCATTACATCTTTCTCAATTGTTACCAACTTAGTTGAGCACTTTAACTTCCCATTTTCTAACTTTACACAAGTATTTATGATCATAGTTCTGTTTGGTATAGGAACAGATTACAATATCTTGCTGTATGATAAATTTAAAGAGAATTTAGGCAAAGGGATGGACAGATATAAGGCAATGAAGGATTCCCTGCGTGTTGCCGGTAAAACTATTCTTTATTCTGGTGCAACAATCCTAATTGGTTTTATTGCATTGAGTCTGGCCAAATTCTCAGTTTATCAATCAGCTGTTGGTGTAGCTGTAGGTGTTGCAACTTTGTTAGTTGTACTTCTGACTTTAAACCCATTCTTTATGGCCGTTCTCGGTGAGAAAATGTTCTGGCCGGTTAAGAAGTTTGCTGGTGAGAGTGAAGATAAGTTATGGCATGGTATTTCTAAGAGTACTTTAGCCCATCCAATTATTTTCTTACTTGTTTTAGCCGCAGTTGTAACCCCATTTAGCTTAATGTATTCGGGACATTTAAATTATGATGACACTGATGAAGTGGCTGATAATGTTCCAGCTAAAGCCGGTCTTTTGGTAGTACAAAAGCACTTCTCAAAAGGGATGGCTGAACCATCATACCTTTATATAAAGAGTAAGCACCGTTTAGATAATGAAGCCAACTTGAAGTTGATTGATCAAGTAACCAAGAAACTGCAAGCCTCTAAAGACGTTTCATTCGCTACCTCAGTTACTCAACCTTATGGAGAAGCAATTAGTCCACTTTATGTTAACAGCCAATTAGGAACAGTTAATGATGGAGTTGATGAAGCCCGTTCCGGTTTAGGTAAATTAAGTAAAGGAAGTAAAAAAGTCACTTCCGGCGCAAACAAATTACAAAGCGGAGCTGACCAACTACAAGGTGGTACTGGTACCCTTAAAGATGGTGTTGGTCGCTTGCAAAGTGGTAGTGAAAAACTAACTAATGGTTTAAATGAATTAAGTTCACAAATTTCGAGCCAATCAGGCGCACAATCTGCTGCTATGGCAAGAATAGGCAATAGTTATAGCACTAGTTTAGTTAAGAATATTAATGGGCTTTCTGGCTTAAATGCTCAGCAAAAGGGAGCCGCTATTCAAGCTGCAAATGCTGCAATGCAATCAGCAATGAGCAGTGCTCAATCATCTAATGATTCAACAGCACGATTACAAGCTGCTGTTGGTCAATTAGCTGCCGGTTCAAGTCAATTGAGCTCGGGATTAGGTTCATTAAGTACCGGTGTTGGTCAATTAGATTCTGGCACCAGTCAATTAAGTAGTGGTGCTGGCAAGTTAGCTACGAAATCGCCTAAGATTACTTCTGGAATTGATGATGTTAATAACGGATTAGGCCAAGGGGAAACTTACCTGCGTGGTTTAGGTTCCTCTGCAGCTGCCAATACTTTCTATATTCCTGAGGAATATCTTAAGAATGATATGTTCCAGAATTCAATCAAGGCATATTTAAGTCCAAATAAAAAATCTGCAATGATAGTTGTGGTCTTTAATTCTAACCCGAGTGCTACTGAAGCTACTCAGAAATCGCAAGAACTTAGTGCTATGGCTAAAAAGTCATTCCAAGGAACCACTCTTTCTAATGCTAAGGTAGCCATGGGTGGACAAAGTTCTAAGATTGAAGATACTAAGAATATAGCTAGTGGTGACTTTATTAGAACTGCGGCTATTATGTTAATTGGTATTGGTATTGCCCTAATCTTTGTAACTCGTTCACTACTACAACCAATTTACATTTTAGGAACTTTACTTATTGCTTACTTATGTTCACTATCTATCAACCAGTGGATTGTTAAAGCTTTGCTTGGCAGAAACATGTTGACATGGAATACGCCATTCTTTAGTTTCATTATGCTGATTGCATTAGGTGTCGATTACAGCATCTTCCTGATGACGAGGTATCGTGAACTTGAGAATGAAGGTATAACTAGTCCTAGTGAGAGAATTTTACATGCGTCTGGTATTATCGGAAAAGTTGTTATTTCAGCAGCTATTATCTTGGGTGGTACTTTTGCAGCGTTGATTCCTTCAGGTATCCCAACCTTGATTGAGGTTGCTCTGACAGTTATTGTTGGTTTAATTATTTTAATCTTTATTATGCCAATTACTTTATCAGCTGGCATAAAGCTAACTTATGGAGGGCTTAATTGGAATAAATTTAAGATATCTAAGAAGAAGCATAAACATTAAAATTTTGCTTTAGGCAAAAGAGGTTAAAGATTTCAAAAAATGGAGGCTTTGACCTCTTTTTTTCTACTCTAAGTCAAGTCATATTAATGATTTGGCTTATTTATTTTCTTT
>NZ_AYZC01000037.1:0-8415 GCF_001436775.1 Lactobacillus acetotolerans DSM 20749 = JCM 3825
ATGACTGCCTGATTCTATTCATTTACTCTCTATCAACAGGATTTGACAAAGAGCCCGTTTTTTTACATGAGTCATTTTTTACTTTAATTATTTATATTTATTCACTTAAATCTTGACCATTAGACGCAATAACTTTCTTGTACCAATAGAATGAATCTTTTGGCATTCTATCAAGGGTACCATTACCCTTATCATCACGGTCAACATAAATAAAGCCATAACGCTTCGACATTTGACCGGTTCCTGCAGATACCAAGTCAATACAGCCCCAAGTGGTGTAGCCAATTAAATCAACACCATCGGCAATTGCTCTACCCATTGCTTCAATATGTTGCTTTAAGTAGTCAATCCTGTAATCATCGTGAATCTTACCGTCAGAAGAAATTTTATCAACTGCTCCTAAACCATTCTCAACGACCATAACAGGAAGCTCATAACGGTCATAAATTACCTCTAAGAAGTATTGCAGGCCATCTGGATCAGTTGCCCAGCCCCAATCAGAATAGTTCAAGTACGGATTTTTAGCTCCAGCAGCGAAGTTACCGCTCATCTTATCCTTTACTTTGTGGGTAGTTACAAGGTTAGACATGTAGTAAGAGAAGGTATACATGTCAACTTTACCTTCAGCCAAATCTTTCTTATCTTGATCGGTAATATCTAAATGAACGTTATGTTCATTCCATAAACGTTGAGCGTAAGTTGGATATTTACCCTTACATTGAACATCACCACAGTAAAAGATTGATTTTTCCCAAGCATGCCGGTTAGCTAAAATATCTTTAGGATCTGGTGTCATTGGATAATTAACGATTCCACAAATCATGTTACCAACCACGTAGTTTGGATCGATCTTGTGTGCTAATTTAACTGCACGTGCAGAAGCTACAAATTGATAGTGCAGTTTTTGGTAAGCATGTTGATATTGTGCATCTGTAACTTTGCCACCACTAGAAATACCAAGCATTAATAAAGCAGAATTAATCTCGTTAAAGGTTAACCAGTATTTAACCAAGCCCTTGTATTCCTTAAACAAAGTTTCTGCATAATGAACATAACAATCGATCATTTTACGATCCGACCAATCCTTATACTTTTCACTTAAATAAAGCGGATCTTCGTAGTGAGAGATGGTTACTAAAGGTTCAATATTGTATTTCTTACATTCTTCAAAAACTTTACGGTAAAAATCTAGGCCAGCTTGGTTAGGTTCCTTCTCGTCACCTTTAGGAAAAATTCTGGTCCAAGCAATTGATAATCTAAAAGTCTTAAAACCCATCTCAGCAAACATTTTAATATCGTCCTTGTAACGGTGGTAAAAATCAATGGCTACGTGACTTGGATAATACTTATTAGGATCAATTGCACCAACTGAACCAGCTGGAATACCAGCACCAGGAGCTGCAGGCTTCTCTTGTAATTTGCCATTTAACTTATAAGTTAGCATTCTTGGATTTTTCAGATCCCCAGCAGTTGTAATATCACTTACAGATAATCCCTTGCCATCTACGTTATAAGCACCTTCAATTTGGTTAGCAGCAGTTGCGCCGCCCCACAAAAAATTCTTTGGAAATTTCATTTTTCTCTCTTTTCTATTTAAAAATTATTTTAACTACCTTTATTATATTTGAAAGCGATTGCTAACGCAAAAAAGGATATTAAATTTAAAGAAGAAAGTAAACATTTTTTTCTAATGTAATTTATATTTTTTAGTATAATGAAAATGTACACATAAATAGATGAGGAGCAATTTAATATGTCAATTAAACTTATTGCCTTAGATACAGATGGAACTTTACTTAATTCACACGGAAAAATCTTAACTAGTACAAAAGAAGCTGTAAAGAAAGCCTTGGATCGTGGAATTAAAGTGGTCCTTTGTTCAGGTCGGCCAATTGCTGGTCTGCAACATTATATGGATGAATTGGGGATTGAAGGATCAGCCGAATATGTTGTAACTTTAAATGGCGCAATTACGAGGGATGCTGACGACGATATCATTACCAAGGATCTTGTTCCAAGTAGCTTCTACCGTAAAATGACCGCTTTTGCCCTCGAACACCAAATACCATTTAATATTGTGGACGTTGATTCACGAATTATTACCTCCGATCACGATATTAATCCGATGGTATACGTTCAAGCCTATGAAAACAAAGCAACTTTATATGTCCGTGCACCGGAAGAAATGCCGGATGATTTGGAGATTGCTAAAGGCTGCTTTGTTGGTGATTCTGATTTACTTAATCAATGGGAAAAAGAAATCCGGAAAGTATTTGGTAAAGATTTATATGTGGTTCGCGCCGATGAGCATTTTATCGAATTATTGAATCCAAGAGTAAGCAAAGGTAATGGTTTAAAGGAATTATGCCAGAATTTAAATATTTCATCTAAAGGAGTCATGGCAGTTGGAGATGAAAGAAATGATATTTCCATGTTCTCTTTTGCTGGAATTGCTGTATGTATGGGTAATGGCAGCGATGAGGCTAAGAAACATGCAGATTTCATCACCAGTTCCAATGATGAGGATGGAATTAGTAAAGCATTCAACAAATTTATCTTTTAATAAACATTCAAATACAAAATAAAAGCAATTACAGATCACTTTGAAGTTAACCTCCTGAACTAGACGAAGAGTCTAATCCAGGAGGTTTTTCATATGACCAAATATCAAGCTAATACAAAATTAAGAGCAATCAAACTTTATCAAAAAGGAGTCGGTTTAAGTCAAATCAGTAAAGAATTAAATATTACCAATGCCAATGAAATAACCGTTTGGCTGGCCAGGCATAACTTACAAAATGTGGTTTTCTTCCATCAAAAGCTAATTTAACGACCGAAGCATTACGAAAACCAGAAAAATCTTTTTTCTCAGTATCTGCGCGTACGTATCCAGTTAAAATATCACCATGTCCAGCAACTAGGGCAACAAATATTCATCGTTACGTTTATAAATGCCATAATTTTTTTCACGCAAATCCTTTAAGCGCTTATATTTCATCTTATGATCGGTGATTATTTCAAGGGTGTCACTGGCTCGTTCTTGTGTTGAAGAAAAAGCTTTATCAAATTTAATACCCTTCTTTTTAAAATAATCTCGTGTAGCTTCAACTTGACGAATCCCTGTTTCGTTTAACGGTGAATCACAGCGGCCCTAAACTTTGTGGTAAAAATTAAAAAAAGTTTGCCCGTGACGTACCAAATAGACAGTTTTTGTCATTTCATTCCTCCATAAAATTTTTCATCTTATTTTCCCTATAAATTTAATTCATAAGCATAACGTGCTCCGTTTTTAGTCGAATTAACATAAATAATACCACGATAATGATAACCAAATTTTTTAATTAAATGCTGCATCCTCTTATTCATAGCATGGGTATCAATCCGAAAATTGTGAATGCCCAGCATTACCCCGTGAGAAATTAAATTTGAAAAGAATATCTCTCCCAAATGTTGACCACGATAACGATCTGATATAGCAATTCTATGAATGGTTGCATATCGTCGGCGATTATCTTTCCATACCCCACCTTCAATATTAGTGTAATGTGGATCCTTGGTCGTCATTAGCACTGCTACACCAGCAATTTGCTTGCCAACAACCAAGACATAGCAGCGCTTTTTCTTAATGTCTTCTTGAAATATATCACTATTAGGAGTGCCATCCTGCCACTGCGGGCTTCCATCGCTTTTTAACAATTGTTTAGCCTCATCAATAATCAACATAATCTCATCTAAATCATTGATTTTAGCTGAACGAATATAAACTGCCATACACATTCCTTCCTTTTTTACAATTAATTTTATAAAAGGATGATCAATATAAATTACCTTAACACATATAAAATAATCTCTATGATATAATTATCGTACAGAAATTATTGAATGGAGATGGGCAGAATGACAGTCAAAGGGAAAAATAAAAAAAGCAAATTATATATTACCATTGACCAAGACACTAAAGATCGTATCGCTGCTAATGCCAAAGCACATGGGTTAAATCCATCACAAGAAGCTCGTCAGATGTTGGAGATGCAGCTAAAGCAACAAGAAATTGGTAATTTTCATCCATCTAATCAATTAAAAGAAGATATTCAACAAGATAGAGAAGGCAAAGTCAAAAAATTTAAAAATGGTAAAGAAGGGTTGAAATGGTTATATAATTAATGGAAAAATATCAACCCGTTTTCACTCATAACTTCAAGAAGGAATATCAGAAATTAATCCATGATGGAAGACACAAACATGCTGACTTTGATCAAATTTTTCAGATACTCTTAAATGGTGACCCTATCCCTAAAAATATCAGGATCATAAATTAACTAATCGTGAGCCAGAACGAGATCTACATATTAAACCTGATTGGATATTAATATACTATCGCAAAGGTAATTATATTCATTTTATTTCGACAGGATCTCATTCAGATTTAAATCTAGCCTAAATAATCTATTTTATTGTAAACAATATTCATAAATATTAGGAAATATAATGAGCCCCAAAAGCATTTAGCTTTTGAGGCTTTTGTTATGACTAAATTAAATGAATAATAAAAATTTGATATTTACCTTGTTGAAATTCCACGTTTAAGACTTTTAAACAGGCCAATATCATCAGTTTGTAAAACCAAACCACCATAAATTTTACCAATATAAATCAACATGACAACAATTGTTACTACCAATATCACTAAAGAAATAGTATTTTCTAACGGCGAAACTGTTCCATTGACTAACCGAATCGGCATAAAGAAAGAAGAAGTAAATGGAACATAAGAAAAGATTCTGACAAAAAGATTGTTTGGTGATTGCTGTAGCGAAAGGGCTCCAAAGAAGCCAACCATATAGTTAGAACCATTGTTGGTTGCGTAGCCTTAGAAGCATCCTCCGCTCTAGAAACCAAAGCACCACATAAAGCTGAGAG
This sequence comes from Lactobacillus acetotolerans DSM 20749 = JCM 3825, assembly GCF_001436775.1. Classification (GTDB taxonomy): domain Bacteria; phylum Bacillota; class Bacilli; order Lactobacillales; family Lactobacillaceae; genus Lactobacillus; species Lactobacillus acetotolerans. Next base: position 4,921 of record NZ_AYZC01000037.1, read on the forward strand.
AATGGTATAAATTATGACTCCTAAGATTACATAGAGCAGACTACTCGACACCAAATTGTGTATGACCCCATCAATTAACGGCTTATATTTTTTTATAATCGGAGCCAAAGATTTAATTCTGACAGCAACTTCAAAGAAAATCCAGCCACCTATAAAATAGATTGCTAGGTGAGTCATGATTAAAAAAATACTGCCAATATTTTTCCATAAAAATATCTAATTGCTTTCATACTGGAAAAGATAATCTCCATTATCTTAGAGCCCTTTTCAGAGGCAATCTCCTGAGCCGTAATCGAAGCATAAGTCGTTAAGATAAAGTACATCACAAAGATCAGAATCATAGTTGAAATTTCTTTGATTGAACTAGCATGACTACTATTTTGAATCTTTTGTTTAAAACTCGGTTTACGAGTTAACACTTTTAACTGCTTATCATTAATTCTAGACTGTCTAATATTGAGAATTTGTTGGTATTTGCCAGCAATATTATTAATACCTTGTTTTTCACTATTATCTAGATTACTAGACCCAACATAAGTAACTTTTACTTGGCTACTTTCAGTTTTAGCAGTTAAGTAACCACGAATCTTATCTTTTTTCAAAGCTTTCTTAGCAGCGGTAATATTAGCATATTTACTAGTAACATCGATCCCTTGCTTCTTTAATTCATAACTATTAAGAGGGGCTTTTTTAACCTGTCTAATTACAGCAATTTGATCATTATCCGAACTATTCTTAGCTTCCAAATAACTAATACCAGCCATAAAAAAAGCAAACGGTGCTAACACTAATGTAATAAAACTCCAAGACTTAATCTGACGCAAATAATTCTCTTTGAGAACAATAAAAGTTTTCTTCATGATTAAGCTTCTTTCTTAAAGATATCGGTTAGTGTTGGTGGTTGCTGAGCAAAGACTTTAATATATTGACCATGGGTTAGTTGATCAAAAATTTCAGGACCATATTTTTCATCTGAAATAGTTAATTTATACAAGCCATCTTTTTCTTCAATTACAGAAAGCACATGTGGTAATTCCTTTAATCTACTTATTGCTAATTCAGCCTCAACAAAAATATTGGTATTGCCAAAGCTAGATCGAACATCATGCAAATTACCATTAATCACCGCATACCCGTCTTTCAACAAAACAATACTATCGCAGAGGCTTTCCACATTATTCATATCATGATCAGAAAAAATAATCGCAGCTCCACGTTTTTTCTCTTCTAAAATTGTGTTCCTTAAAATATCTACATTAATTGGATCTAATCCACTAAAGGGTTCATCTAAAATAATTAACGAAGGTTGATGAATTAAAGTACAAATTAATTGAACTTTTTGCTGATTTCCTTTTGATAAACTAGAAATTTTATCATTCAAATTACCTTTTACTTTCAATTTATCCATCCAAACTGGCAATTTCTGATAAATCTCTTTTGTCGACATATTCTTTAAATTAGCCAAGTAACGAACTTGCTCTTTAACTGTCAATTTCTGTATCAAGCTGCGTTCTTCTGGTAAATACCCAATTTGATCATAATCTTTCTCTGTCAGCGGCTCGCCATTCCATAAAATCGTTCCAGTAAAAGTAATAAAGTTAAGAATACTATGAAACGTGGTCGTTTTACCCGCACCATTTTTACCAATAATTCCCAAAATTTTGCCGTTCGGAACTTCAAAGTTAACATCACTTAAGACTTTTTTAGCACCAAAGCTTTTACTTAGGTGGTCGATCTTTAACATAAGATTTCCCTTCTGAAAACATTTCATTTAAAACTATATTCTCATTATCATATACACAATTATTAAAGTAAAGAAGAACAAAAAAGACCTAAGTTATAAAACTTAAGCCCTAATCAATTTAATTTTTTATGGTCTAAACGAAATATTATACTTACTGCTCTTAACAATAAATGTCGGAACACTTATATAGTGCATGGAATAAATATTATTAGCTTTAGAAATACTGAAACCAAAGTAATTATGGTCGCCGTCATGAAGCGAACCCTGTGTGTTAAACAAGTCACCTGCATGTTCCCATTCTCTATAATATTTCTTATTGTTTCTTTGACCTTCGCCACTACCAACGTAACCAAAAAGCATCTGCTTTAAGCCAAAGTAAACGTTCTTCTTCATCTCAGTCATGGTCATCGTTTGCTTCGGGTTGTAAAAGCCGGCCATATCCTCAACATAATTATCATTAAGGTTCAACCCGTTTGCCTTACATGCATGAACAATTCCAGCTACATAATGTCCATCTTTGATACTCCTACCATTTTTAGTATACTCATTAGCAATATCTTGAGCTAATTTTTGCGTACCTCTGCTTCCTAACCATGGTTTTAAATTCAGATCACTTCTAGCTTCATTTATTAAGCGCAATGTATAACTCGTAAGTTCTGAACTTTGAGCAGTAGTTAAATTAGTCGGATCAATTATAGTATCATTATCATTTTTGCTTTCAGCCGTCTTGGTTCGACTAAAAGTATTATCATTCATTCCCCTCATTGAAGCTTTAACAAAATCAGCACTTGGCTTACCTTGATAAGCTTTCAATAAAGCTGAACGGGTATATCCCCTTGGCATCTTTATACTAGCTGATTTATAACTGATCTTTTTAGTTACTTTTACATTTTTAGATAAAATCCAGTGAGAATCGTTACCTATTTTATAAGCTAACAGTTTTTTCTTACCAATTTTTAAATGTTTCTTAGCAGTATAAGAGTACTTTTTCTTAGGTGAAGCATGATACTTCGAATGTTTCCCCGTTGATTTATAAAGCCGAACTTTTTTTTACCCTTAACAGTAACAGAGCCCAGCTTTTTAGCTGCAGCTTGAACCGTTTGTGGTTGATTAGTCTCTTCTAAAGCAACTGCGCCACTAAATAATAGGGTAACACTTAGAATAGCAGTGATTAACTTTGTTTTTCTCATAGTTTCTTCCTTTAGTAAAATAGTACCAACATTTTAACAAAAATAGCATTATAATGCAGTAATTAGTCAAAATAATATTGAAAAAAAGAGGTAGTTAATTAAACTGCCTCTTTAATTTTATTATTCTGTTGTTATTTAGTTTTAGTTTATTGGCTTTATTAGTACCAACCGTTTGCTTGCCAGAAGGACTTGGCTGCTGACCATGAACCGTAACGACTGTTTACATAACTATCTGCGGCTTTTTCTTGGTTTGCAGCTGAGTAATTACCGTGAAGGTATGATGCTGAAAGTTGGTACTTACCTACGTATTGACCATTGTTTGCACCGTATGAGCCACCGGATTCTTTATTAGCAATCCATGCTTTGGCACTTGCGTCTGAACCAGATGCGTTTGAAGTGTAAGATGAATTGTTGCTTCTAGCATAAGAAGCTGAGTTATTGTTGGTTCTAGTGTTGTAATTAGTAGTATTGGTAGTGGTTATCTTAGCTGCAGGAGCAGCGACTTTGGCACCAGTTAAATCGTTAGCACGAACCCATTGGTTGTTACCTAAGTCATACCAC